>NZ_LRTR01000570.1 GCF_001550375.1 Streptomyces europaeiscabiei | reverse complement strand
CCGGGCGAGCCGGAGCAGCCCGATGAAGATCGCGGGCGTCAGCTTGACCGCCGCCGCCAGGCCGATGCCCACACCCGCCCAGCGGCCCCGGCCGGTGGCCAGCAGCCGGGCGTCGGCGAGCACCAGGGCCAGCAGCAGGAGGTTCACCTGGCCGAAGCTGAAGGTGTCCCGCAGCGGTTCGAACAGGGCGAGCGCGCAGAGGGCGAGGGAGGTGCCGAACCAGCCGTAGCGGCGCAGGAGAGGCCCCACCAGCACGTACAGGACGGCTGCGAGCGCCACCAGGTCGAGCGCGAGGCACAGCACGATCGCGGTGCGCAGCCCGACCAGCGCCATCGGCAGCATGGCGACGGCCGCGAACGGCGGATAGGTGAACCCGTAGGTCGTGCCCGGCACCAGATAGTCGTAGATGCGGCCGTCGTGGTGGACCCAGGTGTCGATGGCGCCGTGGTAGACGCGCAGGTCGAACCAGTCGCGCAGCAGCGGGACGGTCGCGGTGAAGACGGTGACGGCGGCGGCCGCGCCCAGGACGAGGAGGACGCGGGCACGGTCGGTGCGCGGCGGGAACCACCGCCGGCGGGTACGGGTTTCGCTCATGCCGTGCGCTCCAGGGCCGGCGCCCGCGAGGCCTGTTCGGCCTGCCACAGCACGACCACCGCGAGCACTCCCCCGCACACCGCCAGAACGACCTGCGCGGTGTCCGCCGGATCACCGCTCGGCAGGACGGCGAGCGCGAGCATCCCGCTGGCGACCGCGACCCGCCGCTGCACCAGGACGCTCCGGGCGGCCGCTGCGATGAGGAACAGGCCCCACAGGGCGTACCAGGGACGGATCGCTGGGCCCAGCGCGGCCACGGCGGCCAGGCTGAGGCCCAGCGCGTACACCGGTCCGGGTCTCAGCCGGAGCCATACGAACAGGACGACGGCGAGGGTCAGCAGGAGTCCGGCCGCGCGCCAGGCCGGGAGTGCGAGCGGGGCCAGGTCGCTGCCGAGGCCGTGGAGCAGGGTGCCGGTGGCGCGGCCGAGGACGCTGGTGGGCGACCAGTTCTGCGGGGACACGGGGGTGCGCAGGGCGGCGATCCAGCCGTATCCCGTGCCGGCCAGGGCGGTCACGGCCGCCGTGGTGGCCGTCGCGACGGCCAGCGCTGTCACGGTCGTCCGGACCCGTCCGGTACGGCCGCGCATCATGACCAACGCAGCCAGGCCGAGTGCGGCGGGCGCCTTGACCAGGGCGGCGAGGGTGACGAGGACGACGCCGAGGAGGTACCAGCGGCCCCGCGCGAGCACCAGCCCGACGCCCAGCAGTCCCAGCATCAGCGCGTCGTTGTGGGCCCCGGCCACGAGGTGCAGGAGCACGAGCGGGTTGAGCGCGCCCAGCCAGACGGCGACGGCCGGGTCGGCTCCGCCGTGCCGGGCGAGGCGGGGCAGCGCCGCGGCCATCAGGGCCACCCCGAGGAGGGCGATCAGACGCATCCCGATGAGACCGGCCGGAATCCGGCCCTCGGTCAGACCGGACAGCCCGGAGGCGACGGCGAGGAAGACGGGGCCGTACGGCGTGGCCGTGTGCCGCCACATCGGTGCGACCTCGTCGGCGAGCGGCCCGCCGAGCCGGGCGGGACCGTGCAGATAGACGTCCATGTGCGCGTCGACCATGGCGCCCTGGGCGAGATAGCTGTACACGTCCCGGCTGAACAGCGGCGGCGCGAGGAGAAGGGGGGCCGCCCAGACGGCCAGCACGAGGAGCAGGGCACGGGGGGCCGGGGGTTCGGGGCCGCGTATCACCTTTCCCAGCAGCGCCCAGGCGGCTATCAGCAGGACGACGCCGAAGTAGACACCGACCAGACCCAGCGCGCCGCGCCCCGAGGTCGGCGACAGCAGCTCCTGAACCGGCAGCGCACCGGCGGTCTCACCTCCCAGGGCGAGAAAGGCGGATCCGGCCAGGCCGAGCGCCTGGCAGCGGCGGAGATCGACGGGGAAAGCGATGGCCAACACTCGGTCAGCGTGTCAACGCCGAGTGGCGCGGAGACGACGCGGCGCCCTCCTGACGGGTACCGGGGCGTGACCCGTGCGCGAACCCGCCCCCACGTTCGCTCCACGGGTCCGGTCCACGGCTTCGGTCCACGGGTTCCGGTCCACGGGTTCGGTCCACGGCTTCGGTGCCGACGGCGACGGCGACGGTGGCGCCGCTGGCCGTCAGAAGACGGACAGTCCCGTCAGGGTCGTGAAGCGCTCCAGCGCCGCCACTCCCGCCACCGAGTTTCCCCGCTCGTCCAGCCCCGGACTCCACACGCAGAGCGTGCAGCGCCCCGGTACGACGGCGATGATGCCGCCACCCACCCCGCTCTTGCCGGGCAGGCCCACACGGTAGGCGAACTCGCCGGCCGCGTCGTACGTGCCGCAGGTGAGCATCACCGCGTTGACCTGCTTCGCCTCACTCCGCGTCAACAGGCGGGTGCCGTCGGCGCGGACGCCGTGGCGGGCGAGGAAGGTGGTGGCGAGGGCGAGGTCGGCGCAGGAGGCGGTGAGGGAACACTGCCGGAAGTACTGGTCGAGGAGGTCCGGTACGGGGTTGTCGATGTTGCCGTACGACGCCATGAAGTGCGCGAGGGCCGCGTTGCGGTCGCCGTGCGCTGACTCGGAGGCGGCGATCTGCGCGTCGAAGTCCAGGTCCGGGTTGCCGCTCTCCGATCGCATGAAGGAGAGCAGCTCGCCGGCCGCGTCACCGGTACGGGTGTGGAGGCGGTCGGTGACGACGAGGGCGCCCGCGTTGATGAACGGGTTGCGCGGGATGCCGTTCTCGTACTCCAGCTGGACCAGGGAGTTGAAGGGGTTGCCCGAGGGCTCGCGGCCCACGTGCTCCCAGAGGTCGTCGCCCTCCCGGGCCAGGTCGAGGGCGAGGGTGAACACCTTGGTGATGGACTGCGTGGAGAACGGCTCCCGCCAGTCCCCCACGCCGTACACCGTGCCGTCCGGCTCCGCGACGGCCATGCCGAAGCGGCGCGGGTCGCGGGCCGCGAGCGCCGGGATGTAGTCGGCGGGCCGGCCGCGGCCCGGGGTCCGTCCGATCTCCTCGGCGATACGTTCCAGCACCGGCTGGAAGGTGGTGGCATCCATCAGGCCGAAGGGGTTCCGTTGCCTGCGAGCACCTCGGGCCGCAGCAGTTCGGCGAGCCGTTCGGCGGGCAGCAGGCCCTTCTCCTGGACGAGTTCGGCCACGCCCCGGCCGGTGGCGAGGGCCTCCTTGGCGATGTCGGTGGCCGCCGTGTAGCCGATGTACGGGTTGAGGGCGGTGACCAGGCCGATGGAGTTCTCCACGCTCGCGCGCAGCGCCTCGGTGTTGGCGGTGATGCCGTCCACGCACCGCTCGGCCAGCGTCAGGCAGGCGGCCCGCAGGTGGGTGATGGACTCCGACAGGGAGTGCAGGATGATCGGCTCGAAGGCGTTGAGCTGGAGCTGTCCGGCCTCGGCGGCCATGGTGATGGTGACGTCGTTGCCGATGACCTCGAAGGCGACCTGGTTGACGACCTCGGGGATCACCGGGTTGACCTTGCCGGGCATGATGGACGAACCGGCCTGCACCGGCGGCAGGTTGATCTCGTTCAGTCCCGCGCGCGGCCCGGAGGACAGCAGCCGCAGGTCGTTGCAGCTCTTGGAGAGCTTCACGGCGATCCGCTTGAGAACGCCCGACATCTGCACGAACGCGCCGCAGTCCTGGGTGGCCTCGACCAGGTTGGCTGCGGTGACCAGCGGCAGCCCGGTGATCTCGGCGAGGTGGCGGCGGGCCGACTCCGCGTATCCGACGGGGGCGTTGAGACCCGTGCCGATGGCGGTGGCGCCCAGGTTGATCTCGTGAACCAGTTCCACGGCCTCCGCCAGGCGGCTGCGGTCCTCGTCCAGCATCACCGCGTACGCCGAGAACTCCTGGCCCAGCGTCATCGGCACCGCGTCCTGCAGCTGTGTGCGGCCCATCTTCAGCACGTCACGGAACTCGACCGCCTTGCGGGCGAACGAGTCCTGGAGCACTGCCATCGCCTTGAGCAGCTCGCGCACCGCGTAGACGGTCGCGATCTTGACGGCGGTCGGGTAGACGTCGTTGGTGGACTGGCCGAGGTTGACGTCCTCGTTGGGGTGCAGGTACTCGTACCGGCCCTTGGTGTGGCCCAGCAGCTCCAGCGCCCGGTTGGCCACGACCTCGTTGGCGTTCATGTTGGTGGAGGTGCCGGCGCCGCCCTGGACGACGTCGACGACGAACTGGTCGTGCAGCTTGCCGTCGCGGATCTCCCGGCAGGCCTCGATGATCGCGGCGGCTTTCGCGGGCGCCAGCAGACCGAGTTCCTCGTTGGCGCGGGCGGCGGCATCCTTGACAGCGGCCAGCGCGTCGATCAGATGGGAGTAGGCGGAGATCGGGGTGCCCGTGATGGGGAAGTTCTCCGTGGCGCGCAGGGTGTGCACGCCCCAGTACGCGTCGGCGGGAACGTCACGGTCTCCGAGCAGATCGTGTTCACTGCGGGTCACTGCGGCGGTCATGACTGGGTGGGCCTTCTTTCGTGACGTGCGGATGGGGCGGCGGCTCTCGCGGATTCGTGTCGCCCCCGCCGCCCCTACCCGTCCCATCCCCAGGGGCGCTGCCCCTTCGCCCCCGCGACGGGCTTGGGTGGGTGGGTGTGGGGACGTGGGGGTGTCTGGGGTGCGTGGGTGGGGGCGGGTTCGATGGGGCTGGTCGCGCAGTTCCCCGCGCCCCTGAAAGGCATGGGGCTGCGCCCCTGCTTTTCGCCCCGAGGGGCCTTCGGCCCTTTCAGGGGCGCGGGGAACTGCGCGAGAAGCCCCACCGGACCCGCGCTGTGGGGGTCGAAGGGGCGCAGCCCCTGGGGATGGGAACGGGTCGGGGCGGCGGGGGTGATCCAAGCTCACTACTGACCCGGCAGTGGATCCAGCGCCCGGACCGGGCCGACCCGGCCGACCGCGCGGCCACCCCCGAGCAGGACCTCACCCGCGAACTCCGCGAGAGCCTCGGGAGCGACGCCCGCCCGTGCCAGCGCGGCCGCGGTCACCGGCACCCTGGCCCGGTTCGCTCCGTCGGCGATCTTCACTGCGACGGCCCGGCCGTCCGGGAGCGCGGCGGCCTGGACGCCCTCGAAGCCGTCCTTGGTGAGCAGTCCGGGCACGGCCCGCATCAGCCCGGCCACGTCGCGTCCCGCGCCGGACGCCATCTCGGCGTGCGCGCGCATGGCGTCGGCGACCGTGCGCTCGGGGGTGCCCTCGGTGGCGGTGGTGATCCGGGCGAGGGCGCGGGCCAGGCCGTGCAGGGAGACGGAGAAGAGGGGGGCGCCGCAGCCGTCGACGGTCACCTGGGCGATGGCCTGTCCGGTGAGGTCCTCGACGATCTCGGCGATGGCCTGCTGCAACGGGTGGGCCGGGTCGAGGTAGTTCTCCAGCGACCAGCCGTTGAGCCGACACGTGTACAGCATGGCCGCGTGCTTGCCGGAGCAGTTCTGCGCGAGACGGGAGGGCTGCCTCCCCTCGCGTATCCACCGGTCCCGGACGGCCGGGTCGTACGGCATGTCGGTGACGTTGCGCAGATCGTCCTCGGTCGCCCCGGCCAGCTCCAGGATCTGCCGGGCCCCGGCGAGGTGGCGGTCCTCGCCGGAGTGGCTGGCCGCGGTCAGGGACAGCAGTGCGCCGTCCAGGGGCAGTCCGGCGCGCAGCATCGCCACGGCCTGGACCGGTTTGAGCGCCGACCGGGGGTAGAACGCCGCCTCGATGTCGCCGAGTTGGAGTTCCACCTCCCCGTCGGCTCCCAGCACCACGACGGAGCCGTAGTGGATGCCCTCGATGACACCTCCGCGTACGAGGTGGGCGACGGGGGCGTGGAGCGGTTCCCGGATCGCGGGGGCCGCGGCCACCGGAGCCGCAGGGATCGCCGCGGCGCCGGTGGTCGTGGGGTCGTACGTCACTGCCTGAATCACTTCTTCACTCCGGCCGACTGCTGGGCGACCCGGCGACGCACGCCGAACCACCCCGCGATCAGCGCCAACACGATGAGGGGGAGGCACAGCACGGTCGTGCGGCCCGCGCCGCCGTCCGCGTACATCAGGACCAGCACCGACGCCAGGAAGAACAGCGTCACCAGCTCGGTCCACGGGGAGCCGGGCAGCCGGTAGCTCGGCCGGGTCAGCTCGCCCTTCTCGGTCTTCTGCCAGAACACCAGGTGACAGATCATGATCATGCCCCAGGTGCAGATGATGCCGATCGCGGCGAAGTTGAGCACGATCTCGAACGCGTCGGCCGGGACCACGAAGTTCAGTCCGACGCCGAGCACACAGATACCGCTGGTGAGCAGGATGCCGCCGTAGGGGACCTGGCTGCGGCTCATCACACCGGTGAACTTCGGGGCGGAGCCCGCGATCGCCATCGAGCGCAGGATGCGGCCGGTGGAGTACAGGCCCGAGTTGAGCGAGGACATGGCCGCCGTCATCACGACGAGGTTCATGATTCCGCCGGCCGCCGGGATGCCGATGTTGGAGAGCACGGTGACGAAGGGGCTCTCGCCGGCCTTGTACGAGGACCAGGGCAGCAGCATCGCAAGGAGCAGGACGGAGCCGACGTAGAACAGGCCGACGCGCCACATGATCGAGTTGATCGCCTTCGGCATGATCTTCTCGGGGTTCTCGGTCTCGCCCGCCGCGACGCCGACCAGTTCGACGGAGGCGTAGGCGAAGACGACGCCCTGGATGATCAGCAGCATGGGCAGCAGGCCGCTGGGGAAGATGCCGCCGTTGTCGGTGATCAGGGACGGGCCGGGGGTGTGACCGTCGACGGGCTGCTGGGTGACCAGCAGGAAGATGCCGATCAGCATGAAGATGACGAGCGCGCTGACCTTGATGATCGCGAACCAGAACTCCAGTTCGCCGAACATCTTCACCGAGATCAGGTTCACGGCGAGGACGACCCCGAGCGCGATGAGCGCGATCACCCACTGGGGGATGTCGGAGAACATGCCCCAGTAGTGGGTGTAGAGGGCGACCGCGGTGATGTCGGCGATACCGGTGGTGGCCCAGTTCAGGAAGTACATCCAGCCGGCCGTGTACGCGCCCTTCTCGCCGAGGAACTCCCGGGCGTAGGACACGAAGGCGCCGGACGAGGGCCGGTAGAGGACCAGTTCGCCGAGGGCGCGGACGACGAGGAAGGCGAAGACTCCGCAGACCGCGTACGCGATGAAGAGGGACGGGCCGGCGTCGGCGAGGCGGCCGCCGGCTCCGAGGAAGAGGCCGGTGCCGATCGCGCCGCCGATGGCGATCATGTTGACGTGGCGGGACTTCAGGGACTTGCTGTAGCCGGCGTCTCCGGCGTCGACGTGCGCCGGGGTCTGTCCGGCCTGTACGACGTCTTTGTCGAGGGACTGCTCGCTCACGTCTCGCGTCCGCCTTCCGTGGAGCTGTCCGTGCGCGGGGAACGCACGATATCGGTGAGGGTGGTCTCGACGCGGTCGAGGTGGTGGGACATGGCCTCCACCGCGTCGTGTTCGGAACCGTCGATCAGCGCCTCGACGATGGCCCGGTGCTCGCGGTTGGACTGCTCGCGCCGGCCCCCCAGCTCGTTGAGGAAGGCCGACTGGCGGGCCAGCGCGTCCCGGATCTCCTCGATCACCCGGCGGAACACCGGGTTCTGGGCGGCCTCGGCCACGGCCAGGTGGAAGAGCGTGTCCATCGCGACCCACGCGGTGGTGTCGGTCTCCCGCTCCATCCGGTCCAGGAGGTGGGCCAGATGGTCCAGGTTCTCCGGGGTGCGACGCACCGCCGCGTACCCGGCGACCGGGATCTCCACGTGCCGGCGCACCTCCAGCAGGTCGCTCGCCGCGTAGTCGCCGAAGGTGGGGTCCTCGACGGCGTTCCCGATCACGAAGGTGCCCTTGCCGGTGCGGGACTGGGTCAGGCCCATCACCTGCAGGGCGCGCAGCGCCTCGCGGAGTACCGGACGGCTCACTTCGAGCTGCCGGCAGAGCTCCGCCTCCGAGGGAAGCTTGTCCCCGATGGCGTACTTGCCGCGCTCGATGGCGTCGCGGAGGTGGGTGAGCACCGCTTCCATGGCGCTGACGCGCCGGGGTGCCGAGCCACCTGTCTGGCTGTCTGACAGGTTCACGGGGGTGATCCTGCGGGTGACGGGAGGGGGCTGTCAAGGGGTCCTGGATTCGATCTTCCAGGTCACGGGCGGTCGTGGATCAGCCAGTGACGCCCGCGGGAACGCCGTCAGCTGAGGCCACCCGCACCGAGCAGCCCGAAGAGGAGGACCCCGACGACGATCCGGTAGGACACGAACACGTTGAAGGAGTGCCTGGTCACGAACTTCAGCAGCCAGGCGATGGAGGCGTACGCGACCGCGAACGAGACGGTGGTGCCGACGATCAGCGGGGCCGCACCCACCCCCGCACCGAGGGCGTCCTTCAGTTCGTAGAGCCCGGCACCGGTGAGGGCCGGGATACCGAGGAAGAAGGAGAGCCGGGTGGCCGCGACCCGGTCGAGGTCGAGCAGCAGCGCGGTGGACATGGTGGCGCCGGAGCGGGAGAAGCCGGGGAAGAGCAAAGCGAGGATCTGCGAACCGCCGACGAGCATCGCGTCCCTGAACCGGGTGTCCTCCTCCGCGCGCCTGCGCCGGCCCACCTGTTCCGCGACCCACATCACAGCGCTGCCGACGATCAGCGAACCGGCCACCACCCACAACGAGGCGAGCGGCCCCTCGATGAGCGACCGGGCGGCCAGCCCGACGACCACGATCGGGATGGTCGCGGCGATCACCCACCACGCGAACCGGTAGTCGCGGTCCTGCCGCTCCGCCGCGTGGAAGAGCCCCCGGAACCAGGCGGAGCCGATCCGAACGATGTCCCCGCGGAAGTAGACGAGCACCGCCGCGATCGCGCCGACCTGGATGACCGCCGAGAACCCGACGACCGCCTTGTCCTCGACCTGGATCCCCATGAGCCCTTCGGCGATCTTCAGATGCCCGGTGGAGGACACAGGCAGGAACTCGGTCACCCCCTCCACCGCTCCGAGGACGACGGCCTGACCGACGGTGATGGCGCTCATGGGGTCCAGTTCTGCTCGGCGAGGGCATGGCTGACGAGGGCATGGCTGAGGTATGGCCGGCCACGGGTCACGGCGGGGCGTGATCGTGCCGGGGGAGGCAGTCGTACTACGGCCGGGTAAGGGTCCGGCGCTCAGGACCAGAGGGCCTGCGCCGCCGCCAGCCCCACGAAGACCGCGCCCAGCCCCGCCGTCACGCTCGCGACCACGTTGGCGGCGGCGTGGAAGCGGGCGCCGCTCCGGGCCAGCAGCAGGGTCTCGTACGAGAAGGTCGAGTACGTGGTGAGCGCCCCGCACAGTCCGGTGCCGAGGAGAAGCTGCAGGTCGGAGGTTGCGGCACCGGCCGTGACGGCGCCGGTGAGGGCGCCGAGGACCAGGGATCCGGTGACGTTGACAGCGAACGTGCCCCAGGGGAGGTCCGTGTCGTGACGCGACTGCACGGCGCGGTCGGTGAGATAGCGCAGGGGCGCGCCGAGCATTCCGCCGACGATGACGAGCACCCAGTTCACGACGACCTCTTACCTTGCTCACGCGTTTCGGTGGGCCTGCTGTGCGAAGGCCCGGTCCGCAGGACCAGACGCGCTGTCGCCGCCGCGAGCCAGACCGCCGTGAGGGCGGCCAGAAGGGTCGCGGCGAGGTAGGCGAGGGCGGTGCCGGGGTGGCCCTCCTCCAACAGGCGCCGGATGTCGACGGCGTACGTCGAGAAGGTGGTGAAGCCGCCCAGTACTCCGGTGCCGAAGAAGGGGCGGACCAGGCGGTGGGCCGCCCATCTCTCCGTGATCGCGATCATGAAGAGTCCGATGACGAAGCAGCCGACGACGTTCACCCAGAACGTGGTCCAGGGAAAGCCGGCCGGGCCCGTGGGCCAGAGGAGGGAGGCGCCGTACCGGGCCGTCGCGCCGGTCCCGCCGCCGACCGCCACGACCGCGACCACGGAGGCCTGGCCGTGCCAGAGGGTCGGTCGGGTCAGGTCGGCTACGGGGGCGTCCGGGGACGGTGAGGCTCCGGGCTCGTCGGGGTGCGGGGCTGGCATGGACCTGCGTCTCCTACTCGCCGGGGCCCGGGTGTCCGCCGGGCGCGCTCCGTCGCAAGCAGGGACCGTTGTCGGCGCCGATGCCGCGGTTCGGGTACGGCGGGCCCCACCGCCGCGCCGCGAGGGGATCGCGGCTGGTCGACAGCGTAACGCGGCCGTCGTACACCGTGCACACGCCCGGCGGCGGAGCAGAACCGCCGAGGCCTCACTCCATGCACGCTCCCGGCGTCAGTCCGCCTTCCCCGGCGACTCGCACACCGCGACCCCCCGCTCCCACAGGCTCCCGAGGATCAGGCGGCCCTCGGCCACGCAGGCGCTGGTGACCATGCGGAAGCGGGAGTGGCGGTCGACGAGGGTGTGCACGACGCGCCCCTCGTCGTCGACCGCCACGACCCCGGCGAACCCCAGGGGGCGGAACGGCGCCCGTACCGCGACCCGGCTCGCGGCACGGCGTACGGCCGGGCCGGTGCGGTGGAGACGGTCGAGGGCGCCGATACGGGGTCCGGCGAGGGCCACCCACATCAACCCCTCCGGATCGCGCCACATGTTGTCGGGCGTGCCCGGCAGATCCTCGGCGAAGGGCTCGCTCGTGCCGGCCCTCGCCCCGGTGAGGTGGACGCGGGTGAGCCGGCGGGCGCCGGTCTCCGCGACCACGAGGAACGACTCGTCGGCGCAGGGCGCGAGGCCGTTGGCGAACTGGAGCCCCTCCAGGACGACTTCGGGCGTACCCTCCCCCGGTGCGAGGCGCAACAGCCGCCCGGTCCCCGTGTGTTCGACGATGTCGCCGATCCACTGCTGGAGGGGGTAACGGCGGCTGGAGACCGTGAAGTAGACCGTTCCGTCGGAGAGGGCCACGGCGTTGCTGCAGAACCGCAGCGGCTCGCCCTGGACCTCGTCGACGAGCACCCGTACCGTGCCGTCGCCGGTCCTGACCCGCAGCAGCCCCCGCTCGGCGTCGCACACCAACAGGTCGCCGTCCGGAAGGAGTTCGAGGCCGAGGGGCCTGCCACCGGTGTCGGCGAGCGTCTCGACCCGCGCCCGCCCCGGCTCCGTGAGCCCGTCCATCCGCAGGACGCGTCCGTCCTCGACGCCGGTCAGCACCCGCCCGCGCCCGTCGACGATCACGTCCTCGGGCCCGCGCCCGCCGATCCCGACGAACGCCGTGGGTACGAGTCCGCCGCCCCGTGAGTCCGTCCTGCCCGCCAAGCCCGTCATGTCCGCCTCCTGGTCGTCCGCCCGATGCCCGCGCCGGTCCATCCTGGCAGGGGGCCGGGCCGTCCCCCGTCACCCCGGGTTAGGTTGGCCGTCACCGACCAGGGAGACCGCCGTGCCCGCCCGCCCCAGCCTGCTGTACGTCACCGACCTCGCCTACCCGGCCCGTGGTCGGCGCTACTGCGACGAGGACATCCTCCTCACCTCCCGACTGCGCACGGACTTCGACCTCGCCCTGTGCCACCCGTTGGACGCGGCGGCGCTGATGGACGGCTTCGACGCCGTCGTGGTCCGCAACAGCGGGCCGGTTCTCCACTACCAGGAGGCGTACGACGCCTTCCGCGAACGGGCGACGGCACTCGGCACCCCCGTCTACAACCCGCTGACCGGCCGGGCCGACATGACCGGCAAGCGGTACCTGCTGGACCTCACCCAGGCGGGGTACCCGGTCATCCCCACGGTCGACCGGCCCGAGGACCGGGGGCGGCTGCCCGACACCGTCTCGTACGCGGTCAAGCCGAAGGCCGGCGCGGACTCGATCGGCCTGCGCTTCGTGAGCGGTGCCGAACTGGCGGGCCTGACCTGGGGTGACATCCTGGTGCAACCACGCGTCGACTTCCGCTACGAGGTGTCCTTCTACTACGTCGACGACGCCTTCCAGTACGCCCTGTACGCGCCCGACCCCGACCGTCGCTGGGTCCTCGAACCCTACGAGGCCTCGGAGGCCGACCTCGCCTTCGCCCGGCGTTTCATCGACTGGAACACCCTCGACCACGGCATCCAGCGCGTGGACGCCTGCCGTACCGGGGACGGGGACCTCCTGCTGGTCGAGCTGGAGGACCTCAATCCGTATCTCTCCCTGGACCGGGTGTCCGAGCAGGTCCAGGACACGTTCGTGGACGCCATGACAGCCTCGCTGCACCGCTTCCTGGACACGACGGTCGCCTCCTGACGGCCGAGGGGGGCCGCACGCCAAGGCGTACGGCCCCTTCACGGACGGGGAGCGCTACCGGTGGCCGAACCACGCCATCGCCGGAAGCGCGTGGTCGTCATAACCGAACAGCGCCTGGTTCTCCCAGCCGTTCCCGGAGGACGAGTCGGTCGGGTCCCAGCCGTTGCCGGTGCGTGCGGTCCAGGTCGACTCCCAGTAGAAGATCCCGAGACCGCGGCCGTTCGGGACGGCCTCGACGATGCTCGCGACGTCCTTCATCCACCGGGTCTGACCGGCGGTCGTGGCCGGGTAGCCGGACACCAGCTCGCTCGACAGGTCGATGATGTTCTCGTGCGAGTCCTCGCTGTCGAGACGGAACGGGTAGGCCGTCTCGGCGAGGAACACCGGCTTGGAGTAGCGGGAGGCCGCGTCGTCCAGCGTGGTCTGGAAGTCGGCGAGGGTGCCGTGCCAGTAGCCGTAGTACGACAGGCCGATGACGTCGAACTTCACGCCGTTCGAGACCGCGCTGTCGAACCACCAGCGGGTGCCGGACAGGTCGCCGCCCTTGGCGAGGTGCAGTGCCACCTGGGTGGAGGAGTTGACCGCCTTGACCGCGTCGTAGCCGGAGTTGAGCAGACCCGCGAGCTGGGACCAGTTGGAGGTGGAGCCGGCGGACCACAGCATGCCGCCGTTGATCTCGTTGCCGACCTGGACCATGTCGGCGGTGGTGCCCTGCGACTTGAGGGCGTTGAGGACGTCGTAGGTGTGGTTGTAGACGTCCGTCCTCAGCTGGCTGTAGGAGTGGCCGGCCCACGAGGACGGCACGGTCTGGGCGCCCGGGTCGGCCCAGGTGTCCGAGTAGTGGAAATCGACCAGCAGCTTCATGCCCTGCGCCTTGATGCGCTTGGCGGCGGCCAGCACGCGTGTCTTGTTGTTGTAGCCGTCGGCGGGGTTCACCCAGACCTTGACGCGCGCGTAGTTCTGTCCGGCGTTCTTGAGGATGGCGAGCGCGTCGCCGGTGGTGCCGGAGCTGTTCTTGTAGACGCCGCCCTTGGCCTCGCTCTTGATGAGCGACGACACGTCGGAACCCTTGACGGTCAGGCCCGTCGTACCGGACGTGAAGGTCAGGTCGTCGACGTTGATCCAGTTACCGGCATTCGCATCGGAGTTGACGCTGATGGTGCACTGGTTGTTCGTCACCGCGATCGAGGTGACGATCCGGATCCAGCCGCCGGCGGAGACCGGGATGTCGGTGCGCTGTTCGGCGCTGCCGCAGTTCTTCAGCGCGAGGTACGCGGAGTTCTGGCCGCCGCCGGAGCGCACCCACGCGGTGAGCTTGTAGTTCCCGTTGGTCAGGCCGGACAGGTACTGGTAGGTCTCCACTTTGTAGGCCGAGGCCGAGTAGTGGGACAGGCGGTAACTGCCGCCGTGGCCACCGGACTCGGTGAAGGAGGCGGAGTTCTGCCCGGCCGCCGAGTACGTCGACCAGCCGGTCGGCGTCGCGGTCCCGGTGCCGTTGGACTCGAAGCCCCCGTTGGTGAGCGTGGAGGCGGCGTGTGCCGACGTGGCGGGCAGGGTGGTGAGCGCCAGGCCTGCGAACAGCGGTATCAGCAGGGCCCTGAGGGCGCGTCTCGCGTGGAACATCGTCGTCCCTTCGACGAAGGTGGGGATCTGGTTGCGCGGTGCTGTGGCGGCGCCACGCCCGAAGGCCGTGGGCGCGACGCCGCCGGTACCGGCCGGATGTCCCCAGAGATCAGGCCGGTGTTCGGGGGTGGCCCGGGGCTGGAGACCAGCCTCGGGCGGGGGCCCGGAGCCGGGGGCGGCTCCGGGTGGGTGACCCGGAGTCGGAGATCGCCCCGGGCCGACCCGAGGCCGGTGATCGGCCCTGGGTCGGGAGCGGCGGCCGTCACCCTCTACGGCTCGGTGACCGGCCGCCGCCCACATCCGGTGCTCAGGCGTCGAGGCGTACGACCCTGACGCCGCCGGCGGGCACGGCGAGGTGACCCGCCGCGCGTTCGCCGGTGAGGAGTTCGGTGCCGTCGGTGTCGAGCGCCACCTTCGCGTCGACCGCGGTGTGGTTGATCGCGAAGAGGAAGTCGCCCGACTCCCCCGCGCGGCACACCACTTCGACGTCGCGCGGCAGATCGGCGCGGGGCGCGATGCCCGCGTCGTCCGCGGCCCAGCCGAGGAGCACGTCGAGGCCGTGCGCGTCGAGGCGGGTCGACACGTACCAGGCGGAGCCCTCGCCGAGCCGGTGCCGGGTGACGGCGGGCCGGTCGGCGGCGAGCCCGTCGGCGTACGTCCACACGGCCTCGGCGCCGTGCGGCACCACGAACTCCGTCCACACGTCACCGGTCAGTTCGGAGCCGTCGGGACCGGTGATCCGCACGTTCTCCCCGCCGAGCAGCGGCGAGAACTCCTCGACGGTCAGGCCGAGAACGTCCCGCAGGGCGCCGGGGTACGGGCCCTCGTGGACGGCGTCGTGCTCGTCGACGATCCCGGAGAAGTAGGAGACGACGAGGGTGCCGCCGTTGTCGACGTACTCCCTGAGGTTGTTCCCCGCGGCTTCCGTCATCAGGTAAAGCGCCGGAACGACGACGAGACGATAGGCCGACAAGTCGGCTTCCGGGTGGGCGAAGTCGACCGCGAGGTGGCGGTCGTAGAGGGCCTCGTAGAACGCGTCGGCACGCTCGCGGGCCTCGTGGTCCTCGCTGGGGCGCCAGGCCAGGTTCTGCGCCCACCAGGACTGCCAGTCCCACAGGACGGCCACGTCGGCGACGGTCCGGCTGCCGCGGATCTGGCTGAGCGAGTCCAGGGAGGCGCCCAGTTCGACGACCTCGCGCCACACCCGGGAGTCGGTGCCGGCCTGCGGCAGCATCGCCGAGTGGAACTTCTCGGCGCCGCGCCGGGACTGCCGCCACTGGAAGAACATGGCGCCGTCGGAACCGCGCGCCACATGGGCGAGGGAGTTGCGGGCCATCTGCCCGGGGGCCTTGGCGGGGTTGCGGGCCTGCCAGTTGACGCCCGAGGTGGAGTGCTCCAGGAGCAGCCAGGGGGCGCCGCCACCCACCGAGCGGGTGAGGTCGGCGGCCATCGCGAGGTTCACGTGGGTGCGGCGGCCGTCGGTGATCAGATAGTGGTCGTTGGTGACGAGGTCGACCTCGCGGCCCCAGGCCCAGTAGTCGAGGGAGTCGCACTGGCTGAGCGCGGTCATGAAGTTGGTGGTGACCGGGATGCCGGGCGCGAGGCGGTGCAGGATGTCCCGCTCGGCGACGAAGTTCTCGCGGATGGTCTCGTCGGCGAACCGCTTGTAGTCCAGCGTCTGGCCCGGGTTGCCGACCGTGGGGGCCACGCGCGGCGGGTTGATCTGCGCGAAGTCCGTGTAGTGCTGGCCCCAGAAGGCCGTGCCCCAGGCCTCGTTGACCGCCTCGACCGTGCCGTACGTGCGCTCCAGCCAGCGGCGGAAGTGGGCGGCGCAGGAGTCGCAGTAGCAGGCGGAGACGGGGACGCCGTACTCGTTGTGCACGTGCCACAGGGCGAGCGCGGGGTGGTCGGCGTAGCGCTCGGCGAGCTTGGTGGTGATGTGCGCGGCGGCGGCCCGGTAGTCGGCGTTGCTGTGGCAGATGGCGCCGCGCGAGCCGAACTCGTAGCGGGTGCCGTCGGCGGCCACGGGCAGCGCCTCGGGGTGCTCGCGGTAGAACCAGACCGGCGGGACGACGGTGGGGGTGCCGAGGTCGACGCGGATGCCGTTCTCGTGCAGCAGGTCGAGCAGGCGGTCGAGCCAGGCGAAGTCGTACACCCCGCGCCCGGTCTCCAGCAGGGCCCAGGAGAAGATGCCGACACTCACCATCGTGACGCCGGCCTCGCGCATCAGCCGGACGTCCTCGTGCCAGACGGTTTCCGGCCACTGCTCGGGGTTGTAGTCCCCACCGAAGGCGAGCCTGGTGAGGCCCTTGGGGGTGGTCTCCGGCATGGATCTCTCCCGTTTGGTCGATCATCTGGGAACGTGCACACACAATGGCGGCGGTGCGAGCCCAACATAACCGCACAGCAACAACCATTGACAAGTGTCCGGGATGTTTCTCTACTGTGAACGCTCACAGAAGCATGACACGGTCTTCGCAGTGGGCGAGGACCCAGGTCAGGGGAGAAAGATCCATGCCCAACATCTCGAAGCACCGGCGCTTTGTGGCCACTGCCGTCGCGGTCACGCTCGGCGCCACCACACTGGCCGCCTGTGGTGGGTCCGACGACGACAGCGGGGACCGGTCGGGGCCGGCGAAGCTGACGTACTGGACCTGGACGCCGGGCATGGACAAGGTCGTGGACCTGTGGAACAAGGGTCCCGGCAAGGAGCAGCAGATCACCGTCACGGTGAAGAAGCAGGCCTCCGGCGACACCCTCGTCACCAAGATCCTCACCGCGCACAAGGCGGGCAAGGGCCCGGACCTGGTGCAGGCCGAGTACCAGGCGCTGCCGACGCTGGTCAGCAATGACGCGGTCGCCGACATCGCGAAGGAGGCGGGCGACGCGAAGAGCAAGTTCGCCGACGGTGTCTGGCAGCAGACCACGCTGGGCACGGACGCCGTGTACGCGATCCCGCAGGACATCGGGCCGATGATGTTCTACTACCGCGAGGACCTCTTCAAGAAGTACGACCTGACGGTTCCGAAGACCTGGGACGAGTTCGCCGAGACCGCGCGGAAGCTGAAGAAGGAAGACTCCGACGTCGACCTCACCACCTTCTCCGCCAGCGACTCCGGTCTCTTCGCCGGTCTCGCCCAGCAGGCGGGCGCCCAGTGGTGGACCACCGAGGGCCAGAAGTGGAAGGTCGGCATAGACGACCCGGCGACGCAGAAGGTCGCCGACTTCTGGGGCGGCCTGGTCGAGGAGGGCGCCGTCGACAACCAGCCGATGTACACCCCTGCCTGGAACAAGGCGCTCAACACCGGCAAGCAGATCGCCTGGGTCAGCGCCGTGTGGGCGCCGGGCACACTGACCACCGCCGCGCCCGACACCGAGGGCAAGTGGAAGGTGGCGCCACTGCCGCAGTGGTCCTCCTCCGAGAACACCACCGGCAGCTGGGGCGGTTCCTCGACCGCGGTGACCACGGACTCGGACAACAAGGGTGCCGCCGCGAAGTTCGCCGCCTGGCTGAACACGGACCCGGAGGCGCTGACCGCGCTGGCCAAGGAGGGTGGCATCTACCCGGCCGCCACGACCGCGCAGACCAGTGGCGCGTTCACCGAACCGCCGGCCTTCTTCTCCAACCAGGCCGACTTCTACACCGTCGCCTCCGAGATCGCGAAGACGACCGCGCCCTCCGCGTGGGGCCCGAACGTGAACGTCGCTTACACCTCCTTCAAGGACGCCTTCGGCGCCGCCGCCAAGGACAAGTCGGACTTCGGTGCCGCCCTGAAGACCATGCAGGACGACACCGTCGCCGACATGAAGAAGCAGGGCTTCGAGGTCGCGGAGTGACCAGCGCACGCCGGAGGTCGTACGGGGTCAGAACGGCCCCGTACGCCTTCCTCCTCCCCGCGACGATCCTGTTCGCCCTCTTCTTCGCGCTGCCCATCGGCTACGCGGTCTGGCTCAGCCTGCACAAGGTGCAGGTCAAGGGGCTGGGCCTCGGCTCGGGCGCGCGGAGCGAAGTGTGGGCGGGCTTCGAGAACTACGCCGACGCGCTGACCGACTCCGAGCTGCTGGACGGCGCCCTGCGCGTGCTCGGCTACGGCGCGATCGTGGTCCCGGTCATGCTCGGCCTGGCCCTCGTCTTCGCCCTCATGCTGGACAGCGACAAGGTCAAGCTCGCTCCCTTCACCCGGCTGGCGATCTTCCTGCCGTACGCCGTCCCGGGCGTCGTGGCGGCCCTGCTCTGGGGCTTCCTCTACCTCCCGGACGTCAGCCCCTTCTACTTCGTCCTGGAGAAGCTGGGGCTCCCGCAGCCGGACCTGCTCGACGGTGGCGGGCTGTACGCGGCCCTTTCGAACATCGCGATCTGGGGCGGCACCGGCTTCAACATGATCGTCATCTACACCTCGCTGCAGGCCATCCCCACCGAGGTGTACGAGGCGGCGAAGCTGGACGGCGCGACGCCGCTGCAGATCGCGCTGCGGATCAAGATCCCGATGGTGGCGCCCTCCCTGGTGCTGACCTTCTTCTTCTCGATCATCGCCACGCTCCAGGTGTTCAGCGAGCCGACCACCCTCAAGCCCCTCACCAACTCGGTCTCCACGACGTGGAGTCCGCTGATGAAGGTGTACCGGGACGCCTTCGGTGAGGGCGACATCTATTCGGCGGCCGCCGGCGCGGTGATCATCGCCGTGGCCACCCTGGTCCTCTCTTTCGGCTTCCTGAGGGCCGCGAACTCACGGAACAAGCGGGACGACAGCCAAGGAGCCGTACGATGAGTTCTCTTGCCGTCCGCAAGACCGCCCCGGCGGCAGGCACCACGCCGGGCACCGTCCAGGGCCCGCCGCTGCGCCGCCGGATCGCACTCGTCCCGACGCTCACCCTGCTGCTGGGCGCGATCTACTGTCTGCTCCCCGTGGCCTGGGTGCTGATCGCGGCCACCAAGTCGGGCAGCGAGCTGTTCTCCACCTTCACCTTCCTGCCGGGCAGCGGCTTCGCGGACAACCTGTCCGGCCTGAACGCCTACCGCGACGGCATCTACTGGCGGTGGATGGGCAACTCCGCCCTCTACGCGGGCCTCGGCGCCCTCCTGTCGACGGCCGTCTCCGCGGTCAGCGGCTACGCGCTGGCGATCTACCGTTTCAAGGGCCGCGAGACCGTCTTCAACGTGCTGATGGCGGGCGTGCTGATGCCGCCGGTGATCCTCGCGATCCCGCAGTACCTGCTGATGGCGAAGGCCGACCTGGCGGACAGCTACTGGTCGGTGCTGCTGCCGCTGGTCCTCTCCCCGTACGGCGTGTACCTGTCCCGGATCTACGCCGCTGCCGCCGTCCCCTCCGACGTGGTCGAGGCGGGCCGGATGGACGGGGCGAGCGAGTGGCGGATCTTCACCGGGATCGCGCTGCCGATGATGGTGCCGGGTCTGGTGACGGTCTTCCTGTTCCAGTTCGTCGCCGTCTGGAACAACTTCCTGCTGCCGTACATCATGCTCAGCGACGACGAGAAGTTCCCGATCACCCTGGGCCTGTTCACGCTCCTCGAACAGGGCGCGAACACTCCGGCGCTCTACACCCTGGTGATCACGGGTGCGCTGCTCGCGGTGATCCCGCTGATCGCGCTCTTCCTGGTCATCCAGCGGTTCTGGAGTCTGGATCTCCTCTCCGGAGCCGTAAAGTCATGACCATGAGCAGCACGGGGGGCAGGCGCAAGCCGCCGACCATTCATGATGTGGCGCGCGAGGCGGGAGTCTCCCGGGGAACGGTCTCGCGCGTGCTCAACGGCGGTCACTACGTCAGCCCGACGGCCGCCGAGGCCGTCAACGCCGCGATCCGCAAGACGGGTTACGTCGTCAACCGGCACGCCCGCTCGCTGATCACGGGCCGCTCCGACTCGATCGGCTTCCTGCTCACGGAACCGCAGGAGAAGCTGTTCGAGGACCCCAACTTCAACGTCCTGCTGCGCGGTTGCACCCAGGCACTGGCCACGCACGACATTCCCCTGCTGCTGATGGTGGCCGGCACGGAGGACGAGCGGCGCCGGATCACGCGGTACATCACGGCGGGCCACGTCGACGGGGTGCTGCTGGTGTCCAGCCACTCCGGCAACCCGGTCGCCCAGGAACTCCGCGAGGCGGGCATTCCCCTCGTGCAGTGCGGCAAGCCCATGGCGCCCGGCTCCAAGGTGAGTTACGTGGCCGCCGACGACCGGGACGGTGCCCGCGACATGGTGCGCCATCTGCTGTCGCTGGGCCGCCGCCGCATCGGCGTCGTGACCGGTCCACTGGACACCCCCGGCGGTGTCGACCGCCTCGCCGGCTACAAGGAGGTGCTCGCCGAGGCGGGCGTCGGGATCGACGAGCGCCTCATCGTCTCCGGCGACTACAGCCGGGCCAGCGGCGAGGCGGGCACCGAACGGCTGCTGGCCCAGGCACCCGACATGGACGCCGTGTTCGTGGCCTCCGACCTGATGGCGCAGGGCGCCCTGGCGGCGCTGCGCCGGGCGGGCCGCCGGGTCCCCGAGGACGTGTCCGTGGGCGGCTTCGACGACTCGGCCGCGGCGACGGAGGCCGTCCCCGCCCTCACCACCATCCGCCAGCCCTACGACCGCATCAGCAACGAGATGGTGCGGGTCCTGCTGGCCCAGATCGGCGGCGAGGATCCGGCGGCGGTGATCCTCCCGACGGAGCTGGTGCGGCGGGAGTCGACATGAGGGTCCGCCGCGCACGAGCGGCGGCGGACGTCAGCGGTTCGTGGGGACCCGTCGAGGCTTCTGCGTCTCTTCGGTGACCCGCGTTCCCGGGTGCCGCAGCGCGCACAGGAACCCGATGCCGAGCGCGATGGCCATCCCGTAGAACACCCACTGGTTGGCCTCGGCGAAGTCCATGCGGATGGCGTCCATCGAGTCGCGCATCGCCGTGGCGACGGTGCCCTCGCCGCTCGGTACCTGGCTGTCCGGGTTGCCGGTGACCGCTTCGGAGATGTCACGGGCGGCCTCCCGCGCCTGGTCGTCCGGCACTCCCCTGGACCGTAGTGTCTCGACGATGTTGTCGGTGGTGACGTGCGTCAGGATCGTGCCGAACACCGCGAGGCCCACGGCCGCCGCGTAGTTGCGCACGGTCTGGGTGATGCCGGTGACCTCGCCGTACGAGGCGTCGAGGGAGCGGTTCACGGCGTCCGTCGAGGCGGGCGCGAGCAGGAGGCCGATACCGGCGCCCGCGAGGGCTGCGTAGGGCCACTGGTCGTGCATCGAGAGGTCCGTCAGTTTGTTGGCCCACAGTGCGAAGCCGACCGCGCCGAGGGCCGTGCCCAGTTTCATGGCGGGCCGCGCGCCCCGGTTGTCGAGGATCCGGCCGCCCCACTGGGAGGCCAGACCGAAGCCGATGAAGAAGTACAGCAGGAACAGCGCGGCCTGGTTGGGCGAGGCGCTGAGCGAGACCTGGGCGTACACCGAGGCGAAGAAGAACACCGGGACGAAGGCGAGCATCGCGAAGAACAGGACGGCCGAGTCGACGCTGAACGCCTTGTCGCGGAAGACCTGCAGCTTGATGAGCGGCTCGTCGACGCGGAGTTCGTAGGCGCAGAACAGCACGAGGACCGCGAGCCCGCCGACGATGCAGGCCCAGGTGGCGAAGCTGCTCCACCCCCAGGCCGAGGCCTGTTGCAGGCCGAGCACGCTCAGCCCCATGCCGACGGCGACGAGGGCGGCGCCGGGCAGGTCGAGGCGTTCACGGCGGGCCTGGTGGGGGATGCGGGCGAGCGCGGTCAGGACGAGGGCGACGATCGCGACGGGCACGTTGATCCAGAAGATGGCGCGCCAGGTCCAGTCGGTGAGCCAGCCGCCGAGGAGCGGGCCGAGCGCGGTGAGGGCACCGGACAGGCCGAAGAACAGGGCGAGGGCCCGGCCGCGCTTGCCGACCGGGAAGACGGCGACGACGACGGCGAGCGCGGCGGGGAACATCAGGGCGGCGCCCAGGCCCTGCGTGGCGCGGAACACGATCAGCCAGCCCAGGGCGAAGCTGTCGTCGGGGACACAGCCGCAGAGCACGGAGGAGATGACGAAGAGCAGGGTGCCGATCACCATCATCCGGCGGTGCCCGAGGACGTCTGCGAGCCGGCCGCCGAGCGCGAAGAACGCGGCCAGGGCGAGCAGATAGGCGTTGACCACCCACTGCATGCCCGAGGAGGACAGGCCCAGCTCGTCCACGATGCTGGGGGCGGCGATGGCGACGATCGTCTGGTCGATGAAGGTCATCGAGACCGCGAACAGCATCGCCGCGAGAGCCATGGTCTGGTGGGGCGGTGCGGAGCCGGGGGCAGCCGGCCCGGGCCCGGATCTTTCCCTTGTGTCGGCCATGGGTGGAATCCTCCCCTCATCCGGCGCGCGGCGCATGCGCGGGAGGACCGCGTAAGAACCCAGAACTCCCGGTCATCACCCGAACGGTCGTCCGAAGATCGCGTCCCCACCGGGATCGGAGCGGCGACACGGGGTACTCGACGGGCACCGGCCCCGGGTCCGGTTGGACACTGGAGTGCGGCCGGGGTGTGCCGGCGGACGAGACCAGGACGCGACTGCCATGAACAGCGACAGTAAATTCGGGGGCTCGGAGAGCGTCGTCTCCAGCCATTCCGTCTTCGGGGCGCCCTGCTGGGTGAGCCTCACCAGCCGGGATCTGCCGGCCACGGAGAATTTCTACGCCGCCGTGCTGGGCTGGCGATGGCGTACTGCGAAGCTCGGCGACCATTTCCGGATCGCGCTGGCGGACGGGGTGCCGGTCGCCGGGATCGCCGGGGTGGCGTCCCTGTGGCAGATGGCGGTCGCCTGGACCCCCTACTTCGCCGTGTCCGACGCGGACGCGGCGGCGTCCCGGGCCAGGGAGCGCGGCGGCACGGTCGCGGTCGGCCCCCTCTCCTTCCCGCCCGGCCGGGCGGCCCTGCTGGCGGACCGCCACGGAGCCTCTTTCGGGATCTGGGAGGGCGCTCTCTTCACCGACTGGGAGACCTGGCGCAAGGCCGCCCCGGCCTTCATCCGGCTCCACACCCGCGACGCCTTCGACGCCGCGATCTTCTACGGCGAGGTCCTGGAGTGGGCCACCGAGAAGCCCGGCTGCTGCGAGGTCCACTACGAGGGGAACGAGGTCGTCCTGCGCAGCGAGGGCGAGGCCGTGGCCCGGATCACCTCCGGCGCGCTGGAAGCCGCGCCGGACCCCACGATCCGTCCGCACTGGCAGGTCCACTTCTCCGTCTCCGACGTGGCGGCCCGCGTCGAGGCCGCCCAGCACCACGGCGGCACGATCCTCACGCACGACGCGCGGGAGGCGGTGCTCCGCGACCCGGACGGCGCCCAGTTCACGATCACTTCACGCACCGCGCGCTGACCGGGCGACGCCGACCGCCGCCGACCGCACTCCGGCGGGGGTCAGTCGGCCCCGGGCGGCCGCGACAGCAGCACCAGCCCTCTGGCCTCGACGGTGATCACGGTGCCCGCCTTGTGCTCGGCCTCGTCCGGGACGCCGTCCGGCTCCGCGGCCGTGTCGACGAGGGTCGCCCAGCGTTCGCCGTACGCGGTGCCGGGCAGGCGGAAGTCCATCGGCTCCCAGTGGCTGTTCAGCAGGAGCAGGAAGGAGTCGTCGACGACCGCGTTGCCGTGGGCGTCGGGTTCGGCGATGGCGTCGCCGTTGAGGAAGACGGCCACGGCGTGGGCGTCGGAGCGGTCCCAGTCGGTGTCGGTCATCTCCGTGGCGTCCGGCAGCAGCCACACCAGGTCGGGGAGCGGCTGGTCCGCGCGGACCGGTGTGTCGCCGTGGAAGAAGCGGCGGCGGCGCAGCACGGGGTGGGCGGCGCGCAGGGCGATGAGGTCACGGGTGAACGCGAGCAGCGCGCGGCGTTCGGCGTCCATGCGCCAGTCGAGCCATGAGACCTCGCTGTCCTGGCAGTAGGCGTTGTTGTTGCCGCGCTGGGTGCGGCCCGACTCGTCGCCGTGACAGAGCATCGGGATGCCCTGGGACAACAGCAGCGTGGCCAGGAGGTTGCGCTGCTGGCGGGCGCGGAGCACGCGGACGCGCGGGTCCTTGGTGGGGCCTTCGACTCCGCAGTTCCAGGACCGGTTGACACTCTCGCCGTCCCGGTTTCCCTCACCGTTGGCCTCGTTGTGCTTGTCGTTGTACGAGACCAGGTCGCGCAGGGTGAATCCGTCGTGCGCGGTGACGAAGTTGACGCTGGCGCGCGGGCGTCGCCGGCTGTGCTCGTACAGGTCGGAGGAGCCGGTCAGGCGGGAGGCGAACTCGCCGAGCGTGTGCGGACGTCCACGCCAGAAGTCCCGTACGGCGTCCCGATACTTCCCGTTCCACTCCGACCACAGCGGTGGGAAGTTGCCGACCTGGTAGCCGCCTTCGCCCAGGTCCCAGGGTTCGGCGATGAGCTTGACGCGGCTGATCACGGGGTCCTGCTGGATCAGGTCGAAGAACACCGAGAGGCGGTCCACCTCGTGGAACTGCCGGGCCAGCGTGGCCGCCAGGTCGAAGCGGAAGCCGTCGACGCGCATCTCGGTGACCCAGTACCGCAGCGAGTCCATGATCAGCTGGAGGACGTACGGATGCCGCATCAGCAGGCTGTTGCCGGTGCCGGTGGTGTCGTAGTAGTGGCCCCAGTCACCGTCGACCAGCCGGTAGTACGAGCTGTTGTCGAGGCCCCGGAAGGAGAGGGTGGGGCCCTTCTCGTTGCCCTCGGCGGTGTGGTTGTAGACCACGTCGAGGATCACTTCGAGGCCGGCCGCGTGCAGCGCCTTGACCATCGACTTGAACTCGGTGACCTGTTGGCCGCGGGTGCCGTGGGCGGCGTAGGCGTTGTGCGGTGCGAAGAAGCCGATGGTGTTGTAGCCCCAGTAGTTGGTGAGGCCGCGGTCCTGGAGGACGCCGTCCTGCACGAACTGGTGGACGGGCATCAGCTCGATCGCGGTCACGCCCAGCGAGGTGAGGTGCTCGACGACGGCGGGGTGGGCCAACCCGGCGTAGGTGCCGCGCAGTTCGGCGGGGACCTCGGGGTGGGTGCGGGTGAGGCCGCGGACGTGTGCCTCGTAGATGACGGTGTCGGCGTACGCCCGCTGGGGCGGACGGTCGTCCCCCCAGTCGAAGAAGGGGTCGGTGACCACGCCGAGCATGGTGTGCCCGGCACTGTCGGCACCCGGTTCGTACAGGGAGGCGTCGTTGTCCGTCCGCCCGTCCACGGCCCTGGTGTACGGGTCCAGCAGCAGCTTCGCCGGATCGCAGCGGTGGCCGGCGGCGGGGTCCCAGGGGCCGTGCACGCGGTAGCCGTAGCGTTGTCCCGGTCCGACGCCGGGGAGGTGGCCGTGCCAGACGAAGCCGTCGACCTCGGTGAGCGGGACGGAGCGGTGGGCGCCGTCGTCGTCCACGAGGACCAGGTCGACGCGTTCGGCGACCTCGCTGAACAGCGCGAAGTTGGTGCCGGTGCCGTCGAAGGACGCACCCAGCGGGTAGGGGTGCCCACTCCACACGGGCACCCCTCTGCGGTCCGGCCGCACGGTCACCGCGCGCCCTCGCACGGGTCGGCCGCTTCGCCGCGGGGCGAACCGGCGAGCACGGCGACGGGCGTCTCGCGGGGCACCTGGAGCACTTCGCGCAGGGCCGGCTCGGGCACGGTCGGCACCAGGGGCACGCTCTGGTCGACCGGCGCCCGCTGGGTGAACCAGATGACCGTGCTGCCGGTGGCCGTCGAGCAACAGCCCCAGCCGTCGCTCAGCGCGGCGATACGGGTCAGGCAGGGACGCAGCTCCCGGTCCGGGCGCATCTCCCGGTCGTTCGCACCCGCCGCCGCGATGAGGTGCTGACCGTTCCACCACATCTCGATCGAGGTGTTCTTGTCCGTCGCGTGCTCCTCGATCGCGCGCAGCAGCAGTTCGGCACTGTGACAGACGGGCCCGACGAGGGTCTCCAGGTCCCAGAACCGGAGGTGAGCGGCCAGGATGCGGCTGACCTGTCCGACCCGTTCCGGAGTGACGTCCACGTCGAGGTGGTAGTAGCGAGGCACTGCGGTCTTCATCGTCGTTGGCTCCTCACCGGCGAAGCTCCCGCCCACGAGCACGAAGCGTGAGCAATGATCACTTCTGAGTCATCTCCAGAGTGGGAGTGCTACGCCATTCGTGCAACACGAGCGACTTCCCGGGGTAGTTGAAGAACTAACAAGACGCGCGGTGGTTACCTGTGCACCATGAGTGAAGGCATCGACTCCGTGAGGCGTCGATGCCCCTCCGTGCACGACCTCCCCCGGGAAGCGTGCTCCGCCGAGAGTGCCGGGAGGGACCAGCACATGCTGCTGCCCGCCAAGAACGAGGTGGCCAGACATCTGCGGCGCTACCGCACCTGGGAACGCGTGATGCTCGCGTCCCCGACCGACCGCGCGGCCCGGGACAACTTCGAGGACTCGGGCTACACGCTGTGTGTGCTGATGGGCAAGCGCTGTGCCCGCGAGGCCGTGACGGCCGCCGAGCGCTACCTCCAGACGAGCCTGCCCGCCTACCTCCAGGAGCAGACCGGCCGTCCCAAGCAGGAACAGACCGGCAAGTCCCGCAAGGACCAATCCGGCAGGCCCCGTAAGGACCAGACCGACAGGACCCGTTCCGCCAGACGTGGTCCGCCGTCCGGACGGCGTTTCACCGCAGGGCGGTAGGACCCGTTCAGCACCCGTTCGGCCCAGCACCGATTCCCGAGCACGGCGGAGGTGAGACCCCATGAGCCCGATCCCGGCCCCGGTCGTCGGCCGCGTCCCCGTCAGGGACGTCCGCCCGTCCGTCGAGTGCGGCAGGCGTCCCGCGAAGGCAGTCGTCGGCGAGACCTTCGAGGTCACCGCGACGCTCTTCCGGGAGGGGCACGGCGTGGTCGCCGCCAACGTCGTGCTGAAGGACCCGGAGGGCCGCCCGGCCCCGTGGACCCCGATGCGTGAACTCGCCCCCGGCACCGACCGCTGGGGCGCCTGCGTCACCCCGACCGCGGAGGGCCGATGGACGTACCGCGTCGAGGCCTGGAGCGACCCGATCGCCACCTGGCGCCACATCGCCCGCATCAAGATCCCGGCCGGCATCGACACCGGACTCGTCCTCGAGGAGGGCGCCGAGCTGTACGCGCGCGCGGCCGCCGGGGCGCCCGAGACGGACCTCCACGCAGCCCTGCTGACGGCCGTGCGAAAGCTCCGCGACGACACCCTTCCGGTCGCCGACCGGCTGGCGGCGGCGTTGGCGCCGGAGGTGGACGAGGTCCTGACCCGCCACCCCCTGCGCGAACTGGTCACGTCGTCGGAGCCGCTGCCGCTGCTGGTGGAACGGGAACGGGCCCTGTTCGGCTCCTGGTACGAGTTCTTCCCACGTTCCGAGGGCACCCCCGAGCAGCCCCACGGCACGTTCCGCACCGCCGCCCGCCGCCTGCCGGCCATCGCCCGGATGGGCTTCGACGTCGTCTACCTCCCCCCGATCCACCCGATCGGCACCACCTTCCGCAAAGGCCGCAACAACACCCTCTCCCCCACCCCGGACGACGTGGGCGTGCCCTGGGCCATCGGCTCCCCCGAGGGCGGCCACGACACCGTCCACCCCGACCTGGGCACCCTCGAGGACTTCGACTTCTTCGTCGCCGAAGCCCGCGCCCTCGGCCTGGAAATCGCCCTGGACTTCGCCCTGCAGTGCTCCCCCGACCACCCCTGGGTGCACAAACACCCCGAGTGGTTCCACCACCGCCCCGACGGCACGATCGCCTACGCGGAGAACCCGCCGAAGAAGTACCAGGACATCTACCCCATCGCCTTCGACGCCGACCTGCCCGGCCTCCTCGCCGAGACCACCCGCATCCTGCGCCACTGGATGGACCACGGCGTACGGATCTTCCGCGTCGACAACCCCCACACCAAACCGGTGCTCTTCTGGGAACAGGTCATCGCCGACGTCAACACCACCGACCCC
>NZ_LRTR01000057.1 GCF_001550375.1 Streptomyces europaeiscabiei | reverse complement strand
TGCCGCCACGCGCCGGACGGCACCTGTACGCCGACCTCGCCCCGCTGCGCTCGTCGCTCGCCGCGCAGGGCGTCGGTGACGCCCAGGAGGCGGAGGACTTCCTCGGCGCCCGGCTCGGGACGGCCGCGCCCGGAGGCCACCGGTTCGGGGACGACCTCGGGGCGCTGCGCGTCCGGCTGTCCACCGCTCCGTTCCTCGGCACCACCGACGCGGAGCGCGCACAGGCCCTCGAAGCGCCGGATGCCCTGGAACTACCGCATGTGGAACGCGCGTTGACACTTTTCGGAGCGGCTTTCGAGGGCCTTCGATGACGCGGGATCTCGTGGCCGACGAACTTCGACCGGCCTTCGCGGACCCCTGCCGATCACCCCTGACGACCATGATCCCCAGCGACTCCCGGCGACCTTCACCGACCTGGCGGCCTGGCGACCCGCACCGACTCACAGCGACCTTCACCGACTCTTAGCGACCTTCAGCGACGACGATTCTTCGTGACGACGCTCAGCGACGGGAGCCTCCTCGATGACGCAGCAGTCCGAGTCGACCACCTCAACCACGACCTCCACGACGACCTCCACGACGACCACCGAGGACACCGACGGTCCGGCGTCCATGTCACCCTTCGCCCGCCCCCTGGCGCCCCGCCCCCTCGCGCC
>NZ_LRTR01000569.1 GCF_001550375.1 Streptomyces europaeiscabiei | reverse complement strand
ACCCCATGAGCCCGATCCCGGCCCCGGTCGTCGGCCGCGTCCCCGTCAGGGACGTCCGCCCGTCCGTCGAGTGCGGCAGGCGTCCCGCGAAGGCAGTCGTCGGCGAGACCTTCGAGGTCACCGCGACGCTCTTCCGGGAGGGGCACGGCGTGGTCGCCGCCAACGTCGTGCTGAAGGACCCGGAGGGCCGCCCGGCCCCGTGGACCCCGATGCGTGAACTCGCCCCCGGCACCGACCGCTGGGGCGCCTGCGTCACCCCGACCGCGGAGGGCCGATGGACGTACCGCGTCGAGGCCTGGAGCGACCCGATCGCCACCTGGCGCCACATCGCCCGCATCAAGATCCCGGCCGGCATCGACACCGGACTCGTCCTCGAGGAGGGCGCCGAGCTGTACGCGCGCGCGGCCGCCGGGGCGCCCGAGACGGACCTCCACGCAGCCCTGCTGACGGCCGTGCGAAAGCTCCGCGACGACACCCTTCCGGTCGCCGACCGGCTGGCGGCGGCGTTGGCGCCGGAGGTGGACGAGGTCCTGACCCGCCACCCCCTGCGCGAACTGGTCACGTCGTCGGAGCCGCTGCCGCTGCTGGTGGAACGGGAACGGGCCCTGTTCGGCTCCTGGTACGAGTTCTTCCCACGTTCCGAGGGCACCCCCGAGCAGCCCCACGGCACGTTCCGCACCGCCGCCCGCCGCCTGCCGGCCATCGCCCGGATGGGCTTCGACGTCGTCTACCTCCCCCCGATCCACCCGATCGGCACCACCTTCCGCAAAGGCCGCAACAACACCCTCTCCCCCACCCCGGACGACGTGGGCGTGCCCTGGGCCATCGGCTCCCCCGAGGGCGGCCACGACACCGTCCACCCCGACCTGGGCACCCTCGAGGACTTCGACTTCTTCGTCGCCGAAGCCCGCGCCCTCGGCCTGGAAATCGCCCTGGACTTCGCCCTGCAGTGCTCCCCCGACCACCCCTGGGTGCACAAACACCCCGAGTGGTTCCACCACCGCCCCGACGGCACGATCGCCTACGCGGAGAACCCGCCGAAGAAGTACCAGGACATCTACCCCATCGCCTTCGACGCCGACCTGCCCGGCCTCCTCGCCGAGACCACCCGCATCCTGCGCCACTGGATGGACCACGGCGTACGGATCTTCCGCGTCGACAACCCCCACACCAAACCGGTGCTCTTCTGGGAACAGGTCATCGCCGACGTCAACACCACCGACCCCGACGTCATCTTCCTGGCCGAGGCCTTCACCCGCCCCGCCATGATGCACACCCTGGCCGCCACCGGCTTCCAGCAGTCCTACACCTACTTCACCTGGCGCACCACCAAACAGGAACTCACCGACTACGCCACCGAACTCGCCGGGGACGCCGCGAGCTACATGCGGCCCAACTTCTTCGTCAACACCCCCGACATCCTCCACGCCTTCCTCCAGGAAGGCGGCCGCCCCGCCTTCGAACTCCGCGCCGTCCTGGCCGCCACCCTCTCCCCCACCTGGGGCGTGTACTCCGGCTACGAACTCTGCGAGAACACACCGCTCAAGCCCGGCAGCGAGGAGTACCTCGACTCCGAGAAATACCAACTCCGCCCCCGCGACTGGGACACAGCCGCACAAGACGGACGTACGATCGCACCACTGCTCGGCAAGCTCAACGAGATCAGGCGTCGAAGCCCGGCGCTGCGTCAGTTGCGGGATCTGCACTTCCACCACGCCGACCAGGAAGCGGTGATCGTCTATTCGAAGCGGGCGGGCTCGAACACGGTTCTGGTGGTGGTCAACCTCGACCCCCACCACACCCAGGAGGCCACGGTCTCGTTGGACATGCCGCAACTCGGCCTGGACTGGCATGAGTCCGTGCTGGTGCGCGACGAGCTCACCGGCGAGGTCTACACCTGGGGCAGGAACAACTACGTACGTCTAGAACCGGGCCGCACGCCCGCCCACGTACTGACCGTCCTGCGACCGTCCAACCCGCAGATCGGGGGGTCACCCACACAATGATCGTCAACGAGCCCGTTCCGGACACCTTCGAGGACACTCCGCAGAAGGACCGGGACCCTGACTGGTTCAAACGCGCCGTCTTCTACGAGGTCCTCGTCCGCTCCTTCCAGGACAGCAACGGCGACGGCATCGGCGACCTCAAGGGCCTCACCGCCAAACTCGACTACCTGCAGTGGCTGGGCATCGACTGCATCTGGCTCCCGCCCTTCTTCAAATCGCCCCTGCGCGACGGCGGCTACGACGTCTCCGACTACACCGCCGTCCTCCCCGAGTTCGGCGACCTCGCCGACTTCGTCGAGTTCGTCGACGCCGCCCACCAACGCGGCATGCGCGTCATCATCGACTTCGTCA
>NZ_LRTR01000568.1 GCF_001550375.1 Streptomyces europaeiscabiei | reverse complement strand
CTTCGCCCTGCAGTGCTCCCCCGACCACCCCTGGGTGCACAAACACCCCGAGTGGTTCCACCACCGCCCCGACGGCACGATCGCCTACGCGGAGAACCCGCCGAAGAAGTACCAGGACATCTACCCCATCGCCTTCGACGCCGACCTGCCCGGCCTCCTCGCCGAGACCACCCGCATCCTGCGCCACTGGATGGACCACGGCGTACGGATCTTCCGCGTCGACAACCCCCACACCAAACCGGTGCTCTTCTGGGAACAGGTCATCGCCGACGTCAACACCACCGACCCCGACGTCATCTTCCTGGCCGAGGCCTTCACCCGCCCCGCCATGATGCACACCCTGGCCGCCACCGGCTTCCAGCAGTCCTACACCTACTTCACCTGGCGCACCACCAAACAGGAACTCACCGACTACGCCACCGAACTCGCCGGGGACGCCGCGAGCTACATGCGGCCCAACTTCTTCGTCAACACCCCCGACATCCTCCACGCCTTCCTCCAGGAAGGCGGCCGCCCCGCCTTCGAACTCCGCGCCGTCCTGGCCGCCACCCTCTCCCCCACCTGGGGCGTGTACTCCGGCTACGAACTCTGCGAGAACACACCGCTCAAGCCCGGCAGCGAGGAGTACCTCGACTCCGAGAAATACCAACTCCGCCCCCGCGACTGGGACACAGCCGCACAAGACGGACGTACGATCGCACCCCTCATCACCGCGATCAACGACATCAGACGGCGCCACCCCGCACTGCACGGGCTCAGGAACCTGCGCTTCCACCACACCGACAACAACGCGGTGATGGCCTACAGCAAGAGCGCGGGCTCGGACGCGGTCGTGGTGGTCGTGAACCTCGACCCCCACCGCGCCCAGGAGGCCACGGTCACGCTCGACATGGCGGAACTCGGCCTGGGCCCGGACGAGAACGTGCCGGTGCGCGACGAGTTGACGGGGGAGACCTACCGCTGGGGAAGGACGAACTACGTGCGCCTGGAACCCGGGCGGGCGCCCGCGCACGTCCTCCACGTCCAACTCCGTGCCGAGAGCACGTCCTCCTCGTCGCAGATCGGAGGGTCAGGCACGCCATGACCACGAACAAACCCATCCCGGACACCTTCGAGGACACTCCGCAGAGGGACCGGGATCCGGACTGGTTCAAACGCGCCGTCTTCTACGAGGTCCTCGTCCGCTCCTTCCAGGACAGTGATGGCGACGGCATCGGCGACCTCAAGGGCCTCACCGCCAAACTCGACTACCTGCAGTGGCTGGGCATCGACTGCATCTGGCTCCCGCCCTTCTTCAAATCGCCCCTGCGCGACGGCGGCTACGACGTCTCCGACTACACCGCCGTCCTCCCCGAGTTCGGCGACCTCGCCGACTTCGTCGAGTTCGTCGACGCCGCCCACCAACGCGGCATGCGCGTCATCATCGACTTCGTCATGAACCACACCAGCGACCAGCACCCGTGGTTCCAGGAGTCCAGGAACGACCCCGACGGCCCCTACGGCGACTACTACGTCTGGGCCGACGACGACAAACAGTTCCAGGACGCCCGCATCATCTTCGTCGACACCGAAGCCTCCAACTGGACCTTCGACCCCGTCCGCAAGCAGTACTTCTGGCACCGCTTCTTCTCCCACCAACCGGACCTCAACTACGAGAACCCGGCGGTACAGGAGGAGATCATCTCGGCGCTGCGGTTCTGGCTGGACCTGGGCATCGACGGCTTCCGCCTGGACGCGGTGCCCTACCTGTACCAGCAGGAGGGCACCAACTGCGAAAACCTTCCCGCAACCCACCACTTCCTCAAGCGGGTGCGGAAGGAGATCGACGCGCACTATCCCGACACCGTGCTGCTGGCCGAGGCGAACCAGTGGCCGGAGGACGTCGTCGACTACTTCGGCGACTTCCC
>NZ_LRTR01000567.1 GCF_001550375.1 Streptomyces europaeiscabiei | reverse complement strand
ACCCCCGACATCCTCCACGCCTTCCTCCAGGAAGGCGGCCGCCCCGCCTTCGAACTCCGCGCCGTCCTGGCCGCCACCCTCTCCCCCACCTGGGGCGTGTACTCCGGCTACGAACTCTGCGAGAACACACCGCTCAAGCCCGGCAGCGAGGAGTACCTCGACTCCGAGAAATACCAACTCCGCCCCCGCGACTGGGACACAGCCGCACAAGACGGACGTACGATCGCACCACTGCTCGGCAAGCTCAACGAGATCAGGCGTCGAAGCCCGGCGCTGCGTCAGTTGCGGGATCTGCACTTCCACCACGCCGACCAGGAAGCGGTGATCGTCTATTCGAAGCGGGCGGGCTCGAACACGGTTCTGGTGGTGGTCAACCTCGACCCCCACCACACCCAGGAGGCCACGGTCTCGTTGGACATGCCGCAACTCGGCCTGGACTGGCATGAGTCCGTGCTGGTGCGCGACGAGCTCACCGGCGAGGTCTACACCTGGGGCAGGAACAACTACGTACGTCTAGAACCGGGCCGCACGCCCGCCCACGTACTGACCGTCCTGCGACCGTCCAACCCGCAGATCGGGGGGTCACCCACACAATGATCGTCAACGAGCCCGTTCCGGACACCTTCGAGGACACTCCGCAGAAGGACCGGGACCCTGACTGGTTCAAACGCGCCGTCTTCTACGAGGTCCTCGTCCGCTCCTTCCAGGACAGCAACGGCGACGGCATCGGCGACCTCAAGGGCCTCACCGCCAAACTCGACTACCTGCAGTGGCTGGGCATCGACTGCATCTGGCTCCCGCCCTTCTTCAAATCGCCCCTGCGCGACGGCGGCTACGACGTCTCCGACTACACCGCCGTCCTCCCCGAGTTCGGCGACCTCGCCGACTTCGTCGAGTTCGTCGACGCCGCCCACCAACGCGGCATGCGCGTCATCATCGACTTCGTCATGAACCACACCAGCGACCAGCACCCGTGGTTCCAGGAGTCCAGGAACGACCCCGACGGCCCCTACGGCGACTACTACGTCTGGGCCGACGACGACAAACAGTTCCAGGACGCCCGCATCATCTTCGTCGACACCGAAGCCTCCAACTGGACCTTCGACCCCGTCCGCAAGCAGTACTTCTGGCACCGCTTCTTCTCCCACCAACCGGACCTCAACTACGAGAACCCGGCGGTACAGGAGGAAATGCTGGCGGCCCTGCGGTTCTGGCTTGACCTCGGCATCGACGGCTTCCGCCTGGACGCGGTGCCCTACCTGTACCAGCAGGAGGACACCAACTGCGAGAACCTCCCGGCCACCCACGCGTTCCTCAAGCACGTCCGCCGGGAGATCGACGCTTCGTATCCGGACACGGTCATCCTCGCGGAGGCGAACCAGTGGCCGGAGGACGTCGTCGACTACTTCGGCGACTTCCCCAGCGGCGGCGACGAATGCCACATGGCATTCCACTTCCCGGTGATGCCGAGGATCTTCATGGCCGTCCGCAGGGAATCCCGCTACCCCGTCTCGGAAATCCTCGCCAAGACCCCGGCCATCCCCTCCAGCTGCCAATGGGGCATCTTCCTGCGCAACCACGACGAGCTGACCCTCGAAATGGTCACCGACGAAGAACGCGACTACATGTACGCGGAGTACGCCAAGGACCCGCGCATGCGCGCCAACATCGGCATCCGCCGCCGGCTCGCCCCGCTCCTGGACAACGACCGCAACCAGATCGAACTCTTCACCGCCCTGCTGCTGTCCCTGCCCGGCTCGCCGATCCTCTACTACGGCGACGAGATCGGCATGGGCGACAACATCTGGCTCGGCGACCGCGACGCCGTACGCACCCCCATGC
>NZ_LRTR01000566.1 GCF_001550375.1 Streptomyces europaeiscabiei | reverse complement strand
CCCGGACGAGAACGTGCCGGTGCGCGACGAGTTGACGGGGGAGACCTACCGCTGGGGAAGGACGAACTACGTGCGCCTGGAACCCGGGCGGGCGCCCGCGCACGTCCTCCACGTCCAACTCCGTGCCGAGAGCACGTCCTCCTCGTCGCAGATCGGAGGGTCAGGCACGCCATGACCACGAACAAACCCATCCCGGACACCTTCGAGGACACTCCGCAGAGGGACCGGGATCCGGACTGGTTCAAACGCGCCGTCTTCTACGAGGTCCTCGTCCGCTCCTTCCAGGACAGCAACGGCGACGGCATCGGCGACCTCAAGGGCCTCACCGCCAAACTCGACTACCTGCAGTGGCTGGGCATCGACTGCATCTGGCTCCCGCCCTTCTTCAAATCGCCCCTGCGCGACGGCGGCTACGACGTCTCCGACTACACCGCCGTCCTCCCCGAGTTCGGCGACCTCGCCGACTTCGTCGAGTTCGTCGACGCCGCCCACCAACGCGGCATGCGCGTCATCATCGACTTCGTCATGAACCACACCAGCGACCAGCACCCGTGGTTCCAGGAGTCCAGGAACGACCCCGACGGCCCCTACGGCGACTACTACGTCTGGGCCGACGACGACAAACAGTTCCAGGACGCCCGCATCATCTTCGTCGACACCGAAGCCTCCAACTGGACCTTCGACCCCGTCCGCAAGCAGTACTACTGGCACCGCTTCTTCTCCCACCAACCGGACCTCAACTACGAGAACCCGGCGGTACAGGAGGAGATCATCTCGGCGCTGCGGTTCTGGCTGGACCTGGGCATCGACGGCTTCCGCCTGGACGCGGTGCCCTACCTGTACCAGCAGGAGGGCACCAACTGCGAAAACCTTCCCGCAACCCACCACTTCCTCAAGCGGGTGCGGAAGGAGATCGACGCGCACTATCCCGACACCGTGCTGCTGGCCGAGGCGAACCAGTGGCCGGAGGACGTCGTCGACTACTTCGGCGACTTCCCCAGCGGCGGCGACGAATGCCACATGGCATTCCACTTCCCGGTGATGCCGAGGATCTTCATGGCGGTCCGCAGGGAATCCCGCTACCCCGTCTCGGAAATCCTCGCCAAGACCCCGGCCATCCCCTCCAGCTGCCAATGGGGCATCTTCCTGCGCAACCACGACGAGCTGACCCTCGAAATGGTCACCGACGAAGAACGCGACTACATGTACGCGGAGTACGCCAAGGACCCGCGCATGCGCGCCAACATCGGCATCCGCCGCCGGCTCGCCCCGCTCCTGGACAACGACCGCAACCAGATCGAACTCTTCACCGCCCTGCTGCTGTCCCTGCCCGGCTCGCCGATCCTCTACTACGGCGACGAGATCGGCATGGGCGACAACATCTGGCTCGGCGACCGCGACGCCGTACGCACCCCCATGCAGTGGACACCCGACCGCAACGCCGGCTTCTCCTCCTGCGACCCCGGCAGGCTGTCACTGCCGACGATCATGGACCCCGTCTACGGCTACCAGGTCACCAACGTCGAGGCGTCCATGTCGTCGCCGTCGTCACTGCTGCACTGGACCCGCCGCATGATCGAGATCCGCAAACAGAACCCGGCGTTCGGCCTCGGCACCTACACCGAACTGCCGTCGTCCAACCCGGCCGTGCTGGCGTATCTCCGGGAGGCGCCCTCGATCGAGGAGGACGGGGACGACCTGGTGCTGTGCGTCAACAACTTCTCCCGTTTCGCACAGCCCACCGAACTCGATCTGCGCGCCTACGAAGGACGCCACCCCGTCGAACTCATCGGCGGTGTCCGTTTCCCCGCCATCGGTGAACTGCCCTATCTCCTCACCCTCGCGGGCCACGGCTTCTACTGGTTCCGGCTCTCCCGAGTCCTCTCCCGCGCCGCCCGAGGGCGTTGAGGCGCGGGCCGGCGAAAGGACGCGTCACCATGTCGAAGACCGCAACCGCACTGCTCCGGCCGAGCAGCGCCGGGGTCGCCGCCGACCTCATGACCTCGCTCGCCGGTCTGCTGCGCAAGTGGCTGCCGCGCCAGCGCTGGTTCGCCGGCAAGGACCGCCCCGTCACGGACCTGGCCCTGCTGTCGATGACCGAGCTGTATCCGGGCTGTCTGCACCTGCTCGTGCACACCGGCCAGCAGAGCCACACCGGCCACGGCGGGGTACCCGCGCCCGGCGGCACTCCCCTGTCCGGTGACTGCTATCAACTGCTGCTCGGTGTGCGCGAGCATCCGGTGCCGCGCCTCGGCCGGGCGCTGATCGGGCAGGCGCACGAGGGGCCGCTGGCGGGTCTGACCGTGTACGACGCGCTCTACGACACTCGCTCGGCCCAGTTGCTGCTCGAACGACTGCGCCACCCCGGTACGGCCGGCCCGCTGTGCTTCGAGGCGGACCCGGACGTACGGGTACCGGCCGGGCTGGCTCCTCGACTGCTGGACGCCGAGCAGTCCAACTCCTCGCTGGTGTACGGGGACGCGTTCATCCTGAAGGTCTTCCGGCGCATCCAGCCGGGGGTGAACCCCGATCTGGAGGTGCCGGGGGCGCTCGCCGGGCAGGGGTGCGGCCGGGTGCCGGCGCCGGTGGCCTGGTTCCGGACGACCGATCCCTTCGCGGCGACGCTCGGCGTGCTGCAGCCGTTCCTGCCCGACGCGTCCGACGGCTGGACGCTGGCGCTCGACGCGCTCGCCGCCGGCCACGACTTCACGGCGCAGGCGCGCGAGCTGGGCCGGGCCACGGCGGAGGTGCACATGGCGCTGGCCTCGGCCTTCCCCTCCGGGACCCATGACGAGAACGGGCGGACGGCGGCCGCGATGACCGAGCGGCTGGACGCCGCCGCGCGCTGTGTACCGGCGCTGCGGCCGTTCGTCCCCGGTCTGCGCACCGCCTTCCGCGCCCTGCTCTCCTGCGACGTCGGGCCGCCCGCCCAGCGCGTCCACGGCGATCTGCACCTGGGGCAGGTGCTGCGGGCGGGCCGGGAGTGGTTCGTCATCGACTTCGAGGGCGAGCCGTCCCGTCCGCTGGCCGAACGGTGCGGCACCCAGTCACCGGTGCGGGACATCGCCGGGATGCTGCGCTCCTTCGACTACGCCGCCCGGCAGCGCCGCCCCTGGCGCCCGGAGTGGGCACGCCGCTGCCGGGAGGCGTACTGCGCGGGTTATGCCGCCCACGCCGACTGGGACCCGCGCGAGAAGCACGGGCTGCTGCGCGCCTACGAGACGGACCGGGCCGTGTACGAGGTCCTCTACGAGGCCCGGCACCGCCCCGACTGGCTTCCCGTACCCATGGCGGCGATCGAGCGTCTCGCCGTGAGAGGAGACTGAGACCGTGGCCCTGCGCGACACCACTCCCCCCGAGGCGGCGGGTCCGCCCCCGCGCAGAGCACGGCTGACCGTGGCCGCCCCACCGCTCGACCCGGGCGACCGTGCGCGACTGCTCTCCGGCGCCCACCACGACCCGCACGCCCTGCTCGGCGCCCACCCGGTACCGGGTGGGATCGCCGTACGGGCGCTGCGTCCGTACGCCCACGCCGTGAGCGTCGTGATCGACGGCGAGCGTACGTATCTCGCCTCGGAGGGAGACGGCCTCTTCTCCGTCCTGCTGCCGCTCGACACCGTCCCGGAGTACACGCTGCTCGTCTCCTACGAGGACACGGCCCAGGACGTCCACGACCCGTACCGCTTCCTGCCCTCACTCGGCGAGCTGGATCTGCATCTGATCCGGGAGGGGCGGCACGAGCAGCTGTGGAAGGCGCTCGGCGCCGAGCCGATGACCCACCAGGGCGTTGCCGGCACCCGGTTCACCGTATGGGCGCCGAACGCCCGGGGGGTGCGTGTCGTCGGGGACTTCGCCTGCTGGAACGGGACGGCGTTCCCGATGAGGTCCCTCGGTTCGTCCGGGGTCTGGGAGCTGTTCCTGCCGGGGGTGGGCGAGGGCGCCCACTACAAGTTCGAGATCACCTCGCGCCACGGCCACCGTCTCCTCAAGGCCGACCCGATGGCCCGCCAGGCGGAGGTGCCCCCCGCGACCGCGTCGATCGTGACGGTCTCGCGCTACGAGTGGGGCGACGCGGAGTGGATGGCCGGGCGCGGGGACATCCCGGTGCACGAGGCCCCGTTCTCCGTCTACGAGATCCATCTTCCCTCCTGGCGACCGGGACTGACGTATCGTCAACTGGCCGATGTACTGCCGGAGTACGTCTGTGACCTCGGCTTCACCCATGTCGAGCTGATGCCGGTCGCCCAGCACCCGTTCAGCGGGTCCTGGGGCTACCAGGTCACCGGCTTCTACGCGCCCACCGCACGGCTCGGCACCCCCGACGACTTCAAGTACCTGGTCGACGCGCTGCACCGGGCGGGTATCGGCGTGATCGTGGATTGGGTGCCCGCCCATTTCCCCAAGGACGACTGGGCCCTCGGCCGCTTCGACGGGGAGCCCCTCTACGAACCCGGGGACAGCCGGCGGGCCGAGCATCCGGACTGGGGGACGTACGAGTTCGACTTCGGCCGCACCGAGGTGCGCAACTTCCTGGTGGCGAACGCCGTCTACTGGTGCGAGGAGTTCCATGTCGACGGGCTGCGGGTGGACGCGGTCGCGTCGATGCTCTACCTCGACTACTCGCGTGACTCCGGCCAGTGGTCCCCCAATGTGTTCGGCGGGCGGGAGGACCTGGACGCGGTCGCCTTCCTGCAGGAGATGAACGCGACGGTGTACCGGCGCGCGCCGGGCGTGGTGACCATCGCGGAGGAGTCCACGGCCTGGGACGGCGTGACCCGCCCGACCGACAGCGGCGGCCTGGGCTTCGGGCTGAAGTGGAACATGGGGTGGATGCACGACTCGCTGGGTTACATCCAGCACGAGCCGGTGCACCGCAAGTACCACCACGACGAGATGTCGTTCTCGATGGTGTACGCGTACAGCGAGAACTACGTGCTGCCCATCTCCCACGACGAGGTCGTGCACGGGAAGCAGGCGCTGGTGTCGAAGATGCCAGGTGACTGGTGGCAGCGGCGGGCCAACCACCGCGCGTACCTCGGCTTCATGTGGGCGCACCCGGGCAAGCAACTCCTTTTCATGGGGCAGGAGTTCGCGCAGGGGGCGGAGTGGTCGGAGCCGGACGGACCCGACTGGTGGCTGCTCGATCCCGCGTACGGTGCCGAGGCCGACCACCGGGGTGTGCGCGACCTCGTCCGTGACCTCAACAACGTCTATCGCCGTACGCCCGCCCTCTGGCAGCGGGACACCGATCCGGGCGGTTTCCAGTGGGTGAGCGCCGATGCGGCGGAGGACGACGTGTTCGCGTTTCTGCGGCTCGACGCGGAGGGTGTGCCTCTGTTGGCGGTGTCCAACTTCAGCCCTGTGGTTCGGGAGGAGTATCGGCTGGGGGTGGCCGATGACGTACCGGCGTGGAGAGAGGTGCTGAACACCGATGCCGTGGTCTATGGGGGGAGCGGTGTTACCGACCCGCGGCCCGTCGAACGCGAGCCACATGCCTGGCACGGGCGAGCGGGCAGCATCCGGGTGACCCTGCCGCCGCTGGCGACGGTCTGGCTCCGCCCGGCGTAGCCCGCCTCGCCCCCGCCGCCGCTACCCGTTCCCATCCCCAGGGGCGCTGCCCCTTCGACCCCGAGGGGGTGCGTTGTCGGGTGCGGGTGGGTGGGGCTTCTCGCGCGGTTCCCCGCGCCCCTAGAAGCGAAAAGCACGGGGCCAGCCCCTGCTTTTCAGGGGCGCGGGGAACCGCGCGAGCAACCACGACGGACCCGCGGGTGGGGGTCGAAGGGCCACAGCCCCTGGGATGGGACGGGTAGGCGCGGCGGGGGCGAGAAGAGGGCCGGCCGGCGCAACCCGTCAGGATCGGAGAAGCCACCCGGCCCTCCCCCGTCCTAGCGTTGACGACAGATCCCAACGACCGGAAACAACCACCGAGGAGTACACCATGACCGCCGGACTCAAGACCATCATCTACCCCGTCAAGGACCTGGCCGCCGCGAAGGCCCTGTTCAGCGCCCTGTTGGAAGTCGAGCCGTACGCGGACTCGGCGTACTACGTCGGGTTCAAGGACGCGGGGCAGGACGTGGGCCTGGACCCGAACGGGCACGCGAAGGGGATGACCGGCCCCGTGCCGTACTGGCACGTCACCGACATCCGGTCGACGCTCGCGGGGCTGCTCGGGGCCGGCGCCCAGACGCTGGAGGACGTCCACGACGTGGGCGGCGGCCGCCTCATCGCCTCGGTGAAGGACACGGACGGGAACCTGGTCGGGCTCCTGCAGGACACGGCGGCCGAGTAGCGCGAGGGCGGTGGTTGCGTCTGCACTAGTTGCACAGGCAACGATCGTCTCGCTCTCTGTTACCGTGCACATATGGCAGCGAACACGACCGGTGTCCGGCTCGAGGACCAGTGGCGGGACATCCTGTCCGTGCACGCCCGCACGATGTGCGAGATCGACCGCGTACTGCATCCGCACGGGCTCGGCGCCAGCGACTTCGAGGTGCTCGACATCCTCGCGTCGGGGATGGCCGCGGCCACGGCGGCCGGCGACCTGTGCCGCGTGCAGAACATCGCGGAGAAGGTCCACCTCAGCCAGAGCGCGCTGTCCCGGCTGATCGGCCGGCTGGAGAAGGACGGCCTGGTGGAACGGTCCGTCTGCGCGGAGGACCGGCGCGGGGTCTGGGTCACGCTGACGACCAAGGGGCGCGACCTGCACACGGAGGTCCTGCCGTTGCAGCGGGACGCCCTGGCCCGCATGTTGCAGCAGGGCTGACCTCACGGCGTCGAGAACGCGGGCGAGCAGGTCCTTTCAGCTCCCTCGCACCCGGCCTCGTAGGGCCTCGACCGTGACCGCGGGGCGGAACGCCGACCGGGGAGCACGGGGTGTTCGACCCGCACGGGATCCTCAACCCGGGGACGGGGTTGTGAAGCCGTGAGGGCCGTTCCCTCGGCTGTTGTCGGTGCGTGTCCGTGGTTGTCCTGGGTGTCCTGGGTGTCCTGCGGGTCAGATGCCGTGTCGTCCCAGGAGGGTGCCCACGTCGTGGGCGTCGAGGGTGAGGCCGTGCGGGGATCCGGCGTCGATGGTGAGGGAGAGGTCGGCGTCGGCCGGCCACTGTGAGGCCAGAGCGCCGAGGGGTACCAGGCGGTAGCGCGACACGTAGGGCAGGAGTTCGGCCATCGCGGGTTCCGAGGTGAAGACCGGCACGATCTGTTCGCCGCCCGGCTGCTCCAGGACGGGCAGCGCCACGGCCGTCGGGTCGCTCACGGCCGCCTCGTCGGCGTCGTCCGGCACGGGAATCAGCACGTCGCTTTCGGCGAGCGTGTTCAGCGCGGCCGTGTCGTGGGTGTCGAAGGCGAGGGCGGTCAGTGCGCGCTGGGCCGGCGAGGCGGCCTGGGGTGCGTGGTGGCCGTTGGAGGATATGTCCATGGAAGATCCCAGGTAGTGATGGAAAGGCCGCCCGGAACGGCGTCCGTTCCGGGCGCGTCGCCCCTCGCGTACCCGACAGGGGCGCGGGCATTCCTCTACGTCACTTCAGGTACAGCCGGTCGCCTCAGGTAGAGCCGGTCACTCAGGTACGGGCCGTCACTTCAGGTACGGGCCGTCACTTCAGGTACGGGCCGTCACTTCAGGTACGGGCCGTCACTTCAGGTACGGGCCGTCACCACCGATCTTGCCGGGGCCGTTGAGACGTACACCCGCAGGTTGCCCTTGCCGGGTGCGCCGACGCTCAGGGTGCCGGTGGAGACGGTTTTCACGTCACCGGTGACGGCGTCGCGGTGGGTGCCGTTCGAGATGCCCGTGTAGGTGGCGCCGCCGGTGACGGTGACCAGGGCGAAGCTGTCGGTCGAGCCGCCGGTGTAGCGGCGTTTGAAGGCCATCTGGCCGCTGATGCCCTCGGTGGAGTACTGGCCCGTGGGGCTCGGCCACTGGCAGTTGTAGAGCGCGTACCCCTCCGCACTCTTCCCGCCCGTGGGATTGCCCCGGTTGACGCAGGTGTTGCCGGTGGGCTCGGCCGTGGACACCTCGGCGGCGGTCCGCTCCATCGGGAGGGAGCCTGCCTCCGGGGCCGCCGCGAGCGCCGCGAGCAGGCCGGTCGCGGCGAGGAACGCCTCGAACGGGCGCCGTGACCGGTCAGGGGGCGTACGCCTCAGGAGCCTTCTCCCATGTGGGCCGGGGTGTGGGGAGTCGATCCGCCGGGCGGTACGCGCGGCGATCTGCAAGCAGAACCGGCAACTCCCTGAAAGCCCTTGCAGCGCGAAGGCTACAGGGACATGACATCCGCGTAGGGGGATCGCGCGGCGCACTCGTCACCGAAGCACTTCGGGGTGAAAACGAACCAGTACTGGTGACCCGCGCCCACGCGCCCGTCGAGGCCCGCCGCCTAGCGTGGCCGCATGACCATGCAACCCTGGTTTCCCGCCGCCAAACTGGGCATCTTCATCCACTACGGCATCTACGCCGTGGACGGGGTCCCGGAGTCCTGGTCCTTCTACTGGGGCGAGGTGACGCACGAGCAGTACATGAAACAGCTCGACGGCTTCACCGCGTCCGCGTACGAACCCGCGGCCTGGGCCGAGCTGTTCGCCCGGGTGGGCGCGAAGTACGCGGTGCTCACCGCACGCCACCACGACGGCGTCGCCCTGTGGGACACCGCCCAGGGTGACCTGGGAGTCGTCCGGCGCACCCCGGCGGGCCGGGACCTGATCACCGGATACGTCGACGCGCTGCGCGAGCGGGGCCTCAAGGTCGGCCTCTACTACTCGCACTCCGACTGGAACCACCCGGACTACGCGAGCGTCCGCCACCCCGAGATCGACCAGTGGTCGAACACGCACCCGGGCGGCAACGACGCCAACCCCTACTCGCATGCCGCGCACGGCGAGGAGGACCCGGTGGCCTGGGACCGCTACCTCGCCTACCGTGACGGTCAGGTGCGCGAGCTGGTCGAGCGGTTCCGCCCCGATCTGCTGTGGTTCGACGGCGAGTGGGAGCGCACCGAACAGCAGTGGCGGATCCGGGAGTTGGCCGAGCTCATCCGCGCGGAGAACCCGGACACCATTCTGAACGCCCGCATGCTCAGCCACGGCGACTACGCCACCCCCGAGCAGGGGGTGCCGCTCGAAGCACCCGACGGGCCCTGGGAGTTGTGCCTGACCATCAACGACTCATGGGGTTTCCAGCACCAGGACGACAACCACAAGTCGGTGCGGCAGCTGGTGCGCTACTTCGCCGAGACGATCGGCATGGGCGGCAATCTGCTGCTGGACGTCGGACCGAGGGCGGACGGGACGATCCCCGCCGAGCAGGTCGAGCGGCTGGAGGGACTCGGCGCATGGATCGCCCGGCACTCCGACGCCGTGTACGGGACGGTCGCCGGGCTGCCCGCCGGGCACCACTACGGCCCCAGTACCCTCTCCGCCGACCGGCGCACCCTGTATCTGATGTGCTTCGACGTGCCGCGCGAGTCCGTGGCGGTACGAGGGCTGCGCAACCCCGTCAGAAAGGTCACCGTCCTCGGCACGGGCACCGAGCTGGGCCACCGGGTGATCGGTGGCCTGGACGCCGTGCCCGGCGTGGCCTGGATCGACGCCCCCGAGGAGGCCGACCTCGACGCGTACGCGACCGTGCTCGCGGTGGAGTTGGACGGGGAGCTGGACCTCTACCGGGGTTCGGGCCGCGACTGAGCGAGGACCTCGTCGACGGTCACGACCCGGACCAGCGGCCGGTACAGGTCCAGCACGTACAGGGCCTTGGCGTGCGACTCGTCGTCCGCTCCCGCGCAGGCGTCGGCGGCCACCAGTACCTCGACGCCCGCGTCGGCCGCCGCGAGGGCGGTGGACAGCACACAGCAGTCGGTGCTGACCCCGGCCAGGACCAGCCGCCCGCCCGTTCCCAGGCGGGCGGACAGCTCCGGGCCCCACTTGCCGAAGGTCGGGGCATCGACCATGTCCCGTGCCTCGTCGGAAAGTTCGTCGACCAGTTGCCACAGGCGCGCGTCGGGTGGCTGCAGCGCGAAGGGCGCCTGGGCGTAGTACGCCCGCCAGGCCCCCTCCGGCCGCTCCGGCGCGACGAAGCGGGTGAACACGGACCGTCCGGCGAACGCCGGCAGCAGACGCCGTACGCCTGCCGCGGCCTCCTCGAAGCGGGCGGCCGCCCAGGGGCTCGTGGGCTCGGCGAACACGCGCTGCATGTCGATGACGGCGAGCAGGTCGGGCGGGCCGGACGCGCTCATGGGCGACCCTCCTGCGCCCGTACCCGCCCCCGCGACAGGAGCAGCGTGCCGAGGAAGCCGGCCGCCAGAGCCACCAGGACGCCCAGGTTTGCGTAGGCCCAGTCACCGTTCCTGCCGCCGAGGCCGAAGGGGCCGAGAAGATAGCCCTGCCAGTCGAGCCAGCCCGCGGCGGAGTTGGTGACCAGGCCCCAGCCGAGGGCGGTGGCGGCGACGGTGAGGAGAAGGGGGAGCGGCGGGAGGTCGCCGTAGCGGCCGTCCGGGCGGAACAGGTCTGCCTCGGCGTAGTCGCGGCGGCGCAGCAGGAGGTCGGCGAGCATGACGCCGCACCAGGCGGCGATGGGGACGCCGAGGGTGGTGAGGAAGCCGATGAACGGGCCGAGGAAGTCGTCGGCGACGAAGACGATGTAGACGGCGCCCGCGATCATCAGCACACCGTCCACGAGTGCGGCCAGCGGGCGCGGCACGCGCAGGCCGGCCGCGAGCAGGGCGAGGCCGGAGGAGTAGATGTCGAGGACGGCGCCGCCGACCAGGCCGAGCACGGCGACGGCGGCGAACGGCACCAGGAACCAGGTCGGCAGGAGCGTGGTCAGCGCGCCGATCGGGTCGAGGGCGATGGCCTCGCCGAGGTCGGCCGAGGAGCCCGCGAGGAGCAGTCCGAAGGCCAGCAGGAGCAGCGGGGCGAGGGAGGCGCCGAAGGTGGTCCAGGCGACGACGCCCCGGCCGGAGGAGCCGCGCGGCAGATAACGGGAGTAGTCGGCGGCCGCGTTGACCCAGCCGAGGCCGAAGCCCGTCATCAGGAAGACGAGGGCGCCGATGAACTCCTGGGTGGATCCGGCCGGTACGGCACTGACGGCGGACCAGTGGACGTGGTCGGCGACCAGAGCGACGTAGACGACCGTCAGCACGCCGGTGACCACGGTGATGACGGTCTGGAATCTCATGATCAGGTCGAAGCCCATCACGCCGACGACCACGACCAGTGCGGCGACCAGGACGAGCGCCATCACCTTGGTCCCGGTGCCGCCGCCCGTGCCGAGCCGGCCGAAGACCGTGGCGGTGGCCATGGTGGCGAGCGCGCACAGCACGGTCTCCCAGCCGACCGTGAGCAGCCAGGAGACGACCGCGGGCAGCCGGTTGCCGCGCACCCCGTACGCGGCGCGGCTGAGCACCATCGTCGGGGCCGAGCCACGTTTGCCGGCGACCGCGACGAAGCCGCAGAGCAGGAACGAGAAGACGATGCCGATGACCCCGGCGGCCAGCGCCTGCCGGAAGGAGATGCCGAAGCCGAGCGCGAACGCGCCGTAACTCATGCCGAGAACGGAGACGTTGGCGCCGAACCAGGGCCAGAAGAGGGTGCGGGGGGTGCCTTTGCGGTCGGCGTCGCCGATCACGTCCAGGCCGTGGGTCTCCACCTGGAGCGGTCGGACGGCGGCGGGGCCGTCGGAGGCGTCGGAGTCCGTCATCGTCGACCTGCCTGTCTGATCGCGGACCTGTCCGTCCGATCATGCTGATCGCGTCGAGGGGAACCTAGGTGCGCCGGTCAGGGGCGTCAAGGTGGCACCCGGACGAGCGCGGTGAGCGGACCGCCGACATGTCGGGACTACGTACAATCTTCGAGAATCGGCCGGAGGTTCGCGATCAGGAACCTGCGGATCGGCCCGGGACGGCCCGGGGCCGGCTTCGGGGGGAATCGCATTGCCGTGGGACGTGGCTCCGCTGGTGAGCCGGGAGACCGAGTTGGCGCGGCTCGCCGAGGTGCTCGACGGGCTGACGGGAACCGGCCGAGGGCCGACGGAGTCCGGCCAAGGGCCGACGGTCGTCGATGTCACCGGCGCGGCCGGGATCGGCAAGAGCAGACTGGTGTCGGAGTTCTGCGCGCGGGCGCGGGACCGGGGCATGACGGTGCTGCGCGGCCGGGCGACCGAGTACGAGCAGCATCTGCCCTACCAGCCCCTCGCCGACGCCCTCGCGGACCTCGACATCGAGACCGGGATCCCGTCCCCGTTCGCCGACGTCCACACCGTGGACCGTTTCGCGCTGCAACGCGCGGCGGCCGCCTTCCTGGCCCGGATCGCACGGACGGGCGACGGCCTCGTGGTGGCCCTGGACGACGTGCACTGGGCGGACCCGGCGTCCCTGGAACTGCTCGACCATCTCGTACGGCATCCGCCGCGGCGCGCCCCCGTGGTGATCGTGGTGGCGCGCCGCGAGCGGCAGACCTCACCCCGGCTCGTCGCCTCACTGACCCGGGGCGTGGAGACCGGGACGGTGCTGCGTCTCGAACTCGGGCCCCTGGACCGGAGCGCCTGTCTCGCGGCGCTCGCCCCCGACCGGCCGGCCGGTCTCGCCGCCGAGCTGTACACGGCCAGCGAGGGCAACCCCCTGTACTTCCTTGCCCTGCTCCAGGCGGGCAGGGCGGCGGGCCTCAGCTCACTGCTCCTGGACGAGCTGACGCCGCTCACCGACGGCCAGCGCCGGACGGTCCAGGCCGTGGCCGTGCTCGGCGACCACGCGGCACCCTCCCTGGTGGCAGCCGTCACCGGCCGCCTCGAAAGCGAACTCGACCCGGACTTGCGGGAGTTGACCGCCCGTGATCTCGCGCGGCCGGGGCCCGACGGCCGCTGGGCACTGCGGCATCCGGTGCTGCGGGCCCTCGTCCACGACACCACCGACCCCATGCTGCGCACCCGCATGCACCATCTCGCCGCAGCCGAACTGGCCCGGGTCGGAGCGCCGGTCACCGAGCGGGCGCACCACGTCGAGCGGTCACTGACCGGCTGGGACCCGCACGCCGTGACCGTCCTGACCGACGCCGCCCGGCAGGCCGCCGCGACGGCGCCCGCGAGCAGCGCCCACTGGCTGG
>NZ_LRTR01000565.1 GCF_001550375.1 Streptomyces europaeiscabiei | reverse complement strand
TCCTCGACGCGGCGGCCGCCCGGCTCACCCGGGCCCTCGACGGGGGCGAGGAGGAGGACGAGGGCCGGGCCGGGCCGGCGGACACCCTCCTCATCGACGCCATGAGCGGTCTGGGCGTGGTCAGCGGCTACTGGTGGCGCCGGGACGAGGAGGACGACTCCGCCTTCCGTACCTTGCGTGCGATGGGCAGGGCCGCCGGACTCTCCGCCGACACCGTGCCGCAGAAGGCCGCCGCCCGGCTGCACCTCGACGGGCGCGAACTGTCGACCGGACACCTGAACGTGCAGACGCTGGTCGACCGGGCCGCGGCTCTCACCTTCCGGGCGGCGGCCGGGACCACCGCGGAGGAGCACCGGGAGACGCTGCTCGCCCTGCTCGGCCGGTTCGACGCGCTGGGGCTGGATGGCGGCGCCGGGTCCGAGCGGTGGCGCAAGGTGATCCTGCACCTGGCGGCCGACCGGTTGCGCACCCCGTCGGGCGAGTGGCGCGAGGGCTCGTGGACCGGGCTGCTTCCCCTGGGCGGCGGCGCCTTCGTCGCGATCGTGGAGCGCCGCGCGCTGGACGACGGCGGCGGTGTCTTCGCCGGCTTCTTCCACGACCCGGCGGGACGGTTCGACACACCGGAGCCCTACACCCTCCGTGAGTCCTCCCCGCTCGGCGCGGAGGGAGGGGCGCCGCCACCCGGTGTGTTCCTCGCGGAACTGGCGGCGCGCGGACCGGCGCCCTGGTTCCCGGAGGCCGCCGAGGAGTTCGCCCGGCTCACGGGCGTCACCGGGACGATGGCCCGGCTGATCGTGGCCGGCCTGCCGCAGATCGACGTCCACGAGCGCACGTTCCTCACCACGCAGGTGCGCACCACCATCGGGGTGAAGGCCGCCCCGGCCGCCGTCGCCAAGGACGAACTGCGCGGCGTCGACGGCAGGACCCGCGCGGCGGTGGTGGCCGCCCTGCTGCCCGCCGATCCCGCCCGGCTGTGGACCGAGGGGCCGGACGTGGCCGCGGCGGCCGAGGTCTGGAACAACGAGGTCGGCAGGCGGACGGCCGTCCCCGAGGAACTGTTCGGCGACGCGCTCCGTGCGGTCAAGCACTCGCGCTGGGAGGTTCGCCAGGCCCTGCCCGCGCTGCTGCACCCGGCCGGTGAGCCCCGGCTCACCCGCGACCTGGAGTGGGCCGTCAACGGCGACCGGGTCAAACCCGTCGGCGACGCCACGGTCGGGTTCACGGCGGACACGCTGGTCGGCTCGGTCGGCCTCGCCGCCTGGCTCGCCCACCAGCTGCCCGCCGG
>NZ_LRTR01000564.1 GCF_001550375.1 Streptomyces europaeiscabiei | reverse complement strand
GACCCGCTCCGGGCCGCGCTGCCCGCAGCGCTCACCGCCGTCCGCGAGCGGCTGGCCCACCCCGGGCTGGTGCTGGACCTCGGGCGGTACATCGGTCTCCCCGCGTTCCGGAAGACCGCGGGCACCCCGACCGAGGTCGGTGAGGGCTTCGAACGGTACGGCGCCGTCATCCTGGCGACCCACGACGACCAGCCGGCGCCGGGCATCCGGGTCGCCCTGCTCGACGAGGCGGGCCAGGACCCGTACCTGCCGGCGCTGCGCGTCGAGGACCAGCAGCCCTTCGCGGCCGAGGTGGCGCTGCGTCTGGCCCGCGCCCCTCGGTACGCGGCTCTCCTCGCCGACCAGGGCGACCCGCTCGTCGGGGAGCTGGGCAAGGACGGCACCTGGTGGCCGCAGGACCCGAGCCGCTCGGTGCCCGAGCTGGTGACGGGGGTGGCGAAGGAGTACGGCATCGGCGAGGACGCCGCCACGCTCTATCTGATGCTGCTCGCCATGCCCGACCCGACCGACCGTACGACGGCCCGCTGGACGGGGTGGAAGCCGACCCGGCTCAAGGAGGCCCGTGCCGAACTGGCCGCGGGCGAGCTGGTGGTGGAGGCCAGCCGGACCAGGGCCGGGCGTTCGCTCTTCCTGCCCGGTGCCTGGGTCGACCCGAAGGCTCCGCGCCTGCCTCTGGAGCGGTGGAAGCTGCCGCTGTACGGCGACCTGATGAGCGGCGAGCAGGCGACGTTCGGCGTGATCGTGCCGGCCGAACCGGCCGCCGAGCTGTACCGCAGGGCGTGGCAGCGCGTGCAGGACGGCGACGCGCCCCGGTTCGAGGAGCTGAAGGTGCGGCGGGGCCGCCGCCGCTGAGGGGGCGCCACCGGGGAGGCGGGGGTGCCCTTGCTGAGGAGGCGGGGGCGCCCGACCGCCGGGCGCCTGGTCCCACCCCTCTCCTCCCGCTTCCCTCCCCTGGAACGACAGACAGACCTACCGACCCACTGAGCAAGGACATTCATGACCCCGACCGACACGGCGATGGCCCTTCCGGCCCGGCAGACCCTGCCCGCCGAGGAGCGCCACGCCACCGAACTCGACTTCCTCGCCGCCCATGACGAGGGCCCGCGCCCGCCCGGCTGGCGCCTGACCCCGCGTTCCGTGGTCACCTTCGTCTGCGGCAGCGGCGGCGAGACCCTGAAGCTGGCCAAGCCGCACGAGACGCTGCCCGACAGGCTGGTGATCGCGCCCAAGTTCGTCGGCGAACGCGCCCTGGTCGAGCGGTGCGTGGTCACCCTCGCCGGTGAGCGCGGCCTGCTGCTCGTCGGCGAACCCGGTACGGCCAAGTCGATGCTCTCCGAGCTGTTGTCGGCCGCCGTGTGCGGCACCAGCGCGCTCACCGTGCAGGGCACCGCCGGCACCACCGAGGACGCCTTCCGCTACGGCTGGAACTACGCCCTGCTGCTCGCCCAGGGCCCGTCCCCCGAGGCGCTGGTCGACTCGCCGGTGCTCGGTGCCATGCGCTCCGGCCGGGTGGCGCGGGTCGAGGAGATCACCCGCTGTCTGCCCGAGGTGCAGGACGCCCTGGTGTCGATCCTGTCCGACCGCCGGGTGAGCGTGCCCGAGCTGTCCGGCACGGACGACGCCCAGGTCCCGGCCGCGCCCGGGTTCACCGTCATCGCCACGGCCAACCTGCGCGACCGGGGTGTCTCGGAGATGTCGGCCGCGCTCAAGCGGCGCTTCAACTTCGAGACCGTGCACCCGATCGCGGACGTGGACGCCGAGACGGCCCTGGTCCGGCGGCAGGCCGAGGCGGCCGTCCAGCGGGCGGGCGCCGCCTTCGGCGTGGACGACGCGGTGCTCGACGTGCTGGTCACCGTCTTCCGTGATCTGCGCGAAGGGCGCTCCGCCGAGGGCTGGGACGTGGAGCGGCCCGGCACGGTGATGTCCACCGCCGAGGCCGTGCAGGTCGCGGCCTCCCTCGGGGTGGCCGCCGCGTACCTGCCCGGCGCCGACGCCCTCGATCTCGTCCCCGGGCACCTGTTGGGCGTGGTCCGCAAGGACGACCCGGCCGACCACGCCCGGCTGCTCGGCTACTGGGACGGTCCGGTGCGCCGTCGCGCCGAGGACGGTTCGGCGATGTGGCGCCGCCTCTGGGACCTGCGGGAGAACCTTCGGTGACGATTACTCAGGACCCGCGGGCGGCCGTCACGGCCCTCGCCGACTCCGCCGCGCCGTACCTGCTGGGGGTACGGCACCACAGCCCGGCCCTCGCCGCGGCCGTGCCCGCCCTATTGGACGCCTCCGGTGCCGAGGTCATCTGTGTGGAGCTGCCCGCCGACTTCCAGTCCTGGCTCCCCCACCTCGCCGCCCCGGGCACTCTCGCCCCGGTCGCGCTGGCCGGGGCCGGTGAGGGCGGACGGCTCGGCTTCTACCCGTTCGCCGACTTCTCCCCCGAACTCGCCGCGCTGCGCTGGGCACGCGAGCGCGGGGTGGAGGTGTTCTGCTGCGACCTGCCGATGTCGGATCCGGCGTGGAGCGCGGACCGAGCGGAGTTCGGTGCGGGCCGGCCGGGGGCGGACACGAACCGCCCGGGACCGGACCCGGGCGGCGTGAGGACGAGCCCGGGAGAAGCGGAGCCGGACGCGGGTCGCCCGGGGACGTCCGCTGACCGCCCGCAGACAGGCGGGACCGGCATCGCCACGGCCGAGGGGACTCGGAGCGTGGTCACCGCAGGCACCGCCGTCGCCACCCCCACCGCCTTCGCGGCCGCGCTCACGGCCGCCGGGACGGGACGCGACGGTGACGACCTGTGGGATCGCTGCGTGGAGGTGCTCGCCCCCGGCTGCGCCCCCGAAGCGATCCGTCGTGCCGCCCTCGGCGTGGGGTGGGCGCTGCGCAGCGATGCCGAGTCGGCGGGCGGCGTGCCGTCGGTGGACCTGGCCCGCGAGGCGCACATGCGTGACACGA
>NZ_LRTR01000563.1 GCF_001550375.1 Streptomyces europaeiscabiei | reverse complement strand
GGGTCGCGGCCGTGATCGGCGCCTTCCACGCCCCGGCGCTGACGGACGGGTCCGGAGCCGGTGGGTCCACGGCCGATCATGCGGGGACGCAGAGTGCGGTGCCTGCCCCGCGCGTGATCGGCGGCACGGCCGGGGCCCGGGGGGCGGATCTCGTCGGGGAACGCCCGCCCGTCGTCACCTCGCTCGTCCCGTACGCCTTCGACCTGCTGGACTCCCGTTCCGGGTACCCGGCGGGCATCCGGGACCCGCGCTGGCAGCAGGCGGTGTTCACGGCCGGGGGCGATCCCGGGCTGCTGCAGGGCGCCGCCGCACGGGCGATCACCGATGTGTGCCGGGAACTGCGCGCGGCCGGGCACACCGCGGGCACGGGAGAGGCCACCGAGACCCTGCGGATGGCGTGCGACCTGGCCAGTCTCCGGGGGCTCGCGGCCCCCGGCCGGGGCGAGGTCCTGGAGGCGCTGACGGCCGTGATGGGCCAGGGCGAGCCTCTCGGCCGGGGCCGGGCCCTCGCTCGGGCCCTCGAAGTGGTCCTGGTCGGCACGGACCGGGGCCGGATCGCGCCGGGCACACCGCGTTCCGGTCTCGGCCCGTCCGTGGAGGCGGAGTTGGCCGCACTGCGGCTGCCCGGCCCGGACGATCCCGCCTCGCGCGAACTCCGGCTCGACCCGCTCCGCTCCGCCCTCGACGGCCGCCGCGAGACCCTGCTCCAGCGCCTCGCGGCGTGCGGCGCGGGCTACGGCGAGGCCGTGGAGGTGGCGGGCACGGGCGACGGTACGGCGCTCACCACCCGGTGGCGGCTGTCGTGGACGCCCGCCGTTCCCGTACGGCTCGACCTGGCCGGGATACGGGGCGTGACCGCGGCTCTGGCCGCCGAGGGCACCCTGCGGGAGACCTTCCGCAAGGAATCGACGGACGGCGGGCCCACCTGCGCGCTGGTTCTCGCCGGGCTGCGCGCGGCGGCTCGCTGCGACCTGCCCGCGCTGGTCGCC
>NZ_LRTR01000562.1 GCF_001550375.1 Streptomyces europaeiscabiei | reverse complement strand
TCGACACGGCCACCGGCCCCGACGGCCGCCTCGCGCTGGCCCGCCGTCTCACCGGCCTGCTCAGCGGCGCGGCCCCGCTCCTGCAGTCCGCGCCGACCGCGCTGGACCCGCTGCTCGACCGCGTCGACACGCTCACCGACCAGGGTTTCCTGGACCGGCTGCCCGCCCTCCGCGGCGGCTTCGACACGCTCACCCCGGCCGGCCGCGACCGCCTCCTCGACACCGTGACCGAACGCCTCGGCGACCGCCTCGACCTGTCGCTCAGCGCCTCGCCGGCACTCCTCGCACTGTGGACGGCGGCGGACCGGGCAGGTCTGGCGGCGGTCGACTCCCTGCGGCTGCCGACCGGTACGGGCACGGTGGGGCCGCTCAAGGGCACGGACGCCACCGCCGTCGCGGAGAACCCCGGCGCCGCGGCCGAACCAAAAGCCTCCGTCGGCCGCCCGACCACCAGAACTGCCGAGACCCCAGCGCCCGCCACCCCGCTTCCCGGCCCCCTCCACCTCACCCCCACCGACCGATGGCGGCTGCTCCTCGGCCGGGAGAGCGAGAAACTGCCGCAGGACGCCCGCCGCTACGCGCACGCGCTCGACGAGCTGTACGGCACCGGCCGGGGCGAGGGCTCCTCGGATCTCGGCCGGGGTACCGGCCAGGGTCGGGGCGGCGGTCAGGACGCGTCGTTCCCCACGGCCCGGGAATGGGCCGAGGAGCTGGACGCGCTGTTCGGCGCGGAGGTCCGCGAGGAGGTACTGGCGCGGGCCGCCGACCAGGGCCGTACGGACGTACTGGCCGAGCTGGACCCCAAGGCCGTCCGCCCGTCGGTCGACCTGCTGACCTCCGTGCTGTCCCTCGCCGGAGGGATGCCCGAGCAGCAACTGGCCAGGCTGCGCCCGCTGGTACGGCGTCTGGTCGACGAACTGGCCAAGGAACTCGCCACCCGGATGCGCCCCGCGCTCACGGGTCTGGCCACCCCGCGTCCGACCCGCCGCCCCGGCGGCCGGCTCGACCTGCCCCGCACGCTGCGG
>NZ_LRTR01000561.1 GCF_001550375.1 Streptomyces europaeiscabiei | reverse complement strand
GACCTGCCCCGCACGCTGCGGGCCAATCTGGCCCACGCGCGCCGCACGGCGGACGGCGGACGGCCGGACCGTGGTCGTGCCGGAGCGGCCGGTGTTCAGCACCCGGTCCCGCAGGGAGGCGGACTGGCGGCTGGTCCTCGTCGTCGACGTGTCCGGGTCGATGGAGGCCTCCGTCATCTGGTCGGCGCTGACCGCCGCCGTCCTCGGCGGGGTGCCCACGCTGTCGACGCACTTCCTGGCGTTCTCGACCGACGTGATCGATCTGACGGACCGGGTGGACGACCCGCTGTCCCTGCTCCTCGAGGTACGGGTCGGCGGCGGCACCCACATCGCGGCGGGGCTGGCCCATGCCCGTTCCCTGGTGACCGTGCCCAGCCGGACCCTCGTGGTGGTGGTGAGCGACTTCGAGGAGGGTTACCCGCTGGGCGGGCTCCTCGGCGAGGTACGGGCGCTCGCGGGTTCCGGGGTGCACCTGATGGGCTGTGCCGCCCTGGACGACACCGGCACCCCGCGCTATTCGGTGCCTGTCGCCCAGCAGCTCGTCGCGGCCGGGATGCCGGTCGCCGCCCTCAGTCCCCTCGCCCTCGCCCGCTGGGTGGGCGACCGCCTCCGCGGAGAGAACCGATGAACGCCGAACTGCCCCCGGCGGCGCCCGACGTGGTGGCCGCCGCCGTCGAGAGCCTGACCTCACGGCTGCGCAAGAAGCTGGACGCCGCCATCGAGACGTACGCGGCCGTGCCCGTCACGATCGACGGCGGTGCCCTGCGCGTCCGGTGCGGCGAGGACGCCGAAGTGACGCTCACGCCCGGCCCCTCGGGCGCGGTGACCGACGCCGAGCGAGCGGTGTGCAGTTGCCTGCTCGCACCGCGCTGTCTGCACCGCGCCGCCGTCCTGAGCGCCTGCCCGGTGGCCGACGCCGAGTCGACGGCCGACGCGGAGACGGCACTCGCGCCGTCCGGCACGGCAACGGGCCTCCGCACAGGTCGAGGTGAGGCCCTCTCGAACGGCGGCCCGCAGGCCGCAGGCGCGACCGACGCACCGGCACCCGGTGGACCCGTCGAATCCGCCCTACCCGCCGTACCCGTCGATGGCACGAGTCGACCCGACGCCGTCGAAGCTGCCGGAGCCACGGGACCGACCGCCGCCGAAACCACCAACGGCGTCGGCGGAACCAGCGGCTCCGCAGACCTCGACGGGGCCGAGGCCCCCACCCCCGCCCCGGCCGCCGCC
>NZ_LRTR01000560.1 GCF_001550375.1 Streptomyces europaeiscabiei | reverse complement strand
GGCCGCCCTGTGGGTCGTGCGCGGGCTGCGCGGTGCCCGTGCCCGGCACGACGGCCACCGGCTGGCCGACCTGGTCGCCAACGTGCGCGAACTGCTGCTCACCACCGGTCTGTTGTCGGCGGCGGACCCGGACCCCGCCCTCGTCGGCACGGCCCGCCGCGCCTACCGGCCGGGCGGCGGTCTGCGGGTGCACGGTGTGTGCCGGGAGCCGGTGATCTCGGCCACCGGCTACGGCGGTGTCGTCACCCATCTCGTCTCCGACGACGGGCGCTGGTTCTCCGTCGCCGACGTCAAACCGGGCGGCCCGGCCCGCGCCCGGGGTGCCGCCACGGCCACCGTCGCCCTCGGCTCCGGCACCCTCGACCACGCCCAGCTCTCCCGTGGCGGACTGCTGATCTCCGGCGCCACGCTCTCCCCGGACGGCCGCCTCGGTTCCGGCAAGGGAGTGCGGGCCACTCCGCTCGCCGGTCTCTCCTGGACGTCGGGGCCGCTCGCTGCCCTCTTCACCCGCCCCTTGGCTGAGGCGGTCGCCGAACGGCTGACGGGCAGCCCCGGCGCCGACCCCGAACAGGCCGAGCAGGCCGCGCGCACACTGATCGGCTGTGACCTGGTCCTCGTCGGCGCGGCGGGCGACCACCTGCTCGCCCGCGAGCTGTCCCCCGCCGGGCATTCGGCCACCGAGGGCCTCCTCGTCCGGCTGACGCCGGCCAACGCTCACCCCGACCTCGCGCACACCGCCAACTTCCTTCAGCTCGCCGCGCGGCCCGGCCTGCGGCTGCGCGTGCTCGGCCGCCTCGAACCCGACCGCGCCGCCACGCTCCGCCCTCTCGCGATCGGACCGGCCCCGGACACGGACGCGACCCTGCGGCTGCCGGACGGCTGGCAGGGCCACGCCGATCTGGGTTACGACCGGCTCCAGGGCACGCACTTCCCGCCACCGGGCGACCTGCCCACCGTGGACGGCCTCGTGGGTGTCCCGCCCGACCCGCTCGCCGAGGCCCCGTTGTGGCGGCTGCGCCGACTGGTCGAGGTCGCCGTGTCCGGGGGCC
>NZ_LRTR01000056.1 GCF_001550375.1 Streptomyces europaeiscabiei | reverse complement strand
TGTCCGGCCTCGCCAAGCCGTACCGGCCCGAACCGGCCGTCCCGCCGGGGCGGCCCGGCCCCGTCAACCCGGACTCCAAGGGCTGCGGCACGGTCATGCGCTCGGCCCCCTTCGGGCTGGCCCGCGTGCCCGCCGAGACCGCGTTCGAGCGGGCCGTGGTGTCGGCCCGGATGACCCACGGCCACCCCACCGGCTACTACGCGGCCGGTGCCCTCGCCGCGATCGTCGCCCACCTGGTGGCCGACGAGTCCCTGGAGGGCGCCGTGCTCCGCTCGCTGCGGCTGCTCGCCCGCCACCCCGGTCACGAGGAGACCACCACGGCCCTGACCCGCGCCCTGGACCTGGCCGGCGAGGGCGCCCCGACCGCCGAGAAGCTCGAATCCCTCGGCGCCGGCTGGGTCGCCGAGGAGGCCCTCGCCATGGGCCTGTACTGCGCCCTGGCCACGCACAGCGTCACCGAGGCCCTGCTCCTCGCCGTCAACCACTCCGGAGACAGCGACTCCACCGGCTCCCTCTGCGGCAACCTCCTGGGCGCCCACTACGGCGACCACGGCCTGCCCCAGGAGTGGGTGGCGGCGACGGAGGGCCGCGCCGTGATCACGGTGCTGGCGGACGACTTCGCGGCGGAGTGCGTACGGATCTGACGCTCGCAGAGGTGCCTGACCAGGGACTCGGCGGCTCGGCTGTGGCAGTCTGAAAGGGACCGCACGTCACGGAGGGGACGTCCCGGAAGGAGTGGGCCATGCCCGTCGAACCCCTGTCGCAGAAGGAGATCGAGGACCGGCTCGCGGAACTGCGCGGCTGGTCGCTGGACGAGGGCCGGATCGCCCGCTCCTACCGGCTGGGCTCGCACTTCGCGGCGACCGCGCTGGTCGTGCACATCGCCCAGACGCAGGAGGAGCTGGGCCACCACAGCGACCTCACCCTCGGCTACGACACGGTGTCGCTGACCGTCAGCACGCACAGCGCGGGCGGCGCCGTCACCGAGAAGGACTTCGAGCTGGCCCGCAGGGTGGAGGCGCTCGCGCCCGGCCACGGGGCGAGCTGAGGCGGTGCTGGACTACGACAAGGAGGCCGGCGACTACGACGCCCTGCGCGGCGGTGAGCCCCGGGCCGAGGCCGCCGCCCGCGCCGTGCTGGGCCTCGTCCCCGAGGACACCCGCCGACTGCTCGACATCGCCTGCGGCACCGGGATCGTGACCCGGCGGTTCGCGGCCGCGCGGGACGGGATACGGGTCACGGGCCTCGACCTCACCCACGCGATGGCGAGCCGGGCCGCCGTCCGGCTGCCCGGCTCCGTCGTCATCGGCGACGGCCGCCGACTCCCCTTCCGCGACGGGGAGTTCGACGCCGTCACCAGCGTGTGGCTGCTGCATCTGCTGAGCGGTGCCGAGGACGTACGGGCCGTGGTCGGCGAGTGCGCCCGCGTGCTCCGCCCCGGCGGCGTCTATGTCACCACCGTCGACAAGGGTGCCTCCCACAACGTGGGCAGCGACATCGACGCCGTGCTGGCCCCACGCCCCAGGGCCCCGGCCATGGACCCCGCGGCGGCCGTCGAGACGTACGCCGACGAGCACGGTCTGCGCGCCGCCGGACAGGCCCGCTTTCCGGGGCGCGGCCAGGGCCGCAGCCCCCGCCGCACCGTCGCCGATCTGCGCCGCGGTTGGTTCGTCACACTCCCGCCCGGCGATCCGCTGGCCGACGACTACGCGGTACGGCTCGCGGCCCTCCCCGACCAGGACCGGCCACGCCCGGACCCGGAGTTCAGCCTGCGGGCGTTCCGCAAGCAGTGAGAGCGGCCGGTGGCCGGGACACCGTCGGCCGCGAGGACGTACGGGCCGCTCACGCGGGGTGTCCGGTGGCGCCGGCCGTACCGGTGGTTCCGGCGGGCAGGGAATCGGCCACGTACGCGTCGAGGTCGGGTACTTCGGGGGCGAGGACGTGCCGCACCCAGGCGTCGCGTTCGTGCTGGATCGGCGGGAGTTCCCAGACGCAGCCGATCCACGGCCGGTCGGTGGTGACGAAGTGGGTGGGGTCGCCGTCGGGGCAGCCGAGCACCGGCTGGCCCGCCGCCGCGCCGCCGAAGTGGAGGACGTTGTCCCACACCCAGCTGTACGCGTTGAGGTAGGCCCCGCTGTCGCCGCCCCGGTGCAGCACCACGAAGGTCGCGGGCGGCGTCGTCCCGTCCGGCTCGGGCAGCAGCTTCGGGAGGATCGCGTACGCCGCCCGAGCGACCTCGGGCGCGATGCCGGCCGGGTCGGCGGTGACGTGATAGCGCTTGATCCACCGACCGGCCACCTCGATGGGCGGCGGCACGGTCAGCAGTTTCTCGGTGAAGGGCATGGCGGCACGCTAGGGCCGCTTCACTGACATCCTGTGTCAGTGAAAGCCGGCCGACTCGTCTCGATCCTCCTGCTGCTCCAGACCCGGGGCCGGATGACGGCCGCCCAGCTCGCCGAGGAGCTGGAGGTCTCCGTCCGCACGGTCTACCGGGACGTGGAGGCGCTGGGCGCGGCCGGGGTCCCCCTGTACGGCGACGCGGGCCACGCCGGGGGCTACCGCCTCCTCGACGGCTACCGCACCCGCCTCACCGGTCTGACGAGGGACGAGGCCGAGGCACTGTTCCTCGCGGGCGCCCCCGGCCCCGCCGCCGAACTGGGCCTCGGCGCGGTCCTGGCCGCCGCGCAGCTGAAGGTGCGTGCCGCCCTCCCCGTCGAGCTGCGGGCCCATGCCGACCGGGTGGCCGGGCGCTTCCACCTGGACGCTCCCGGCTGGTACGCGGAGGGCGACGCCACCCCGTTCCTGCCCGCCGTCGCCGGTGCGGTCTGGAGCGGCCGGGTCCTGCACGTGCTCTACCGCCGCTGGGCCGAGCCGACCGAGGTGCGCCGCCGCCTCGAACCGTACGGCCTGGTCCTCAAGGCGGGCCGCTGGTACGTGGTCGCCGGCCCCGGACCGCGCACGTACCGCGTCGACCAGATCCTCGAACTCGACTCCTGCGAAGAGGAGTTCACCCGCCCGGACGGCTTCGACCTGGCCGCGTACTGGACGGCGTACCAACGTGACTTCCACGCCCGGCTGCGGCGGGGCGAGGCACTGGTCCGGCTGGCGCCGGGCGTGACCCTGCCCAGGGCCGTGCGGGTCGACGGGGACACACGGGGCACCGGGGACACAGGGAGCGGCGGGTGCGGCGGGGGCAGAGGCGACGGCGGGGCTCCGGGGGACGACGGCTGGACCACGGTCAGCGTGCCCATCGAGTCGGTCGAGCACGCACACGGTGAGTTCCTGCGGTTGGGCGCGGGCATCGAGGTGCTGGAACCGGCCGAGCTGCGCGGGAGGATCGCCCGGACCGTGGCCGAACTGGCCGAAAGGTACGGCAACGTGGCCGGGACCGGCGGCGACCGATAGTGCGGAACCCGTCCGTCCTTATCTGGAGGTTCGTCACGTGCAGCACCCGCACAGGCACCACAGACGCCGAGCTCTGCGCTCGCTGGTGACAGCGGCCCTCGTCGCCGCCGGACTCACCACGTTCACCGGCACGCCCGCCCAGGCCGCCACCGCCCGCCAGGTCGAGCGCCTCGACCGGGGCGTGGTCAGCGTGCACGTCGACAGCGGCAATCTGGTCAGCTGGCGCTGGCTGGGCACCGACCCGGGCGACGTGTCGTTCAACGTCTACCGGGCCGGTGCGTTGGTCAACGCGACCCCGGTCACCGGCTCCACCAACTACTTCCACTCCGGCGCCCCCGCCCAGGCCGACTACACGGTCCGCGCGATCGTGGGAGGCGTGGAACAGGGCGACTCGGTGCACGCGGTCCAACTCCGCACCGGCTACAAGGACGTACCGATCAGCGCGCCCGCCGGCGGGACCACCCCGGACGGCGTCGCGTACACCTACGAGGCCAATGACGCCTCCGTCGGCGACCTCGACGGCGACGGCGCCCTGGAGTTCGTCCTGAAGTGGCAGCCGACGAACGCCAAGGACAACTCCCAGTCCGGCTACACCGGCAACACGATCATCGACGGCGTCAAGCTCGACGGCACCCGGCTGTGGCGCGTCGACCTGGGCCGCAACATCCGTTCCGGCGCGCACTACACGCAGTTCCAGGTGTACGACTACGACGGTGACGGGAGGGCCGAGATCGCGGCCAAGACCGCGGACGGCACGGTCGACGGGGCGGGGACGGTCATCGGCAGCTCCTCCGCCGACCACCGCAACTCCAGCGGCTACGTCCTGTCCGGCCCCGAGTACCTGACCATGTTCAACGGCCGGACCGGCAGGGCCATGCAGACCGTGGACTACGTCCCGGCCCGTGGCACGGTCTCGTCGTGGGGCGACTCCTACGGCAACCGCGTGGACCGCTTCCTCGCCGGGACGGCGTACCTGGACGGTGCCCGCCCCTCCCTGATCATGGCGCGCGGCTACTACACCCGCAGCGTGATCGCCGCCTGGGACTGGCGGAACGGCTCCTTCACCCGCCGCTGGACCTTCGACACCAGCTCCTCCACCAACTCCGGCCGCGGCTACGACGGGCAGGGCTCGCACAGTCTCTCCGTCGGTGACGTCGACAACGACGGCAAGGACGAGATCGTGTACGGCGCGATGGCCGTGGACGACAACGGCAACGGTCTGTGGACCACGAGGACGGGCCACGGCGACGCCCAGCACCTGGGCGACCTCGACGCGTCCACCTCCGGCCTGGAGTACTTCAAGGTCTCCGAGTCCACGTCGCAGCCCGCCGAGCTGTACATCAACCCCGCGAGCGGCGCGGTCCGCTGGCAGCTCACCGCCTGCTGCGACAACGGCCGGGGAGTCGCCGGGGACATCTACGCGGGCAACGACGGGCCCGAGATGTGGTCCGCCTCCGACAGCTCAGTCCGCGACGAGGCGGGCGCGACGAAGGGCCGCGAGCCCTCCTCCGTCAACTTCCTGTCCTGGTGGGACGGCGACCCGGTCCGCGAACTCCTCGACGGCACCCGGATCGACAAGTACGGCACCTCCTCGGACACCCGTCTGCTGACCGGCTCCGGGGTCTCCTCCAACAACGGCACCAAGGCCACCCCCGCGCTCTCCGGGGACATCCTCGGCGACTGGCGCGAGGAGGTCGTCTGGCGCACCAGCGGCAACACGGCCCTGCGGATCTACTCGACGCCGATCGAGACCGGCACGAAGATCACGACCCTGCTGCACGACCCGATGTACCGCACGGGTCTGGCCTGGCAGAACACGGCCTACAACCAGCCCCCGCACACCAGCTTCTTCATCGGCCACAACATGCCGACGGCGCCTCGGCCGACGGTGTACACGCCGTAGGGAACCGGTCCGTGGGCGGGCGGCGGCCCGGCCCGCCCACGGACTCCGGGCCAGGTCCTCAGCCCAGTGTCAGCGACGCCTGCACGGGCAGATGGTCGCTGGGGAACTGGCCGTTCGACGCGTAGGTGTTGATGGCCGCCCGGTGGGCCGTGGTGCCGGGCCTCGTCAGGATCCAGTCGATGCGGTCGCCGCCCGGGGTCAGCGGATGGTAGCCGTGGAACGTCGCGTAGAGGTCGCCGCGCTCCGCCGCCGTGTCCCAGGTGTCGACGAGTCCGGCGCCCAGCATCGTGTCGTAGACCGCGTTGCGGTGGGCCGCGACATTGAAGTCACCGGTGACGACGAGGGGGAGCGACGGGTCGAACCCGGCGACGCGCCGGGCGATCAGGGCCGCGGCGCGCTCGCGGGCGTACTGGCTCGCGTTGTCGAGGTGGGTGTTGAGGACGTAGAACTGTCTGTCGCCGTCCCGCAGATCGCGGAATCTGACCCAGGTGACCATACGGATGGAGCCGCCGCCCCAGGTGTTCGATCCGGGCACGTCCGGGGTGTCGGAGAGCCAGAAGTGCTGGTACTCGACGGGCGCGAGCCGGCGGGTGTCGTAGAAGACCGCCATGAACTCGTCCCGGTTGCCGCCCGCGCGTCCGGTGCCGATCCAGCGGTAGTCCGGTCCGAGGTCGGTCTCGATGTCGAGCAGTTGCCGGTGGAGACCTTCCTGGGTGCCGATGACATGGGGTGCCTCCTGCCGCAGGAGTGCCCGCATCACCGGCCTGCGCACGGCCCAGCTGTTGGGCCGGGTGGTGTTCGCGTAGCGCAGATTGAACGACATGGTGTCGAGACGGGGGGCGATGGCGGGTTCCTCCTCCGCCGCCGCGGCGGGTTCGGCGGACAGTCCGGCGTGGGACAGGGGTAGCAGAACCGCCGCGGCGAGGGCGGTCTGCAGGCTGAGGCGACGCGTGACTCGGCTGTGGTTCGGCACGGGGGCTCCTTCTGCGGCGGCTTCCGGGCGAGTCGTGCGCACAACAGTGTGGAACGGCTTTCCATGTTAGGCATGAACATGTCGATGTATCGAGATGTACGGCTCGTAGATCGCAGACACATCGGAGCATTCGAAGAGGGCGCGCGCCCGACCCAGGCGCGCGCCCTCGCCTCGTCCTGCGTGGGTGTCAGGTCACCGCGCAGGACTGGTCACCGAGTTTGAACGCGGCCGGTTTCCCGTTGGTCCCCGACCAGCTTCCGGTGAAGCCGAAGCTCACCGACGAACCGGCCGCCACATTGCCGTTCCAGCCGATGTTCCTGGCCGTGACCGCCGAACCCGACTGTGTGTGGGCGGCGTTCCAGAGCTGCGAGACGCTCTGGCCGTTCGGGAAGGTCCAGCCGAGGGACCAGCCGGTCCACGCGCTCGTGCCCGTGTTGGACAGCCGCACGTCCGCCTGGAAGCCGCCCGACCACTCGCTGGTGACCTTGTACGTCACCGCGCAGGCCCCCGTCGGCTCGGGCTCGGGATCCGGATCCGTACCGCCGCCCCCGCCGCCCGTGTCGGAGGAGTCGCCGTAGACGACCCCGCGCCCGTTCGTCGACACGTAGACCCGCCCGTACACCCTCGGGTCACCCGTGATCGCGGCACCCGTCCAGCCCCACTGGTGGGCGTCGTCGTTGATCCGGGTCCAGGTCGCGCCCTTGTCGGTCGAGCGGAAGATGCCGCGTACGCCGCCGATCCTGGCGCTGGTGTAGAGGGTCTGGTACGAGGCTCCGGCCGCCGCCTTGCCGAAGCCGATCGTGTCGGCCTGCTCGACGCCCGGGAGCTTGGTCCAGGTGGCGCCGCCGTCCGTCGAGTGCCACAGACCGTAGGCGCCGTCGGCCGCGCCGCCCGCCAGCCACACGTCACCCTTCGCACCGGGCAGAGCCTTGAAGCGCACGCTGTCGCCGCTCGGAAGGTTGGTCGCGTTCGAGGCGGTGAAGGTGGCGCCGCCGTCCGTACTGACGTAGAACTTCCCGGACTTGAAGCCGTAGAAGGCTTTCGGGTCGACCCGGTCGGACTCCACGATCGCGTCGGCGGGAATGCCGCTCGACGCCGACCACGAGTTGCCGAAGCCCGTCGCGTACCGCACGCCCGTGCCCGCCGGGCTCCACACGAACCGGCTGCCGTCCGCGGCCGCCGCGACCGTACCGCCGCCGCTCACGCCCGACGGGTCGGTTCCCGCGAACCAGTTGGCGCCGTTGTCCGTGGAGAAGGCGATGTGCGGGCCCGAGTCCAGATTGCCGACCCGGACGACCGTGTTCGGGTTGGACTCCGCGTAGTCCAGGCTGGTCGTCGTCGTGAAGTTCGGCTGGGTGAACATCATCGACGGGACCTTCGTCAGATCCGTGTGCCGGAAGCCGCCGATGTCACCGAGCGCGCTGAGCAGTGGGGCGCCGGACGGGGGCGAGGCCAGATCGTTGACCGCCGTCTCCTCCAGGCCCTGCACCATCGGTTTGATGGCGAACTGGCCGCCGCTGTCCCAGTTCCCCAGGTTCTCCGTGCCGTAGATCGTCGCGCCCGTCCCGTACATCATCCGGCTGGAGTTGAACGGGTCGATCTCCAACGCCTCGGTCATCCAGCCGAGTTTGGGGGTCTGCTCCGGCGGTGACGGGTTCGCGCCCCACGTCAGCCAGGGAGAGGAGGAGACATCCATGGTGAAGCGGTTCGCGCGGTTCGGATAGGACGTGTAGTCCCACGCCTTCGTCCAGGTGGCGCCGCTGTCCGTCGAGCGGAAGATCTGCGTGTCCGGCCACCAGGAGCTGTACGCCGTCGCCATGACCGTGCCCGGATCCTGCCGGTCGACGGTCAGCCCACTGAAGCCGTAGTACGTGTCGGCCTCCGCCACCGGGCTGATGTTCGTCCAACTGCCCGTCGCGGTCGCGTACCGCCACAGCTGGCCCTTGCCGCCGTCGTACGGCCCGCCCTTGTCGCTGTACGACAGATACAGGTGGCCGTTCGTCGCGTCGAGGACTCCCTTGTGGGCCAGATACCCGGTCGGCTGCCCGGCCACCCGCGACCAGGTCGCCCCCGCGTCCGTCGAGCGGTAGACGGCGTTGTCCTTGTCGGCGACCCCGACGTAGAGGGTCCTCGTCGCGTTCTGGGACGTGCCGGTGGTCTCGTCGAAGGTGACCCAGACGATGCCCTGGTTGTCACTGGAGTACCCGCTCGTGTCGGACGGATCGGCCACGTAGTTGCCGACGTTCGGGAAGTTCGTCACCTGTGACCAGGTGACCCCCGAGTCCGTGGACCGCCACAGCCCCTTCCCGCTCGGCGCGCCCAGATACAGCACGCTGTTGCGGTTCGGGTCCACGGCCAGGCGCTCGCCCATGCCCCGGCCCGGCATGTTCCCGCCCAGCTTGAACGGCAGGTCGGTCTTCTGCCAGCTCGCGCCCCGGTCGGACGAGCGCAGGATCGCGCCGTTCCCCGGGTCCCAGCTGTTCGTGTACGTACCGGCCGCCACGTACACCTTGTTCGGGTCGACCGAGTCGGAGGCCAGGCTCACGACACCCGTGTGCCCCCAGTCGTCCCAGCCGACCGAGTCGAGCAACGGCGTCCACGTCTTCGACGCCTCCACCCAGCGATAGGCTCCGCCGATGTCCGTGCGGGCGTACGCCAGGTTCCGCTCCTTGCGGTTGAAGACGATGCCGGGCACGAAGCCACCGCCGTCGATCCGGGCGTTCTTCCAGGTGTAGGAGTCGGCGGCGATGGACACCGACTTGTCGGCCTTCTCTGCCTTCTCGGCGGCCAGCGCGGGTGGGGATCCGGCGAGAAGGCCGGCCGCGAGAGCCAGGACTGTGGTGAGGATGCGGGTTCTTCGCACCGTGGGGGGTCCTCTCCTGACGAGTGGGGGGAAGTTCTCAGAAAAGGGCACAGCACCCCGCGCCCTTGAAGGGGCGCGGGGAACTGCGCGACCGGCCACAGACGGCCGTCAGCCTTCAGCCGTCATACGGCCTCGGTGGCTCTATTCCAGGAGCTCCGCGTACGAACCCATGGCCAAGGCGATGTCCGCCTGAGCCCAGAACCGGTGATACGTGAACGAGGGCGCGGCGCCACCGGCCAAGTACGCCTCGATCTTCGACCAGGCCGGATCGTCCTCGTAGAACGACCGGATCGAATCGAAGGTGGACGACGAGTTGATCGTGTCCCCGTTCGGCATCGTCCCGGTCCACCCGCTCGGCACGTACACCCGGTCGTCGAACCGGTTGTAGTCGGACCGGGTCTCCGAGACGGCGATCCCGAGCCCGTCCTGGTGGTGGTCCCACATGCCGTCCAGCAGCGCCTTCGCGACCCGGGCCGCGTCGGCGTCACCGGAGCGGTCGGCGTAGTACGTCAGCGTCTTGGCGTACGCGGCCGCCACGCCCACGTCGTCGGTGTAGTCGGCGACGGTGACATGAAGTCCCGCGTTAGCGCCGGGACTTGACGCGCTCCACGTGTCGGGCGCACCGGACCACTGCAGCGTGGACGGAATCCGGTAGGTGCCGTCCGGGTTGATCGTCGTCTTGGAGAGCGCCCAGTCGACCCACTTGTCGAGGACGGTCTTCGCGGCGGCGTTCCCCGTCTGCTGGTAGTACTCGGCGACCCGCTCCATGGACCACGCCTGGAAGCCGAACCACTGGTTGGACGGCGGGTCGTGGTACACCGGCTTCTCGTCGTAGAACATGCCGTAGAAGGTCGGCGTCCCGGCCGGGGGAGTGGCGTACCGCCCCGCCCAGCTGTTGGTGGCGCCGCCCGCGATGCCGCCCTCGTTGGACTGCAGCCAGCGGTAGAACTCGATCTGGCGGTCGAGGGACTTGGCCCAGTCCGCCTGCCCGGTCGTCGACTTCGGCTTCAGCGGGGCGTAGTTGGAGAGGGCGTACGCGGCCAACGGGTTCTGGTAGCCGCCGTGCGTGTGGCTGGAGCCGATCCGCCAGGCCCAGCCGGCGTTGGTGTCGGTGGCGCCGCCCCACGCGTAGTACCAGTTGAGCAGGTAGTGGGAGGCGTCCTTGCCGGTGCCCGCGGGGCAACTGGTCGGCCCCACACAGTTCCCGATCTTCTTGAAGTACTTGTCGTACATCGCGTAGCGCAGATAGTCGCCCATCTTCGCGGCCTTGCCGATGGTCGCGGAGACATCGGCGCCCTTGCCCTGTTCCTTGGCCCAGATGTCCGCCCAGTACGCGGCCTGCACGGCACGCGCGTCGGCGTCCGGCGCGTTGGTGAACTTCCACTGCTTCGAGTACGACGCGTCACCGGTGAACAGGTCCAGGTACCCGTTCCTGCCGCCGTACTTGAACTGGTCGCAGGTGGGCTGCGGGACGGTCTCCCACACGGACTCCTGCGGCCCGCGCTGGAAGGTGTTGATGTACGACGGTCCGGTGTCGGCCGGGCCGGCCTCGCACTTGCCGGGCGAGTTGCCGTAGCCGTAGACGTTGTCGACGTCCTGCAGCCAGTGCATGCCGTAGACGTCGTCCGTCCCGTATGCGCTCTTCAGCTCGGCGGCGATGGGGTCCGAGCCGACCGAGACACCGGTGTTGAGCTGCGCCGGATACTCGTTGGGCGTGTCGTGCTCGGGGGCGTACGTCGCCGGCTTGGAGGCGTTGTAGAAGGAGTTGGTCGGCTGGTCGGCGTGGGTCGGGATCATGAACTTCTCCATGATGTCCCAGGCCCCGTTGAACTTGGACCAGTCGCCCGTCACCTTGCCGTACATGGCCTGCAGCCACAGGAGGTAGCTGTACGCCTCCGAGGTGGTCTCATGACCGTGGTCCGGCGCCTCGACGATCAGCGTCTCCACCGAGTGGTACGGGATGCCCTCGGGGGAGAAGTAGCCGTTCGCCGGGTTGGTGATCTTGCCGTACATCTCCAGGAAGCGCTCGTCGTACGTGCTCGACGCGGCCAGCTGGGTCACGGTCACCGAGGCCTTGGCGTGGCCCGTGGCCGTCGAGTCGAAGACCGCCGAGCCGGTGCCGGAGGCGTTGGCGCCGATGGTCACCTTCTGCGCGGTGTTCCAGTTCGACGACGTGAAGGTCAGCGACGCGCCGCCCGTCACGGAGAGCCCGGTGTTGCCGGACGCCCGCGCGGTCGCCACCGTCACGTTCCCCGACGGCTGTGTGGAGAGTTTCACGTCGTAGGTCCCCGACTGGCCCTGGCGCACGCCCAGTTGGGTCGGCGAGACCACCACGGCGGGACCCGAGGCGACCGTGATGCCGACGGGCGTCGAGTTCGCCGAAGCGCCCAGGCTGTCGTACGCCTTGGCCACCAGAGAATGACTGCCCACGGCCAATCCCGTGGCCGAGTAGGTGTACGGCGAGGTCGTGTCCGTGCCCAGCAGAGTGGTGTCGTCGTAGAACTCGACCTTCGTGACCGTCGCGTTGTCCGCAGCGGCGGCGGTGGCCGCCATCGGCACCGCGGTGCCCTGCGAGTACACCGCGCCCGGCGCCGGGCTGGTCAGCACCGTGATCGGCGGCTGGTGCGCGCCCACACACGTGGTGCCGTTGATGGCGAAGTTGGCCGGTGCGGCGTTCGTACCGCTGTACGTGAACTGGGCGCCGGTGGTCACCGCGGCCCCGACGGCGATCGTGCCGTTCCAGGACGCGTTCTTCGCCGTCACGGCCTTGCCGGACTGCGACCAGGTGCCGCTCCAGCCGTTGCTGAGCGTCTGGTTGCCCGTGTAGGCGTACGACAGGGTCCAGCCGTTGATGGCCTCCGTGCCGCGGTTGGTGATCGTCAGCTCGGCGGTGAAACCGGAGCCCCAGTCATTGGTCTTGTAGTCGACGTTGCAGGCGACCGCTGCGGCACTCGCGGGAGTCGATCCGGTGCCGAGCATCGTCAAGGGGAGGGCGAGGGCCGCGACCACGGCCGTCCACATGCGCCGCGAAGCACGGCGTCTCCGTCTGGGGTGCATGCTCTGGTTCCTTCCGTGCGGCTCTAACGAAGGTGGGGGCGGAGCAGCAACAACAAGCCTTGAACCAGTGGGAGCGCTCCCATATTGAGGAGGAGGGCCCTGGGGGTCAAGGTGTTTGAAGAGTCGAAAAGATTCGATCAGGGCGAAAAGATTCAGCGAGCGCAATAACGCAACACCTCTGTCTTTTACCGTCACTTGGCGCTACCTTCACCAGCACCAGTGGGAGCGGTTCCACCAGTCGACGCGTACTTCCCAGACGTGTCCGAGCTGCGAGGGACGCTCAGAGCACACCCCCAGCGTTCAGGTCTTTTACTCGCCTCGGCGACAGCGCGACGACTCCTCCTCGTACACCCCACTACGGAAGAGGAAACCCGCACTCATGAGCCGTACCAGAACAGCACTCCTGGCTGCGTTGGCGTTGGTCGCCGGCGCCGCCGGACCCGCCATGGCCGCCGTACCGGACGACGCCGGCGTCCAGGCGATCCCCTGCACCGTCGACTACAAGGTGCAGAACCAGTGGTCCACCGGCTTCACCACCGCCGTCACGATCACCAACAACGGTGCCGCGAAGTCGTCGTGGGCCGTGAAGTGGTCGTACGCCGGCAACCAGCAGGTCACCAGCGGCTGGAACTCCCGGATCACCCAGAGCGGTACGGCGGTGACCGCCGCCAACGAGACGTACAACGGCACGCTGGCGACCGGCGGTTCGGTCAGCTTCGGCTTCCAGGCCTCCTACAGCGGCACCAACGCCCTGCCGGCGACCTTCACGCTCGACGGCGTGACCTGCAACGTCGATGACGGCGGCGGTGGCCCCACCGACCCGGACCCGGGCACGCCGGGCACCAGGGTGGACAACCCCTACTCGGGCGCCAAGGTGTACGTGAACCCGGAATGGTCCGCGAACGCCGCCGCCGAGCCGGGCGGCAGCCGGATCTCCAACCAGCCCACGGGAGTGTGGCTGGACCGCTCGGCAGCCATCGCGGGCACCGGCGGGAAGATGGGCCTGCGGGCCCACCTCGACGAGGCGCTCCGCCAGAAGGGCTCGGGCGAACTCGTCGTCCAGCTGGTGATCTACAACCTGCCCGGCCGTGACTGCTCCGCCCTCGCCTCCAACGGCGAGCTGGGTGCCACGGAGATCGACAAGTACAAGACGCAGTACATCGACCCGATCAAGGCGATCCTCGGCGAAGCCAAGTACGCCGGCCTGCGGATCGTCACCACGGTCGAGATCGACTCGCTGCCCAACCTCGTCACCAACACCGGCAGCCGTCCGACGGCCGTGCCGCAGTGCGATGTGATGAAGGCCAACGGCAACTACGTCAAGGGTGTCGGCTACGCGCTCAACAAGCTGGGCGACGTCGCCAACGTCTACAACTACATCGACGCCGGCCACCACGGCTGGCTCGGCTGGGACGACAACTTCGCCCCCTCCGCCGCCATCATGAAGGAGGCGGCGACCTCCGAGGGCGCCACGGTGAACGACGTCCACGGCTTCATCACCAACACGGCGAACTACAGCGCGCTGAAGGAGAACAACTTCTCCGTCAACGACAACGTGGCCGGCAAGTCGGTCCGCGAGTCGAAGTGGGTCGACTGGAACCGCTACGTCGACGAGCTGTCCTTCGCCCAGGCCTTCCGCAACCAGGCCGTCACGGCCGGCTTCAACTCGAACGTCGGCATGCTGATCGACACCTCCCGCAACGGCTGGGGCGGCACCGCGCGGCCCACCGGACCGGGTGCGACGACCAGCGTCGACACGTACGTCGACGGCGGGCGCTACGACCGCCGCTTCAACACCGGCAACTGGTGCAACCAGTCCGGAGCCGGTCTCGGCGAACGCCCGAAGGCCGCTCCGGCGACGGGTATCGACGCCTACGTGTGGATGAAGCCGCCGGGGGAGTCCGACGGGGCCAGCTCCGCCATCCCGAACGACGAGGGCAAGGGCTTCGACCGCATGTGCGACCCGACGTACACGGGCAACCCGCGCAACAACAACAACATGTCCGGTGCCCTGGGGAGCGCGCCGCTCTCCGGGCACTGGTTCTCCGCCCAGTTCCAGCAGCTGATGCAGAACGCGTACCCCGCGCTCTGAGTCCGCTCGGGTGAGCCGGTCCGCCAGGGGTCAGTCACACTTCCCCCACCCCCTGGCGGACCGGTGGCATGTCCGTGTGAGCCACGTCACGATGAGGGAGGTGGGCGGGTGCGATGAGTTCCGGGCGGCGCGGCGGTCTTCATCGCCGTAAGCCCGTGACAGGACGAGAAAAGAGAACCCCATGCGCATCGTGATCTGCGAGTTCATGAGCCTGGACGGTGTCGTGCAGGCGCCCGGCGGTCCCGACGAGGACACCGACGGCGGGTTCGCCCACGGCGGCTGGACGCACCCGTTCTTCGACGCGGAGGTCGTGGGGGGTGCCTGGGACGCCGCGCTGGAGAAGGCCGACGCGCTGCTGTTCGGGCGCCGCACCTGGAAGGCGATGGCCGGGGCGTGGCCCGACCGGGCGGGCGATCCCTTCGCCGACCGGATGAACTCCCTGCGCAAGTACGTCGTGTCCGCGACGCTCGCCGACTCCGAGCTGACCTGGGCGAACACCACGCGGATTCCGGGCGAGGAGGCCGTCGCCCACATCCGTGAGCTCCGTGAGGCCGACGGTGGCGACCTGCTCGTCATGGGCAGTCCGACCCTCGCCCGCACCCTCCTGAGCGAGGGCCTCGCCGACGAGCTGGTCCTGATCGTCATGCCGGTCGTCCTCGGCGGCGGAAAGACGATCTTCCCCGGCGACGGCGCCAAGCGCACCCTGGAGCCGGTCTCCACGACCACCAGCGGCACGGGTGCGAACGTGTGCGTCTACCGGGTGGCGGACCAGGGCTGACTCGGCGCTGGATCGGCACCGCGTCGGCTGGATCGGCACGGCGGATTTGCCGTTACGGCAAAGGAAGTGGCCGTTCTCCGGTGCGTCGGAGCAAGCTGACGGCACCCGGAAGAGAGGCTCACCGTCATGGGACAGCACCACCACGGCCAGGGTCGGCACGAGCAGGGCCACGACCACGGCCACCGTCACGGCGGTCACGGCCACACCGACATCGACTGGGCCGAGCTGGCCGAGCACCTGGAGGGACAGGCGGAGCTGTTCGCGCCGCTGAACCGGCAGGCCGCCGCCTGGGTGGCCGCCCGGCAGCCCGAACCGGGGCTGATCGTCGACGTCGGCAGCGGCCCGGGGGTGGTGAGCTGTCTGCTGGCCGAGGAGTTCCCCGGCGCCAGGGTCGTCGCCCTGGACGGCTCCGGGCCCCTGCTCGAGCGGGCCCGCGCCCGTGCCGAACGCCTGGGTCTCGCCGACCGGTTCGACATCGCGGAGGCCGAACTGCCCGACGGTCTGGACGACCTGGACTACCCCGTCGACCTGCTGTGGGCCAGCCGTAGCCTGCACCACCTCGGCGACCAGCGCGCAGCCCTCGCCGCCTTCGCCGAACGCCTGGCCCCCGACGGCACGTTGGCCCTCGTCGAGGGTGGGCTGCCCAGCCGGTTCCTGCCGCGTGACATCGGCATCGGCCGCCCGGGACTGCAGTCCCGGCTCGACGCGGCGGAGGACCGGTGGTTCTCCGAGATGCGGGCCGCGGTGCCCGGCAGCGTCACGGAGACCGAGGACTGGCCGGGGCTGCTCACCGCCGTCGGCCTGCGTGACGCCACGTCCCGCACCTTCCTGCTGGACGTCCCGGCCCCCGTCCCCGAAGCGGCCCGCGCCTACGCCGTGGCCCAGTTCCAGCGCGGCCGGGGAATGCTCGCGGACCTCCTCGACGCCTCCGACCTCGTGACCCTCGACCGGCTCCTCGACCCCGACGACAAGGCGAGCCTGTACCACCGCACGGACCTCTTCGTCCTCGCGGCCCACACGGTTCACGTGGCCCGGCGGTGACTTCCGGCCGGGCCCCGGCCGTCGGCGGCGCTTGACTTCGAGAGCGCTTCAAGTGGTGGACTCCACCCGTCGGCCGGATCCGAACCGGCCGATCCGAGTCAAGAGGGGGTAGCCATGTCCGAAGCTCCGGTCGCGCTCATCACCGGCGGCGGCACCGGTATCGGAGCCGCGGTCGCCCGGCAGTTGCTCGGCCACGGCCACCGGGTGGCCGTCACCGGGCGCAGGGCCGAGCGGTTGCGCGCGTTCGCCGCCGAACTGGGCGATCCGGAAGGGCTGTTGACCATCCCGGGCAACGCGGCCGAGTACGCGGACGTGCAGGCCGCGGTGGACGCCACGCTGAAGGAGTTCGGGCGGATCGACACCGTCCTCGCCAACGCCGGGTTCGCCACCCACGACACCGTCGCCGAGGGGGACCCCGCCGGGTGGACGGAGATGGTGCTGACCAACGTGCTCGGCCCGGCCCTGCTGATCAGGGCCGCCATCGACGCCCTCAAGGAGACCCGGGGCCGGATCATGCTGGTCGGCAGCGTCGCCGGCTTCATCCACGGGCCCGGCAACATCTACGGGGCGACGAAGTGGGCGGTGACGGGACTCGCCGAGAACACGCGGAGGCAGGTCACCGAGTGGGGAGTGGGCGTGACTCTGATCGCGCCCGGCCGCGTGGAGACCCCGTTCTGGGACAACTACGGAAGCCTTCCGCCCGGCCATCTCCTCACCGCCGACCAGATCGCCGACTCCGTGGTCTGGGCGATCCGCCGGCCGGCCGGGGTCGACGTCAACACCGTGGTCGTACGCCCGATCGGCCAGCCGGTCTGAGACCAAGCCCGCCCCCGAGGGGGGTACGGCCAGGTCCGGACCGCAACCGCGCCGACCCGGACGGGGGACGGCGGCCGGGACACCGCTGGACGACGCGGACCGGAGGCCGTGGCCGGACGTCATCGGCGCGTGGGCGCACGGCCGGGACGGGCTCGGCGGGGTGGCCGGCTGTTCCGCGGTGAAGCGCGTGTACCGGGACCGGCCGCACGGGCCGCGGCGCCCGGAGTCGTGATCGTGCACCTCGACGGTGACCGTGTGCTCATCGAGGACCGGATGTCCCACCGGCAGGTCACGCCCGTCCCGGACCGGGACCGCACTCACCCCGGACGGGACACCCGGCCACGGACCTGGGAAGCGGCACTGCCCGGACGCACGAGACCGCCCGCCGGGACTCGTCCGGCGGGCGGTCTCCGCTGTCTTGGTGCTCTCGGCGAGCAGGCGTCAGCCGTGGGCCCGCTCTCAGGCCTGGTTGAACGTCGCCGGGTCCGGACCGATGCGACGGTCCTCGTTCAGCGCGCTGATCGCGGCGATGTCCTCGGTGTCCAGGGAGAAGTCGAAGACCTCGATGTTCTCCTTGATGCGGGACGGGGTCACGGACTTGGGGATGACCACGTTGCCCAACTGGAGGTGCCAGCGCAGGACCACCTGGGCCGGGGTGCGGCCGTGCTTCTGCGCGATCGCGATGACCGCCGGGACCTCCAGGAGCCCCTTGCCCTGGCCGAGCGGCGACCAGGCCTCGGTGGCGATGCCCTGCTCCGCGTGGTACTCGCGGGCCGCGAGCTGCTGGAGGTGCGGGTGCAGCTCGATCTGGTTGACCGCCGGGATGACGTTCGTGGCCTCGATCAGCGTGTCCAGGTGCTCCGGAAGGAAGTTGGAGACACCGATGGCCTTCGCGCGGCCGTCCGCGTAGAGCTTCTCGAACGCCTTGAACGTGTCGACGAACGTCCCGCGGGCCGGCAGCGGCCAGTGGATCAGATACAGGTCCACGTACTCCAGGCCGAGCTTGTCCAGGGACTCGTCGAAGGCGCGGAGGGTGGAGTCGTAGCCCTGGTCGCTGTTCCAGAGCTTGGTGGTGACGAAGAGGTCCTCGCGGGCCACGCCGGCCGTGGCGAGGGCCTTGCCGGTGCCCTTCTCGTTGCCGTAGATCGCGGCCGTGTCGATGCTGCGGTAGCCGGCCTCCAGCGCGGTGGTGACCGCCTGCTCGGCCTCGTCGTCCGGCACCTGCCACACGCCGAAGCCCAGCTGGGGCATCTCGACGCCGTTGTTCAGGATGATCGGGGGGACCTTGCTGCTCACGAGCTCTCGATCCTTAGGTCGGTCGGTTGGTACTTCCCATCGTCAACGATCACGGCGCGCGATGCATTCCTGAGCGGACCGCTCGCGCCCCGAATCGCAGATTGGCCGGAAACGGATCCGGCGGTTCAAGAGTATCGGTCTGGACCATTGACCGGACACGGTCACGCGTGGAGTCTGTTCCTGCCGGGTCGCGCGTCGGTGAATTCTGGTCACATACGTGAATGGATGGCTCATGACCCCCACGCGAAGGAACCTCCTCGGTGCCGCGCTCGGCGGCACCGCCGCGGCCGCGGCCGGGCTGCCGGCCCCCGTCGCGCACGCCGCCTCCTGGCAGTTGAAGTGGTCCCCCTCGGCGAGCACCGACGGGCTGCGCGCCTTCGAGACCCTGGAGGACGACCGCGCCGACTCGCACACGTCCGCCTCACCGCACATCCACGCCACCGGCGACACCTGGCGGTTCGACATGCACACCGTCGACCGGGACACCTCCACCGACCGCCAGCGCCACGAGGTCACCGGCCTGCGCACGGGCAGTGGCTTCCTCCGCTGGACCGAGGGCCAGACCTGGCGGGTCACCTACGGGATGTACCTGCCGAGTTCGCTGAAGGCGACCACCAGCTTCACGCACATCATGCAGATGAAGCAGCCCGGCGCGGGCACCTCGCCCCTCGTCGTGCAGTCGCTGCGCCGGGTGAACGGTGAACAGACCATCGAGCTGAAACTGCCGATCGACAACATCCTCGTCGGCCGCACCGACCTGGCGCCCCTGCACAACTCCTGGGTCGACGTCGACTTCCGGGTCGGGGTCGCGGGCGGCTCCGCCGGTTCGGTGCGCTGGATCCTCAGGAAGGGCTCGACCACCCTCATCGACGTCTCCCGCGCGGGCGTCGACACCTTCCTCGCCGACCGGCTGCGCCCCAAGTGGGGCATCTACCGCTCCCTGGGCGACACCTCGGGTTCCCTGCAGAACTGCCACATGCTGCTGCGGAACCTGCGGGGCTACCAACTGGTCTGACCCCGGAGGCGAGTCCGGCCGACGGGACCGGGCGGGCGCACGCCCGGTGCGGTCCCACTCCCGGTCCCGCCTGATGTGCTCCCACGCCCCGTCCTGCCCGGTGGGGTCTTACGCCCCGTCCTGCCCGGTGGGGTCTCACGCCCGGTACAGCGCCTCCACCTCGGTGATGTACGCCTTCTCGATCGCCTTCCGCTTCAGCTTCAGCGACGGCGTCAACAGCCCGTGCTCCTCGGTGAACTGGTGCGCGAGGATCCGGAACGTACGGATCGACTCGGCCTGCGAGACCAGGGTGTTGGCGGCGACCACCGCCCGCCGCACCTCGGTCTCCAGCTCCGGGTCGCGCACCAGCTCGGCCGGCGACAGCTTCGCCTTGCCGTGCATCTGGAGCCAGTGCTCGACGGCCTCCCCGTCGAGGGTGACCAGGGCGGCGATGTACGGACGGTCGTTGCCGACGACGATGCACTGGGCGACCAGCGGATGGTCGCGCACCCGCTCCTCCAGGATCGCGGGCGAGACGCTCTTGCCGCCCGAGGTCACCAGGATCTCCTTCTTGCGCCCGGTGATGGTGAGATAGCCGTCCTCGTCGAGGGCGCCCAGGTCGCCGGTGGCGAGCCAGCCGTCGTGCAGGGTCTCGTCGGTGGCCTTCGGGTTGTTCAGGTAGCCCTGGAAGACATTGGGGCCGCGCAGCCAGATCTCGCCGTCGTCCGCGATGTGCACGGTCATGCCCGGGATGGCCTGGCCGACCGTGCCGTACCGGGTGCGCTCGGGCGGGTTGGCCGTCGCGGCCGCCGTGCACTCCGTCAGGCCGTACCCCTCGAAGATGTGGACGCCCGCGCCCGCGAAGAACAGCCCGAGCCGCCGGTCCATCGCCGAGCCGCCGGACATCGCGTACTTGATCCGGCCGCCCATCGCCTCGCGGATCTTGCCGTAGACGACCTTGTCGAAGAACTGGTGCTGCATCCGCAGCCCCGCCGACGGGCCGGGCCCGATGCCCCAGGCCCTCGCCTCCATCGCGTCCGCGTACTTCACGGCGACCTCGACGGCCTTCTCGAACGGGCCGGCCCTGCCCTCGCGCTCGGCCTTGCGTCGGCTCGCGTTGAAGACCTTCTCGAAGATGTACGGCACCGCGAGGAAGAAGGTCGGCTGGAAGGCGGCGAGGTCGGGCAGCAGGACGGCCGCGTTGAGCTGCGGCTGATGTCCGAACTTGACCTTCCCGCGGATACCCGCGACCTGCACCATCCGCCCGAAGACATGGGCGAGCGGCAGGAACAGCAGCGTCGCCGCCTCGTCGCCCTTGCGGGACTTGAACAGCGGCGCCCAGCGCTCGATGACCGTGTCCGCCTCGACCATGAAGTTGGCGTGCGAGATGACACAGCCCTTGGGCCGGCCCGTCGTGCCGGAGGTGTAGATGATCGTCGCGACCGACTCGGGCGTCACCGCCCGCCGGTGCCGGTGCACCACCTCGTCGTCGAGCTGTGCGCCCGACTCGTACAACTCCTGCACCGCGCCCACGTCCAGCTGCCAGAGCCGGCGCAGCTGGGGCAGCCGGTCGATGACCGTGGCGATGGTCATCGCGTGGTCCTCGTGTTCGACCATGGCGGCCGTGCACTGGGAGTCGTACAGCATCCAGAAGACCTGCTCGGCGGAGGAGGTCGGGTAGACGGGGACGACCTGGGCGCCGACGGTCCACAGCGCGTAGTCGAACAGGGTCCACTCGTAGCGCGTACGGCACATGATGGCGACCCGGTCGCCGAACCGGATGCCCTGCGCCAGCAGCCCTTTCGCCAGCGCGAGGACCTCGTCGCGGAACTCGGCGGAGGTCATGTCGCGCCACTGGCCCTGCTCGTCCTTACGGCCGAGCGCGATGTATGTCGGGTCCTCCTGGGCGTACTCGAAGACGACGTCGGCCAGGCCGCCCACCGGCGGCGCCGACGCCAACGGGGGGTTGGTGAACTCGCGCAAACCCGCTCCTCGTGGCGCTCCGCACAGCGCGTGAAAGCTACCTCACCGGGAGAACGGACGGGAGGGTTGTGAAGGGGGCGCATTGGGATGGATGACGCGCGTCGGTGCCGAAAAACCGACGCAGATGGGGAGGTCTCCGGCGCGATGCCTGACGCCGCAGTAAGTTCCGGGAGGCGATCTCCACTGAATCCGCACGCTCCGGTTACGGTGCGCGTTCCTTTGCGCACGGTCTGGCCTGGGGAAACGCGAACACCGCTCACGTCTGACGCGCCGGTGGGGACGGGACGCCGACACGAGGATGGCCTTCTCCCGTCACACCCCTCGCGCACGGCCGTGGAGCCGGTCGCCACCGGAGAGGATGGCGGCCGCGAGGGCGTCGGCGGCGCCCGCCGCCGCTCCCGGGCGGCGGCCGTGGACGAGGACGAAGTCGACCTCGCCGAGTTCCGGCAGCCCGGCCCGCTCCGGGACGCGGACC
>NZ_LRTR01000559.1 GCF_001550375.1 Streptomyces europaeiscabiei | reverse complement strand
GTCGCGGCCCGCGACGAGGGCGACGTCGAGCTGCTCGGCGGGCACCGGACCGGGGTGGCCGAGCACGACGACCTGCCCCTGCGGGGGACGCGGCACGATCGCGGGGCCCTTCACCGTGAAGGTGTCGCCGGTGAAGTCGATGTGGTGGAGCCGGTCGCGGTCGAGATACCGGCTGGTGGCCACGGAACGGACGACCGCGTCGTCCTCCCACGAGTCCCACAGCGCGCGTACCGCCTCGACACCGTCACGGGACTCGCGTGCCCGGGCTGCGGCCCCTTCGACGAGGGGGCGGCCCCAGGCACGTGCCGCTTCGGGCCGCGTCTCCTCGCCGACCACCCACCCGGCGCGCCCGACGGAGATGTGGTCGAGGGACGCCAACTGGCTGGAGACATGGAACGGTTCGGCGTACGTGAGGGGGACGACCGGTGCGACACCGGCGACGCTCGTCGACGCGGCGATGAACGCGGCCCGCTCCACCGCGCCGATCCGGCCGACCGTGTCGGGCACGTGACCGGGCGGCAGCGCGCCGTCGTCCAGGGTGAGCAGCGTGAACCCGGCGTTCTCCGCGGCGGCGGCGACACGCGCCACCCGGCGCGGGGTCAGCAGATGGTCGGGAGCGTGGGCGGCGCGGCGCCAGGCCGCGGGATGGGCGCCGTCACCGTCGAGTTCGACGGCGAGGCGCAGGGCGGGGCCGGACATGGGGTTCCTTCCGAGGGCACGACGAGACGGCCGGCCCGCGGGGCCGACGGGGGTCAGGCGCGTGCGGAAGGACAGACGGCGGAGGCGGTACGGCAGTAGTCCACATGCCGCCGGGTGATCAGCCGCGTGCCCGCGCCGGCACCGTGCGGTGCCGCGTCACGTACGCGCATCAGGGCCTCCACCCGTCCAGTGCCTGTCGCTTCAACCTACGTCGTCCGCCCGGGAAGGTGTCAAGCACATTAGTTGTACGCGCATGTGAAACGGGCGCACGTGAACACCCGCGCTGTGCCCCGCCGATGCCTCGGCACCCTTGCCCCAGAGGCGGCCCCCGGCATCGGCTCACCGACGGGTGATGTGGGCGGGCGGAGGGGCCGGAATGAGGCGCGAATCCGGCGACAGCGGCACCTAGCCTGGTTCCGTGCCGCGAATGGACAGAACCCGAACGCACAACGGCGTGCCGGGACATGACAGCGCCCCCACCCGCCTGCGCGCCCTCCGCATCGCCATCACCGCCTTCTTCGCACTCGACGGCTTCGTCTTCGCCGGCTGGGTGGTCAGGATCCCCGCGATCAAGGAACAGACCGGTGCGTCGCCCGGCGCGCTGGGCCTCGCACTGCTGGGCGTGTCCGCCGGGGCGGTGATCACGATGATGCTCACCGGCCGGCTCTGCCGCCGCTTCGGCAGCCACCCGGTGACGGTCGCCTGCGCCGTCCTGCTGTCGCTCGGCGTGGCACTGCCCCCGCTCACCCACTCGGCACTCGCGCTGGGCGCGGTACTGCTGGTCTTCGGCGCGGCCTTCGGCGGGATCAACGTCGCCTTCAACAGCGCCGCCGTGGACCTGGTGGCCGCGCTGGGGCGGCCCGTCATGCCCAGCTTCCACGCCGCGTTCAGCCTCGGCGGCATGCTCGGGGCGGGGCTCGGCGGCCTGGTCGCGGGCTCCCTGTCCCCCACACGCCATCTGCTCGGCATCACCGTGATCGGCCTGCTGGTGACCGCCGTCGCCGCACCCACCCTGCTGCGCCACGAGCCCCCGGCACCCGCGGACCGTACCTCCGAGCAGGACGCCCGCGAGAGAGGCCCCCGCCGCCTCGACGGCCGTACGCGTGGCCTGGTGGTCGTCCTCGGCCTGATCGCCGGGTGCACGGCGTACGGCGAGGGGGCCCTGGCCGACTGGGGCGCCCTGCACCTGGAGGCGGACCTGGACACCTCGCCCGGCGTCGCGGCGATCGGTTACTCGTGTTTCGCGCTCGCCATGACGATCGGCCGGCTCACCGGGACGACCCTCCTCGAACGCCTGGGCAGGACCACGGTGCTCGTGGCCGGTGGCGTGACCGCGACGGTCGGCATGCTGCTCGGCTCCCTCGCCCCCTCCGTGTGGGCGACGCTGCTCGGCTTCGCGGTCACCGGGCTGGGCCTCGCCAACATCTTCCCCGTCGCCATCCAACGCGCCGGCGCGCTGGCGGGGCCCGGCGGTGTGGCCACCGCCTCCACCCTCGGCTATCTCGGCATGCTCCTCGGCCCGCCCGCGATCGGTTTCATGGCCGAATGGATCTCTCTGCCCGCCGCGCTCACAAGCGTCGCGGTACTCGCCGCGTTCGCCTCCGGCATCGCGTTCGCCACCCGTCACTCGGCCGCCGAATGACCACTCACCGTTGTCCCGTGACACCTCGCGGTGCAGGAAGTCAGCCCTCCGAGAACATGAGGCAACCATTCAGTCGTTCGATTCGTATAACTCCCTGGAGGCACTGCGACCCGGCCGGACAGAGGGCGGCCGGAGCGTCACCATCCGGTTTTCCGGATGGTCCCGAACAAGGAGAAACGATGCGACTGTTCGTGCTCAACTACGCTCGCGCCGCTGAGCAGTTGGAGTTCAGCGCTCCGTACACCTACGACTCCGGGCTGCAGTTGAACGTGCTCGCCGACGGGCGGATAGCCGCGCATGACCAGGGTCTTATGCGGGAATTGGGGGCGACGACGTCCACTGCGGGATCGAAGACCCATTTCGACGACTGAACGCGGACCCGCGACGATGACGGTGTTGATCCTCACCTGCGAACAGGATGTGACGGCGGACCTGGTGGTGGCGCAACTCCACAGGACCGGCGTACCGGTGGTCCGGCTCGATCCCGCCGAGCTGCCCGGCGCGGTGGCACTCTCCGGGGAGTACGTGCACGGCTCCTTCCGCGGGCATCTGTCCGCCGGCGGGCGTCTGGTGAGCATGAGCGGGCTGCGGTCCGTCTGGCTGCGCCGGCCCGGCGTTCCGGCCACCCGGGTCGCCGAGCCGTCCCCCTGGCTCACCGAGGAGTCCTCGCAGGCCCTGTACGGCATGCTGCGGGGCACGGACGCGCGGTGGATGAACGACCCGGACGCGGCCCGCAGGGCCCGGCACAAGCCGTGGCAGCTCCGCCACGCCCAGCACTGCGGGCTCCCCGTACCGGCCACGCTGATCACCACGTTCCCGCAGGCCGCCCGTGACTTCGCCGAGCGCTTCCCGGACCTGGTGGTGAAGCCGGTCTCCGGCACCCACCCGCAGGAACCCGCCCGGACGGTCCCCACCAGCCGTATCGCGCCCGGCACCGACTTCACCGCCGTCGCGTTCGGCCCGACGCTGTTGCAGCGCCGGATCGCCAAGACCGCCGACATCCGGCTCACCGTCGTCGGCGACCGGATGCTGGCCGCCCGCAAGGCGGTCGCCCCGGACGCGCACCCCGACGAGGTGGACGTCCGCTTCGCCCCCTCCACCGCGCCCTGGGAACCGGTGGACGTCCCGGAACGCACCGGCACGGCCGTGCGCGCCTACCTCCGCGACGCCGAACTCTCGTACGGGGCCTTCGACTTCGCGGAGGACGCGGACGGGATCTGGTGGTTTCTGGAGTGCAACCAGTCCGGCCAGTTCGGGTTCGTGGAGATGGACACCGGCCAGCCGATCGCCCACAGCGTCGCCGAGTGGCTGGCGCACGAGGAACCGGGGGCGGGAACGCGCCGCGCCGGCCGGATCCGGGCGACGCCCTGACGCCCCGGACCGTCCACCGGTGAACCGAAGCGCCCGCCCCGGCTCGGGCGGGTGCTTCGAGCGCGCTTCATCCGGCAGACTCGCCCCATGGAGACTGCCGAGTACATCAGAGCGCTGGACGAGGAGGGCCGGCTGCTCGCCACGGCCGCCCGGAAGGCCGGTACGGACACCGCGGTGCCGACGTGCCCCGAGTGGCGGGTGCGGGACCTGGTCCGGCACACGGGGGCCGTGCACCGCTGGGCCACGGCCCACCTCGCCGAGGGCCGTTCCACGCCCCACCCCTTCGTCAGCGGCCCGGAGCTGGACGGTGACGCCCTGCTGACCTGGTTCGAGGACGGGCACCGGCGCCTCGTCGACACCCTCCGCTCCGCCCCGGCCGACATGGACTGCTGGACCTTCCTTCCCGCCCCGTCCCCACTGGCCTTCTGGGCGCGCCGCCAGGCCCACGAGACGGCGGTGCACCGTGCCGACGCGGAATCCGCGCTCGGCGGCGAACTCGGCGAACCCTCCGTGGACTTCGCCGTCGACGGCATCGACGAACTGCTGCTCGGCTTCCACGCCCGCGACAGGAGCCGGGTGCGCACCGGGACACCGCGTGTCCTCCAGGTGCGGGCGACCGACACCGGCGCCGTCTGGACCGTACGGCTGTCGTCCGAACCACCCGTGGCAGAACGCGTGGAGGCGTCGCAGGCGAGGGACCCCGACTGCGAGATCGCGGGCCCGGCGCCCCGGCTGTACCTGTCCCTGTGGAACCGGCTGCCCCTCCCTGCCGTCGTGGGCGACGCCTCACTCGCGGAACTGTGGCGGGAGACCTCGGGCATCGACTGAACCGGGCCCGACGGGTGCGCCAACTGCCTTGTCGGGTGGGCCCGCCGCCCCCACACTCGGCTCATGGGGAGACGAACCCAGGCCGAACGGGACGCGATGACCACGGAGATCGGTTTCGCGCTCTTCGCGGGGTCGGTGCCGGCGGGCGCGGCCTACTTCGGTGTGACCGAGTTCCTGCCAAACCTGTTCGGTTCCCTGCGCGGCCGGTGGAGCCTGCTCGGCGCCCTCGCGTTCACCGTGACCGTGGTGGTGTTCGTCGCGGTCGTCACGATCGTGCTGACCCGCTTCCGGCGCGCCACGCGCTCGTTGGGACGGGCTCCCGCAAAACCGGGTCGGCCGGGCCCGGCTCAGCCCAGCCAGCCCGGCCGCACCAACCCCGACTCGTAGGCCAGCACGACGAGTTGGGCGCGGTCGCGGGCACCCAGCTTCACCATCGTGCGGCTCACATGCGTCTTGGCGGTCAACGGGCTGACGACGAGACGGCGGGCGATCTCGTCGTTGGTCAGTCCGATGCCGACAAGGGCCATCACCTCCCGCTCCCGCTCGGTGAGTCCGGCGAGGGAGGCGACGGCCGCCGGTTCCTTGGAACGGGCCGCGAACTCGGAGATCAGCCGCCGCGTCACCCCCGGCGACAGCAGCGCGTCGCCCTCCACCACCGCCCGTACCGCGCGCACCAGTTCGTCCGGCTCGGTGTCCTTGACGAGAAAGCCCGACGCGCCGGACCGGATCGCCTCGAAGACGTACTCGTCGAGCTCGAAGGTGGTCAGCATGACGACCCTGACCTGAGCGAGCCCCGGGTCGTCGGTGATGCGCCGGGTCGCGGCGAGGCCGTCGAGCAGGGGCATACGGATGTCCATCAGGACCACGTCCGGGCGGAGTTCGCGCACCCTGCGCAACGCCTCCTCACCGTCGGCGGCCTCCCCGGTCACCTCGATGTCGGGCTGGGCGTCGAGCAGCGCCTTGAACCCGGCCCTCACCAGAGCCTGGTCGTCGGCCAGCAGTACGCGGATCACCGGTCCTCCTCCACCTCGTGGGACCGTACCGGCAGTACGGCGAGCACCCTGAACCCACCGTCGACGCGCGGGCCCGCCTCGATCGTGCCACCGAGCCCGGCGGCCCGCTCCCGCATCCCGACGAGTCCGTTGCCGCTGCCGCCCACGTCGGTGCCGGTCGCGGGTCCGTCGTCGTCGATCCGCAGCCGCAGCTCACGGCCGTCGTGATCGAGGTCCACGCGCGCGCGGCGCGATCCCGAGTGCCGTACGACGTTGGTGAGTGCCTCCTGGACGATGCGGAACGCGGCGAGATCGGTGCCCGTCGACAGCTCCGGCGCCTCGCCCTCGATCACGACGGTCAGGCCCGCGCCCGCCGCCTGCTCGACGAGTTCGGGGAGGCGGTCGAGCCCCGGGGCCGGGGTGCGCGGGGCGTCGCCGGGCGTCCGGAGGGTGTCGAGGACCTGACGGACCTCGCCCAGGGCCTCCTTGCTCGCGGCCTTGATGGTGGTGAGCGCGGTGCGCGCCTGTTCCGGGTCGGAGTCGAGGAGCGCCAGGCCGACGCCCGCCTGGACGTTGATCACCGAGATGCTGTGGGCGAGGACGTCGTGCAGTTCGCGGGCGATCCGCAGCCGCTCCTCGTCGGCCCGCCGCCGGGCCGCCCGCGCTCGCTCGGCCCGCTCCCGGGCCCACTGCTCGCGCCGGGTCCGGGCCAGCTCCGAGAGCGCGACGATCGCCACGCCCCAGGCCACGACGACGATCTCCTGCCCCCAGCTCGCGGCGTCGTCCCCGCCCGGCGGCAGCCACCGGAACAGCCAGTGCGCCACCAGCACATGCCCCACCCACAGCGCCCCCATCGCCGTCCAGGCGGCCGTGCGGTGCCCGGCGACGATCGCGCTGAAGCAGCCGACGGCGACGGTGAGGAACACCGGCCCGTACGGATATCCGGCCCCCAGATACACCATGGCGGTCGCGGCGGTCCCGAAGGCGACGAGCACCGGCCGCCGCCACCGCCACAGCAGCAGGACGGCGCCCAGGAGCAGCAGGACGCGCGCGAAGGGGTCGAGCGAGGCGCGCTCGCCCTGCTGGAACTCGGCGGCCGCGTTGGAGCTGACCACGACGAAGACGGCGACCACCGCGGTGGAACGCCAAGGCAGGCGCGGGCGTGCGTCGTCGCCGTCCGGCCGGTTCCACCACGGGGGCCCGCCCCCGTACCACCGTCGCCACGGCGGCCCACCTCGCATCGGGAGGCCGCCCGCCTCCGCACCCTGCTCCGCCATGGCTGCCACGCTAGACGCCGCCCACCCGGCACGACGTCACCCGAGCGAGGTGATCACGCGTACTCCCGCCGAAGTACACCCTGCCCGTCCCGGGGAACGTCAGCGCTCCGCCGCCTCGGACTGCGGGAACACCAGACCGACATGGTGGGCGAGTTGGCCCGCCGCGTGCCGGAAGAACACATCCCGGTCCTCGACCACCCGGTTGAACTGCCCGAACACCTCGAAGCTGATCAGCCCGAACAGTTGCGCCCACGCGCCGACCAGCACCGTGATCACCTCCGGCGGGAGGTCGGGCGCGAACTCCTCGGCGATCCGCCGCGCCTCGGGTCGGAGTTCGGCGGGCAGCTTCCACTGGGCCACACCCTTCGCCTGATAGGCGTCGCGCACGATCCGGATCAGCACCTGCCCGCCCCGGGCCGCGGCCGGCAGGGTCGTAGCGGGCGCGGCGTACCCGGGCACGGGCGAACCGTAGATCAACGCGTACTCGTGCGGTCGCGCCAACGCCCACTCCCGCACCCCTTCACACACCGCGACCCACTGCCCCGCCGGGCTCTCCCCGACGGCCTTCGCGTGCGCGGCCTCGGTGGCCTCGCCCAAGGAGTCGTAGGCGTCGATGATCAGCGCGGTCAGCAGGTCGTCGCGGCTCGGGAAGTAGCGGTACAGCGCGGAGGAGACCATGCCGAGCTCGCGCGCCACGGCTCGCAGCGACAGCTTGGCGGCACCCTCGGCGGCGAGCTGTCTGCGCGCCTCGTCCTTGATGGCTGCGGTGACCTCGATCCGGGCGCGGGCGCGGGCTCCTCGTGCTGTGCTCATGTACAGCAGTGTGCCATAGAGGCAGAGCACTGCACACGTTTTAGAGCGGCGCTCACTTATTGGAGCGCCGCATGCGAAGTAGAGCGCGAGTCGCGAATGTGAGCACTGCTCTTGCTTCGGAGCACCGATCTCGTGCACACTGCCCTCAAGCGAGAGCAGTGCTCTCCAAAGTGTTCGCCGCTTCTGAACCCACGGCGAGTCGCTCCACCACTACGGGAGGACCCCCATGTCGTCGTCGCCCCACTACATCAAGGCCAACCCGTTCGACCGGGCGCTCAACGGCTTCATCGGCTGGCTCGCCCGCCGCGGCGTCAGTCTCCTCGGCACGGCCGAGCTCTCGGTGCGTGGGCGCAAGAGCGGCGAGTGGCGTCGACTGCCGGTCAACCCGTTGCCGTACGAGGGCGGCCCCTACCTCGTCTCGGCGCGCGGCCACTCCGAGTGGGTGCGCAACATGCGGGCGGCGGGCGGCGGGCGGCTCCAGGTCGGCCGCCGGGTGCAGGAGTTCACGGCCGTCGAGCTGTCCGACGAGGAGAAGCCCGTCGTCCTGCGCACCTACCTCAAGAAGTGGGGCTGGGAGGTGGGCCGGTTCTTCGGCGACGTCAGCGCCGACTCCACCGACGAGGAGCTGCTCGCCGCCGCGCCGAAGCACCCCGTCTTCCGGATCACCGTCGAGCGGTGACCGGCCGGGGTGCCGGCGGCTGTGCGGGCGCGGCGGTCCAGCGGTGCCGGGCCCGCTCGTCGAACCGCTAGCTCTCCGGGCCTACTTGTCGAACGCGGTCAGCGCGCGCTGCGCGATCGGGTGGCTGCGGACGATCTCGCCCAGAGAGGTCGACCCGCGCGTGATGTCGACGAAGGCCCGCCAGGCGGGCCGGAACCCGGTGAGCGCCGCGTGGAAGAGGCCCGGCCGCCGCTCGAAGGCGACCAGCAGCCGCTTGCCGACGCTCATCTCGACGCCGAGCCCCGCCTTCACGGCGAACGCGTAGTTGAGGGCCTGGCGGCGCGTGTCCACCGCGTCGTGGGCCTCGGCGATCCGCACCGCCCACTCCCCTGCGAGCCGCCCCGACCGCAGCGCGAAGGAGATGCCCTCCCGCGTCCACGGCTCCAGCAGCCCCGCCGCGTCGCCGCAGACCAGTACGCGCCCCCGGGAGAGCGGCGAGTCGTCGGCACGGCAACGCGTCAAGTGCCCGGAGGAGACGCTCGGTTCGAAGCCGGCGAGGCCGAGCCGCCCGATGAAGTCCTCCAGGTACCGCTTGGTGGCGGCGCCCTCACCGCGCGCGGAGATCACGCCGACGGTCAGGGTGTCGCCCTTGGGGAAGACCCACCCGTAACTGCCGGGCATCGGGCCCCAGTCGATGAGGACGCGACCCTTCCAGTCCTCGGCGACGGTCTCCGGAACGGGGATCTCCGCCTCCAGGCCGAGGTCGACCTGTTCGAGCTTCACCCCGACATGTGCCCCTATGCGGCTGGCGCTGCCGTCCGCCCCGACGACGGCCCGCGCGAGCAGCGTCTCGCCGCCCTGCAGAACAACGGCGACCGTCCGCCGGTCCGGCACGGCCGAGCCGTGCTGCTCGACCCGGGTGACCGTGACACCCGTACGCAGTTCGGCGCCCGCCTTCTGGGCGTGCTCGACGAGCTGGTGGTCGAACTCGGGCCGGTTGATCAGGCCGAACAGCATCTGCTTGGACTTGCGCGTCCGGGCGTAACGGCCGTCGAGGGAGAAGGTGACCGCGTGCACCCGGTCCTTGAGGGGCAGCTCGAAGCCGGGCGGCAGCGAGTCGCGCGAGGGACCGATGATGCCGCCGCCGCACGTCTTGTACCGCGGCAGTTCCGCCTTCTCCAGCATCAGGACGCTGCGTCCCGCGACCGCCGCCGCGTAGGCGGCCGAAGCCCCTGCGGGGCCCGCGCCCACCACGACGACGTCCCACACCCGCTGTACGTCGTCCGCCGAAGAGTTCTCGCTGCTCACGATGGTCTACTGCTCCCGATCCAGCCGCCTGCCGCACCTGTCCCACGCATCCTACGGCGGGTGACGCCGAGGACCGCTGTGGCAGGATCGGCAGCGCGTGCGCCCTACACCGACACTCCGGGTAAGCGCGTACGCAGCCGCATACCCCCAAGGACAACGTCGCACCCACGAGGAGCGTGCCCATGCCGTCGAACCAGGTCGCCGAGACCGTCGCCTCGCTGATTCCCCGGGCGAAGGAGGAGCTCACCGAACTGGTGGCCTTCAAGTCGGTGGCGGACTTCGACCAGTACCCGAGGAGCGAGAGCGAGGGCGCCGCGCGCTGGGTCGCCGACGCGCTGCGCGCCGAGGGCTTCCAGGACGTGGCCCTGCTCGACACCCCCGACGGCACCCGGTCCGTGTACGGCTACCTCCCGGGGCCCGAGGGCGCGAAAACCGTCCTGCTCTACGCGCACTACGACGTGCAGCCGCCGCTGGACGAGGCCGCCTGGGTGTCGCCGCCGTTCGAGCTGACCGAGCGCGACGGCCGCTGGTACGGGCGCGGCGCCGCCGACTGCAAGGGCGGCGTGCTCATGCACCTGCTCGCGCTGCGGGCCCTGAAGGCGAACGGCGGGGTGCCCGTCCACATCAAGGTGATCGCCGAGGGCTCCGAGGAGATGGGCACGGGCGGCCTCCAGCAGTACGCCGAGGCGCACCCGGAGCTGCTCGCCGCCGACACCGTCGTCATCGGCGACGCGGGCAACTTCCGCGCCGGCCTGCCGACGGTCACCGCCTCCCTGCGCGGCATGATCCTCCTGCGCGTGCGGATCGACGCCCTCCAAGGCAATCTGCACTCGGGCCAGTTCGGCGGCGCGGCCCCCGACGCGCTGGCCGCGCTGATCCGCGTCCTCGACTCGCTGCGCGCCGCGGACGGCACGACGACCGTCGACGGACTCGCGAGCGACGGGACGTGGGACGGCCTGCAGTACACCGACGCGCAGTTCCGCAAGGACGCCAAGGTGCTGGACGGCGTGGAGCTGGTCGGCGCGGACACGGTCGCCGACCGCATCTGGGCGCGCCCGGCCGCCACCGTGCTCGGCATCGACGCCCCGCCCGTGGTCGGCGCGACCCCGTCGATCCAGGCGAGCGCCCGCGCCCTGATCGGCCTGCGCGTCCCGCCGGGCGTCGATGTCGGGCACGCGGCCAAGCTGCTCGAAGCGCACCTGGTGGCGCACACTCCGTGGGGCGCCCGGGTGAGCTGCGAACCGATCGGCCACGGCCAGGCGTTCCGCGCCGACACCACCAGCCCGGCGTACGAGGCGATGGCCTCGGCCATGGCCGTCGCCTACCCGGGCCAGGAAATGCAGTACGCGGGCCACGGCGGCTCCATCCCGCTCTGCAACACCCTCGCCGCCCTCTACCCCGACGCCGAGATCCTCCTCATCGGCCTCAGCGAACCCGAGGCCCAGATCCACGCGGTCAACGAGAGCGTGTCCCCGGAGGAACTGGAGCGCATGTCGGTGACGGAGGCTCTGTTCCTGCGCAACTACGCGGCGAACTGAGCGAACAATGCAACGCCGGTGCGGTGCCGCGCCCCTCAGGGGCGCGGGGAACTGCGCGAGCGACCACACATCACCCGCAGCCGCCCCACGACCTGCCTGAAACGGCGGCGGCGACCCTCACACCGGCACACCGGCCTCCAAGTACAGCGCAGCGCCCCGCTCCCGCGCCCGCAGGGCCCACCGCAGCCGCTCGAACCGCACCGGCGGCAGCAGATCTGCGGCCTCCTCCTCGGTCACGAACCGCCAGTCACGCAACTCGGGCCCGGGCAGCACGGGCCGCTGCGCCCCGCTGACATCGAGTCGGCCCCCGTCGAAGAGCAGGCGCAGTCCGCCGTACCGGGGCGGCGCGGGCGCCTCCCAGTCCACCACCAGTAGCCGGGGCACATCGTCCAGCCGTATCCCGGTCTCCTCCTGAACCTCACGCACACCCGCCCGCGCCGGCGCCTCCCCGGCCTCCACGACCCCGCCGGGGAACTCCCAGCCGGCCTTGTAGGTCGGATCGACCAGCAGGACCCGGTCGTCCTCGTCGAACAGGAGGACCCCCGCGGCGACCGTCTCGGCGGTCGGCTCGGGGGTCTGCACGATGTCGCACACGGGTACGTCGTCGGCGGCCACGGCGTCGGCGATGCGCCGCGCGGTCTCGTACGGGGTGAGGGCGCCGGTGTCGACGAGGTGGGCATCGGCGGTGAGCCAGCCGCCCAGGGCGGCGCGGTAGGGAGTGATGTGGTCGTACGCCCATTGGCGCATCCGCATCTCGCCGTCGGGGAGGTCGGGCGGTATCTCCCGCCCGGCTATTCGCTCCCGCAGTATCGTTTCGGCCGGGGCCAGGAGCAGATGCCGTACGGGTATGCGGCGGGAGGCGAGGCCGCCGAAGATCTCGTCGCGGTACTCCTGGCGGAGCAGGGTCATGGGGACCACGAGGGTGCCGCCCAGCTCGGCGAGCAGGGCGGCGGCGGTGTCGACCACGAGCCGTCGCCAGCTCGGCAGGTCCTGGAAGTCGCCGACCTCGGCGAGGCGTTTGGCCGGCAGCAGATGCGTCAGTGTGCCGCCGATGACCTCGGGGTCGAAGAGCGTGCTGTTCGGGATCAGTTCGATCAGTTCCCGTGCGGTGGTGGTCTTCCCCGCACCGAACGCACCGTTGATCCAGACGATCACGGTTCCCCCTCTTCTGTTGACCCCCTGAGGCTTGCCCTCCACTCCGCCACGGAAACCAGCCGCTGATGAGGAGCCGAAATACGCGGGCGGCCAGGTGCTGCCCGAGCAGGACGGCGCGCTGCGTGTCATGGGGCTGCCGCTCCCCCGCATCA
>NZ_LRTR01000558.1 GCF_001550375.1 Streptomyces europaeiscabiei | reverse complement strand
CCACCCGGTGGGGGACCCGCCGCCCGCGAGCGAGGGGAGGCGGACGGAGAATCCGCTGTCCTCCACAGGAGTGTCAGCCCTCCTTGCCGCCCTTGCCCTCCTGGTCCGCATGGCCCCCCAGGGCGTCCTCGTCGACCCCGGCCAGGCTGTCGCTGGAGACCGTCTTGCCGACCTTGCCGACCTTGCCGAGGGTGCCCTCGACGTCCAGTTTGCTCAGGCCGTCCGTCTTCCCGAGCGCGTCCGCGGCCTCGAGACCGTGCGACGGCGTGATGGCCGCGACGACGAATCCGGTGGCGAGGGAGGCGATGGCGAGCATGCTGCGCTTCTTCATGCCCCGCTCAACTGCGGAACGCCCCGAGGGGTCACGGCCGGTTGCCGGCGTTTCGCCCCGGCCTCCACTCGCCATGGGATGAACGCCCGGCTCGCCCGCGGGGCCGGACGCGGCCTCCACCATCCGCACGGCCGCCGCACCGCACGGGGCGGGGAGCAGCACGAACACGGCGGACAGCCCGGACGCCACCACCGCACGCACCCACGCCGCACGGGAC
>NZ_LRTR01000557.1 GCF_001550375.1 Streptomyces europaeiscabiei | reverse complement strand
GCGCCGCCGCGGCGGCGCCCACCAGGCCCGCGTCCGTGCCCATCACGGCGGGGGCGATGGTGAGGTGCTGGACGAAGGACAGGGTGGCGTAGTCCTTGAGGGCGGTGCGGAGGGGGGCGAAGAGAACGTCGCCGGCGTTCGCGACGCCGCCGCCGATGACGGCGATGTCGATCTCGACGAGGGTGGCGGTGGCGGCGATACCGGCGGCGAGGGCCTGGGCGGCGCGTTCGAAGGAGGCCACTGCGATCGGGTCACCGGCCTTCGCGGCGACGGCGACCGCCGCGGCCGAGGTGTCCCCGTCGGGGCCGGGCCGCCAGCCGTTCTCCAGCGCGCGTCGGGCGATGTTGGGGCCGCTCGCGATGCGCTCGACACAGCCGCGGGCGCCGCACGGGCAGGCGTCACCGTCGAGGTCGACGCTGATGTGACCGATATGGCCGGCGTTCCCGGTGGGGCCCGCGTGCAGCATTCCACCGAGGACGAGGCCGCCGCCGACGCCCGTCGAGACGACCATGCACAGCGCGTTGTCGTGGCCGCGCGCGGCGCCCTGCCAGTGCTCGGCGGCCGTGATGGCCACACCGTCGCCGATCAGTTCGACGGGGAGCCCGCCGGTCGCCGCCCGGACCCGCTCGACGAGGGGGAAGCCGCGCCAGCCGGGGACGTTCACCGGACTCACCGTGCCGGCCGAGGCGTCCACCGGTCCTGCGCTGCCGATCCCGACGGCCGCGGCCCCGCCCCACAGCGGGTCGGCTGTCAGCTCGCCGAGCACCTCTTCCACGGCCCGCATGACGGTGTCGCCGTCCTCCTGCGCGGGCGTCGGGCCCTGCGCGCGCACCAGGATCCGGCCGTGGCCGTCCACCAGCGCCCCGGCGATCTTGGTGCCGCCGATGTCGAGCGCGGCCACGAGGTCGGTCTGCATCAGTGTCAGTTCTCCCGCTGCGAGTCTCCTACCGGGCGCCCGAACAGAGCGACGCCCGGATCTCCGGCCGGAAACGGGCAGCACGACGCTCGCCTGGTGGGGGGCGCCGGCCAGAGAATGCGATAGACAGTCTCCCCCGGCCGTGACAACGTTGTCCAGGCTCTATGCTCGACGCCACATCCTCAACAGCCGCACAATTCCGACACGGCACCACCGACCACACCCGTGGACGACAGGACAGGACAGCGCATAGTGCCCGAGCCCGCCAACGGCATCGCCCGCCGCCCCGAGAACCGCTACGGCAACCGTCCCACGATGAAGGACGTCGCGGCCCGGGCCGGGGTGGGTCTGAAGACGGTCTCCCGGGTGGTGAACGGCGAGCCGGGCGTCACCTCGGACACCGAGCGCCGCGTCCAGGAGGCGATCGAGGCGCTCGGCTTCCGGCGCAACGACAGCGCGCGGGTGCTGCGCAAGGGCCGTACGGCCAGCATCGGCCTGGTCCTGGAGGACCTCGCCGACCCGTTCTACGGTCCGCTCAGCCGGGCGGTGGAGGAGGTGTCCCGCGCCCACGGTTCGCTGCTGATCAACGGCTCCAGCGCCGAGGACCCTGATCGCGAGCAGGAGCTGGCGCTGGCGCTGTGCGCCCGCCGCGTCGACGGGCTGGTGATCATTCCGGCCGGTGACGACCACCGGTATCTGGAGCCCGAGATCAGGGCGGGTGTCGCCACGGTGTTCGTGGACCGCCCGGCCGGGCGGATCGACGCCGACGTGGTGCTGTCGGACAGCTTCGGCGGGGCTCGCGACGGCGTCGCCCACCTCATCGCCCACGGCCACCGCCGCATCGGCTTCATCGGCGACATGCCCCGCATCCACACGGCCGCCGAGCGGCTGCGCGGCTACCGGGCGGCCATGGAGGACGCCGGGATACAGGTCGAGGACGCGTGGATGTCCCTGGGCGTCACCGACCCCGAGCGGGTCCGCAGGGCGGCCGAGGACATGCTGTCCGGTCCGTCGCCCGTCACGGCGGTCTTCGCGGGCAACAACCGGGTGACGGTGACGGTCGTGCGGGTCCTCGCCGGACACACCCGTCCGGTCGCCCTCGTCGGCTTCGACGACTTCGAGCTGGCCGATCTGCTCCGGCCGGGCATCACCGTGGTCGCCCAGGACCCCGCCCGGCTGGGCCGCACCGCCGCCGAGCGCCTGTTCCGGCAGCTGGACGGCTCCCTCGTCGCCCCCGAGCGTATCGAGCTGCCCACCAGGCTGATCGCCCGCGGCTCGGGCGAACTCCCGCCCGCGGACTGACTCTTGGACGCCCCCGACCCCCGTACGCTCGAAGCGCTCGGCCTCGCCGTGGCGCCGCGCGAGGACCCACTGAGCTATCCGGGCGCGTGGCCTGTCGAGTCGGCGCTCCTGGACGGCAACCGGATGCTGCCGCTGGACACGCTCGTCTTCGAGGACCGGGTCCCCGTCCTCTCGGTCGGCTCCAACGCCTGCCCCGCGCAGCTCGTCCACAAGATGGCCGAGCACGGTGTGGAGTGCCGTATCCCCATGGTCAGGGCGAGGGTCACGGACATCGGGATCGGCGTCTCCGCCCACGTCAGCCTGCTCGGCTACCTGTCCGCGTCGCCGTTCCACTCCCCCGGCTCCACCGCCGAACTGTTCATCACCTGGCTCGACGAGGCGCAGCTCGCCGTGGTCGACGCGAGCGAGGGCGCCGACTCCCCGACCGGCAACTTCCAGCGGGCCGCCCTGCCCGCCGCCGACTTCCCTGTCGAGCTGGAGTCGGGTGAACTCCTCGACCATGCCTGGATCTACGTCAACCGGTGGGGTGTCCTGCGCGACGGCGGCCCCGGCCCGCGCTCCCACCCGGGCCGGCAGCGCCCGCTCATCGCCGAACTCCTCGCCTCGTCGGCCGGATTGCGCGACCTGTTCGGCACCACCCCCGACGAGTTCTGCGCCCGGGCGCGAGGCGACCGAGGGCTGTGCCTGCGGGGCAGGGAGCTGTTCGCCGAACAGAGGTGGACGACGGTGTCGGGCCTGGAGCAGTACGTGCGGCCCCACCCGCGGGCGTAGGGCCGTGGGCCCCGGCCTCAGCAGACGGGGAGGCCGGGCACCGGGGCGTCGTTGTCGCCGCCCTGGATGTAGACGTCGCTGACCCAGACGTTCGTGTTGCCGCTGTCGTCGTCGGTCTTCGCCCACCAGACGTTGGTCCACTCGCCCGAGGTCTCGCGACGGCCCAGGTTCTGCTGGCAGTAGAAGTAGTTGATGCCCTGCTTGAGGACGCCGACCTCGGTGCCGGCGGCGGTGTAGGACTTCGCGGTGGTCCAGACCGTGCAGTTGTACTTGCCGCCGCCGATCGAGTGGCAGACCGGCGTCTCCTCGGTCTCCCCTCCGGTCGTGTCCCCGCTGGTGGAGCCGCCGGAGGTGTCCGAACCCCCTGAGCCGCCACCGGTGGTGCCGCCGCTCGCGTTCTTCGACGGGGAGGCGGACGCCTCGGTCTCCCTCTCATCCTCCTTCACCTTCTCGCTCGGGCTCGGGGACTTCTTGTCGTCCTTCCCGTCCTCGGTGGCGTCGGAGTCGTCGGAGAGGTCGACGGTGCCCCGGCTGCGGCCCGGGGAGGGGGTGCCGCTGATCGATTCGTCGGCCGAGGGCCGAGCGCCCGTCCGCGCGTCGTCGTCCCCGGTGAGCAGCGCGACCGTGACGCCCGAGGCGGCGAGCACGACGGTGACGGCGACGGTGGCGAGGAGGGCGCGGCCCTTGCGGGGCCGACTGCCGGTCGAGGACACGGTGGTGGCGGCTCCGGAAGCGGGTACCGGCACCTGCGGCGTGCCCGCACCGGGCCCGTCGACCGCCGTGGATGCCCCCGTGCCGGGTCCCGGGACCGGCTGCGG
>NZ_LRTR01000556.1 GCF_001550375.1 Streptomyces europaeiscabiei | reverse complement strand
CGGCGGTCCGAACCCCTGCGGCACCGACGGAACGCTGCGTTCGGTCTCCGCTCTCGGCCGAGGTGCCGGGCCGCCCTGCCCCGCCGCCGGGGAGGGGAGCGTACCCCCGGCGGCCACGGCCTCCAGCAGCTCGCGGGCCCGGTCGGCGTCCGGACGGTGCTCCGGGCGCTTGTCCATCAGCTGTCGCAGGACGGGCCCGAGCGGTCCGGCCCGCTGGGGTTCGGGCAGCGGGTCGGCCACGATCGCGGTGAGCGTCGACCAGGTGGACGTACGCCGGAACGGGGAGGCGCCCTCGACGGCCGCGTACAGGGTGGCGCCGAGTGCCCATACGTCGGAGGCGGGGCCGGGGTCGTTGCCCTGGGCGCGTTCGGGGGCCAGGTAGTCGAGGGAGCCGACGAGTTCGCCGCTGCGGGTGAGGTGGGTGGCGGAGCCGTCGCCCGGGTCCTCCATGGTGGCGATGCCGAAGTCGGTGAGGACGACGCGGCCCGAGCGGTCCAGGAGGATGTTGCCGGGCTTGACGTCACGGTGCAGTACGCCGACCCGGTGGGCGGCGCCGAGGGCGTCCATGACCTTGGCGCCGATGGCGGCCGCCTCGCGCGGGTCGAGGAGACCCCGGTCGCGCAGGACGTCGTCGAGGGACGGCCCGTCGACCAGCTCCATGACGATCAGCGGACGCCCGTCGACCTCGGCCACGTCGTGCACGGCCACGACTCCGGGGTGCCGGACACGGGCGGCGGCCCGTGCCTCGCGCTGCATCCGCAGTCCCAGGTCGGCCAGTTCGGGCGCGCCCGCGTCCGTGTACGTGCGCAGTTCCTTGAGGGCGACCTCACGGTGGAGCACCTCGTCCACGGCCCGCCAGACGACGCCCATGCCGCCGCGTCCGAGCTGCTCCACGACCCGGTACCGTCCGGCGAGAGTCCGCCCGGCACCGTCCGTCTGTTCGTTCGCCCCCGAAGACACCCGCGCCTCGTTCCTGTGACACACCGACGAATGGCGTACAGCCTAAGCCGTGGGTGGGGGCGCCCCGGACCGGCGGCAACTGCTGTCACAGGACCGCTACTTGTCCGCCGTCCGGCCCACCCGCCTACCGGCCGGACGAGATCGTCAGATCCGCGCGGCGGGGTGCCGCGAAGCCCTCCAGATCGGCGCGGGCCAGGCCGGTCGCCCCGGACACCTCGTCGATGTCGAGGGCGCCGCAGTCCAGGCCCCGCAGCAGATAGCCGCTGAGGGCCTTGGCCGTCGCGGGCTCGTCCATCACGTCGCCGCCTGCGCGGTTGGCGTAGCGGGAGAGGCGGGCGGCGGCCTGCTCGTAGCCCTCACGGTAGAAGGCGAAGACGGCCGCGTAGCGGGTGGGGATGTGGCCGGGGTGCATGTCCCAGCCCTGGTAGTAGGCGCGGGCCAGGGCGCGGCGGGTGAGGCCGTAGTGCAGTCGCCAGGCGTCGTGGACGTTCTCCGTCGGGCCGACCGGCAGGACGTTGGTGGAGCCGTCCGAGACGCGTACGCCGGTGCCGGCGGCCGCGACCTGCATGATCGCCTTGGCGTGGTCGGCGGCCGGGTGGTCGCTGGCCTGGTGGGCGGCGGAGACGCCGAGGCAGGCACTGTAGTCGAAGGTGCCGTAGTGCAGACCGGTGGCGCGGCCCCGGGCGGCGTCGATCATGCGGGCGACGGTGGCGGTGCCGTCGGCGGCGAGGATGGACTGGCTGGTCTCGATCTGGATCTCGAAGCCGATCCTGCCTGCCTCCAGGCCGCGCGTCTTCTCGAAGGCTTCGAGGAGCCGGACCATGGCGGTGACCTGTTCGGCGTACGTCACCTTGGGCAGGGTCAGGACGAGCCCGTCGGGCAGGCCGCCGGCCTCCAGCAGGCCGGTGAGGAAGATGTCGAGGGTGCGGATGCCCCGGTCGCGTACCGGCGCCTCCATGCACTTCATGCGGATACCCATGTACGGGGCCGCTGTGCCCTTGGCGTACGCCTCCGCGACCAGCCGGGCGGCGTGGGCGGCGGCCTCGTCCTCCTCGGCGTCCGGGCGCGGCCCGTAGCCGTCCTCGAAGTCGACGCGCAGGTCTTCGATCGGCTCGCGCTCCAGCTTGGCGCGGACGCGGTCGTACACGGGCTCGGCGAGGTCTTCGCCGAGGCCGAGGACTGCGGCGAAGGAGGTGGCGTCGGGGGCGTGCTCGTCGAGGGCGGCGAGGGCCCGGTCGCCCCAGGTGCGGAGGGTGTCGGCGGCGAAGACGTCACCGGGGACGTAGACGGTGTGCACGGGCTGGCGGGTGCCCGGGTCGCCCGGGTAGCGGCGCTCCAGCTCCGCGTCGACGGGGGCGAGGGAGGCGCTGATCTCCTCGCTGACGGCGCCCGCGAGACTCGTCGCCACGTTCTCCTGCCGGCCCTGCCCCATTCCACACCCTCCATTTTCCACACTGCGGAATCAAGAATCCGTATAACGAAGCTAACTGGCGATCTTCACCCTGGTCAACACTGTCTCGCAGTGGGATTCCCCATGCTCTCCCCCTGGTCACTGCCGACCCGCTCTCTTCTTCCGTATTCATCGGGCAAGATTCATTCTGACTCCCAGAGGGAGGAGATCGCGTTGCCGAAAGAGGTCGGAGTGACGCGCCGCCAAGGACTCAGGTCCGCGGCCGCCGCCGCCATCGCCGTGCCGCTGCTGACCACGGCGGGCTCGTCGCAACCGGCGACCGCCGGCGAGCACGCGGGTGCCCTGAACGTCATGACGTTCAACGTGCGCTTCGCGACCGTCGTCGACGAGACACCGCGCTGGTCCGTGCGCCGCCCGGTGATGCGGGAGCTGCTGCGCCGCGAGCGACCGCACATCATCGGGACCCAGGAGGGGCTGTACCAGCAGCTGCGCATGATCGAGAGGGATCTGGGCGGGCACTACGACTGGATCGGCACCGGCCGAGGGGGCGGCAGCAAGGACGAGTTCATGGCGATCCTCTACGACACCCGCAGACTCGACCCGATCGAGTTCGATCACTTCTGGCTGTCCGACACCCCGTACACGATCGCCTCCAACACCTGGGACGCGGACTGGCTGCGCATGGTGACCTGGGTCAAGTTCGCCGATCTCGCCGACGGGGGGCGGGAGTTCTACGTACTCAACACCCATCTGGACAGCGTCAGCCAGTACGCGCGGGAGCGCTCCGCGGGGCTCATCGGCGAGACGATCGCGGGGTGGGACCGGTCGGCGCCGGTCATCGTCACCGGCGACTTCAACGCTGCCGCCCACGACAACCGGGTGTACGACCTGATGCTGGACAGCGGGCTCGTGGACGCCTGGGACAGGGCGGCCTCGCGCAGCCCGGCGTACGGGACCTACCACGGCTACCGGGCGCTCAAGCCCGACGGCCGGCGCATCGACTGGATCCTCACCTCGCCCGGGGTGACCACGCACTGGGCGGCGATGAACACCTTCTCCGTCGACGGGCTGTACCCGAGCGACCATCTGCCGGTGCAGGCCTCGGTGACCCTGGGATGAGCCGAGGCCCCCGTGACCGTTCGTGCGGTCACGGGGGCCTCGGACGACTCAGGAGGAGTCAGGAGGTTCAGCCCTTGCGGGTGTTGATCTCCTCGGTGAGCTGCGGGACCACGTCGAAGAGGTCGCCGACGACGCCGTAGTCGACGAGGTCGAAGATCGGGGCCTCGGCGTCCTTGTTGACGGCCACGATGGTCTTGGAGGTCTGCATGCCGGCGCGGTGCTGGATGGCGCCGGAGATGCCGTTGGCGATGTAGAGCTGCGGCGAGACGGACTTGCCGGTCTGGCCGACCTGGTTGGTGTGCGGGTACCAGCCGGCGTCGACGGCGGCGCGGGAGGCGCCGACAGCCGCGCCGAGGGAGTCGGCGAGGGCCTCGATGATCGAGAAGTTCTCGGTGCCGTTGACGCCACGGCCGCCGGAGACGACGATCGCGGCCTCGGTCAGCTCCGGACGCCCGGTCGACTCGCGCGGGGTGCGGCCGGTGACCTTGGTTCCGGTGGCCAGCGCACCGAACGTCACGGCCAGCGCCTCGACCGCGCCGGCGGCCGGAGCGGCCTCCACGGCGGCGGAGTTCGGCTTGACCGTGATGACCGGGGTGCCCTTGGAGATGCGGGACTTGGTGGTGAAGGAGGCGGCGAACACCGACTGCGTCGCGACCGGGCCCTCGTCACCGGCTTCGAGGTCGATGGCGTCGGTGATGATGCCGGAGCCGATGCGCACCGCCAGACGCGCGGCGATCTCCTTGCCCTCGGCGGAGGACGGCACCAGCACGGCGGCCGGGGAGACGACCTCGACCGCGGCCTGCAGCGCGTCGACCTTGGGTACGACGAGGTAGTCGGCGTACTCGGCGGCGTCGTGGGTGAGGACCTTCACCGCGCCGTGCTCGGCGAGGGCGGCGGCGGTGTCGGCGGCGCCGTTGCCCAGTGCGACGGCGACGGGCTCGCCGATGCGGCGGGCCAGGGTCAGCAGCTCAAGGGTGGGCTTGCGGACGGCGCCGTCCACGTGGTCGACGTAGACGAGAACTTCAGCCATGGGAATGCTCCTGCGGATTGCGAAGTCTGAGGGGCGGTGAGGGAGTCGGGCCTCAGCCGGGCCGGGGGCCGCGGCGGGCCGCGGGGCCTAGATGAACTTCTGGCCCGCGAGGAACTCGGCGAGCTGCTTGCCGCCCTCGCCCTCGTCCTTGACGATCGTGCCGGCGGTGCGCGCCGGGCGTTCGGTAGCGGCGTCGACAGCCGTCCAGGCGCCTTCCAGGCCGACCTCTTCCGCCTCGATGTCGAGGTCGGACAGGTCCCAGGACTGAACCGGCTTCTTCTTCGCCGCCATGATGCCCTTGAAGGACGGGTAACGCGCCTCGCCCGACTGGTCGGTGACCGACACGACCGCGGGGAGGGAGGCCTCGAGCTGCTCGGAGGCGGCGTCGCCGTCACGGCGGCCCTTGACCGTGCCGTCCTCGACGGAGATCTCGGACAGCAGCGTCACCTGCGGGACACCCAGACGCTCGGCCAGCAGCGCGGGAACCACGCCCATCGTGCCGTCCGTGGACGCCATGCCGGAGATCACCAGGTCGTAACCGGCCTTCTCGATCGCCTTCGCCAGCACCAGCGAGGTGCCGATGGCGTCGGTGCCGTGCAGGTCGTCGTCCTCGACATGGATGGCCTTGTCGGCACCCATCGACAGCGCCTTGCGCAGCGCGTCCTTGGCGTCCTCGGGACCCACGGTCAGCACGGTGATCTCGGCGTCGTCGGCCTCGTCGGCGATCTGCAGCGCCTGCTCCACCGCGTACTCGTCCAGCTCGGAGAGCAGACCGTCCACGTCGTCACGGTCGACGGTCAGGTCATCGGCGAAGTGCCGGTCGCCAGTGGCGTCGGGCACGTACTTCACAGTGACAACGATCCTCAAGCTCACGCCGGCTCTCCTACTGCATCGTCATTTCCGGGCTGCCTTCTTCCAGGCAGCATAGGCGCCTGAAGCGGCCGATCCCGATCGGGGCGACCTGCGCTCCGGTCGAGATATTACTCGCCAGTACGACGCCTACGTTCCCGCATTCCGTGCCCGCTAAGCAAGCGCTTTGAACTGTGAGGTAGGCAACCCTGCGTAATCGGGCGGGAATCAGTCTCGCAGACCGTTGAAGCGGCCCTGGTGGTACAGCAGCGGCTGCCCGGCGCCCGACGGGTCACCCATGACCACCTCGGCGAGGACGATCCGGTGGTCACCCGCCGGCACGCGTGCCACCACCCGGCAGACCAGCCAGGCGAGCACGTCGTCGAGGACGGGAACTCCCTTCGGCCCACTACGCCATCCGGTGGGAGCCCCGAACCGGTCGGCGCCGCTGCGGGCGAAGGTGGCGGCCAGCTCCCGCTGGTGCTCCCCGAGTATGTGCACGCCCACATGGCGCGCCTCGGAGATCACCGGCCAGCTGGAGGCGCCCGTACCGATGCCGAACGAGAGCAACGGGGGCTCGGCGGAGACCGAGGAGAGCGAGGTGGCGGTGAAGCCGACCGGGCCGGTGGCGTCCTGCGCGGTGATCACGGCGACGCCGGCGGCATGGCGCCGGAAGACGGAGCGCAGGAGGTCGGGGGAGGCGAGCTGGGGCGAACCGAGGCCGGATGTGGCCGTCATGGAGTTGTCCTTCTGTTGGCGTCGACGAGCTGGCCCGGGGTTGTTCAGGGTCCCGGACAGCGCGAACTCGCCGTGCGGACCAGGTCCACATGCACGCGCTCGAAGAGAAGGAGTTCTCGGGGCATACGGTCAGGCTGACGATAGGTGAGGCGTGCAGTCAAGTGCGTTCCGGCATGCGGCTTCACACGGCCTCACCGAGCGCGGCGATCACATCCGTCTTGCGCGGCTGCCCGGTTGCCCGCCGCACGATGCGGCCGTCCGCGTCGAGTACGAGCACGGTCGGCGTCTTGAGGATGCCGAGCCGGCGCACGAGGTCGAGGTGGCCTTCGGCGTCGATCTCCACGTGGGCGACGCCGGGGACCATTCCGGCCACCTCGGCGAGCACCCTGCGGGTCGCCCGGCAGGGGGCGCAGAACGCGCTGGAGAACTGGACGAGCGTGGCCCGTTCGCCGAGCCCCTCCCCCAACTCCGCCGCGCCGAGCCGCTTTTCGCCGTCCCGCCCGCGCACCCTGATTCTCCCGCTCCGCCGCCGATGCAGCACTCCGTAGACACTCGCCATGGCGAGCACCAGTCCACACACCACAAGTCCGGTCACAGCGCGCTCCAGCGTTCACGAGACTGCAAAAATTCCCGGCTCCCCAGGGAGATTGGCGTGCGGAATGCTTGACGCATGGACATTGATGTGAGGGGACCGCGCTTCGGGGCGGCCGTGACGACCGTGGTGCTGGCGGTCGCACTGATCACCGGGAGCGGCTGGCTGCTGGCCTGGCAGACGTTCGCGTTCGCGCTGGGCGCGGCGGGCGGGGTGGGGCGTTCGCCGTACGGCTGGGTCTTCCGCACGCTCGTGCGGCCCCGGATCGGGCCGCCCGCGGAGTTCGAGGCGCCGGAGCCGCCGCGGTTC
>NZ_LRTR01000555.1 GCF_001550375.1 Streptomyces europaeiscabiei | reverse complement strand
GGTTCGCGCAGGCGGTCGGGCTGGTCTTCGCCGCGGTGGGCCTGGTCGGTTTCACGGTGGGGCCCGAGTGGCTGGGGCTGGCGGCGACCGGCGCGGCGCTGGCGGCGGCCTTCCTGAACGCGGTGTTCGGGTATTGCCTGGGGTGCGAGATGTACCTGCTCGTCCGACGGGTCACCGTACGTACGGAGTAGAGGGCGGCTGAACTTCCGGTGGTCGCTCGTGTGTCCGACGTGACAAGAATCTCGCCCTCGGCCGACGCCAAGACTGGCTACTCGTGCGTTCTTGGGGCACGATCTGCGAGATGCCGTAAACCTACGGCTGCGTAACTTCCCGCCGGGAGACCCCTTCCCAGGCAGAGAGAAGGGTCCACTCCGCCCATGGCAGAGCTCGTCTACCGCCCCGCGATCGGTCTCGCCCACACCCTGTTCAAGGCATGGGACCTGAAGATCGACTGCAAGGGGTCGGAGAACATCCCGCGCTCGGGCGGCGCCGTGCTGGTGAGCAATCACATCGGCTATCTGGACTTCATCTTCGACGGCCTGGCGGCACTGCCGCAGAAGCGTCTGGTGCGTTTCATGGCCAAGGAGTCGGTGTTCCGGCACAAGGTCTCCGGTCCGCTGATGCGCAACATGCGGCACATCCCGGTGGACCGCAAGCAGGGCGAGGCGGCCTACGCGCACGCGCTGGACTCGCTGCGTTCCGGCGAGATCATCGGCGTCTTCCCCGAGGCCACCATCTCGCAGTCGTTCACCCTGAAGAGCTTCAAGTCGGGTGCCGCCCGGATGGCCCAGGAGGCGGGGGTCCCGCTGATCCCGATGGCCGTGTGGGGCACGCAGCGACTGTGGACCAAGGGACACCCCCGCAACTTCACGCGCAGCCACATCCCGATCACCATCCGGGTCGGCGAGGCGATAGAGGCCTCCAAGGACAAGTACGCGGGCGCCCTCACCCGCCAGCTCCGCGAGCGCGTCCAGGAGTTGCTGGAGGCCGCCCAGCGCGCCTACCCCGTCCGCCCCAAGGGGCCGGACGACACCTGGTGGATGCCCGCCCATCTCGGCGGCACGGCCCCGACCCCGGAGCAGGTCCGCGAGGCCGAGGCACGCTGACCCGCTCGACCGGCGCGGGCTTCACGGATCCTTCGTGCGCCGACGCCTCATGGGTTCCAGTAGGTGGACAGGGAACCGATGAAGCCCGCCCCGAAGTTGAGCACGACCAGTTGCGCCGCGGCGGTCAGCCACAGCCGGCAGACGAGGGCGAGGCCGACGGTGCCGGCCGCCAGCCGGTAGAGGAACACGACGGAGTCGTGCTGGTAGCTCGCGCCGTCCGGGGCCATCATTCCCGGGTACGGCAGCCAGTCCTCGGTGAAGACACCCTCCGTGCCGAGCATCAGGACCCAGCCGAGGACGACGAGGTCCACGGCGACCATCACCACGGCCACGCCCACGTCCGCGCGCCGATGCCGCTTCGACCTCTCCAGGAACCGCTGGATCCGCCCGGTCTCACGCATCCACCGAGTCGATCACTTCGACCTGGCGACGGCGTAGGGCGGAAGCCACACCTCCGGCAACAGGAGCGTCACAGGAACCGGCGCCCGCAACGGTCTCAGAGTTCCGTGGGGAGCGTTCGCCAGAGGTGCGGCCCGTCGGGGGCGGCCCTGAGCGCGTCGAGTACCGCCGGATGCGGCGCGGCGTGGAGAACCGGGTAGTCCAGCTCGCCGGAGTCGGGGTCGGGCACCCAGGCCAGCCGCTCACCGTCCAGCGAGAACCGGGCATCCACACCCGGCTTGTTGCCGCGGGGATCCTGGCGGTGCCAATGCCCGTTGAAGCGCACCGCGACCAGACCGTGGACGACGTGTCCGCCGCCGTCGTCGTGCGCCAGCCGCTGATAGCAGAGCGCGGTGGGGATGTCCTCGGCGCGCAGCAGCGCGGCCAGGGCGTGGGCCTTGGCATAGCAGATGCCGGTCCCCTGCTCCAGGACGTCGGAGGCGCGCCAGGTGACGCGCGGATCACCCGAGTCGGCGGAGTGGGGAATGGTGTCACGCACGAACTCGTACGCCGCCCGCGCATAGTCATACGAGTCGGTCGCATCCTTGGCGAGCCGCGCGGCCGCCTGCCGCACCTGGGGGTGGTCATGGTCGATGACCTCGTCGGCGGCCAGATATGCGGACAGGTCGGGGGTTTGCTGGATGAGCTCCATGCCCGCAGAGCATAGGAATACGATCACCCGGGAGTCAATATATTTCCTGGTGATCGTATATCCATGCAGACTCTCGGAGTCCGGTACGGGTCAGGGTCAGCGCGCCATCTCCTCCTTGAGCGCGGCCACGAATCCGTCCACGTCCTCCTCCGTCGTGTCGAAGGAGCACATCCAGCGGACGTCGCCGGCCGTCTCGTCCCAGAAGTAGAAGCGATAGCGCTTCTGGAGGCGTTCGCTCACGTCGTGCGGGAGGCGGGCGAAGACGGCGTTGGCCTGCACGGGGTGGAGGATCTCCACCCCGTGGACCGCGCGGACGCCCTCGGCGAGCCGCTGCGCCATCTCGTTGGAGTGGCGGGCGTTGCGCAGCCACAGGTCCTTCGCCAGCAGGGCCTCCAACTGCGCCGACACGAAGCGCATCTTGGAGGCGAGCTGCATGGACAGCTTGCGCAGGTGCTTCATGTGGCGGACGGCGTCCTGGTTGATGACGACGACCGCCTCACCGAACATCGCCCCGTTCTTGGTGCCGCCCAGGGAGAGCAGGTCGACGCCGGCCGCGTTGGTGAACGTACGCATCGGGACGTTCAGGGAGGCGGCGGCGTTGGCTATCCGGGAGCCGTCCAGGTGCACCTTCATGCCGTGCGCGTGGGCGTGCTCGCAGATCGCGCGGATCTCCTCGGGCGTGTAGAGGGTGCCGAGTTCGGTGCTCTGGGTGATCGAGACGACCTGCGGCATCGCGCGGTGCTCGTCGTCCCAGCCGTACGCCTGGCGGTCGATCAGCTCGGGGGTGAGCTTGCCGTCGGGTGTGGGCACGGTGAGCAGCTTCAGCCCGCCGACCCGTTCGGGAGCCCCGCACTCGTCGACGTGGATGTGCGCGCTCTCGGCGCAGATCACCGCGCCCCAGCGGTCGGTGACGGCCTGGAGCGCGACGACGTTGGCGCCGGTGCCGTTGAAGACCGGGAACGCCTCGGCGGTGGCGCCGAAGTGGCCGCGGACGATCCGCTGGAGGTTCTCGGTGTACTCGTCCTCGCCGTACGCGACCTGGTGCCCGCCGTTGGCCAGGGCCAGGGCGGCGAGCACCTCGGGGTGGACCCCCGCGTAGTTGTCGCTGGCGAAGCCACGGACCTCCGGGTCGTGACGGCGTCGGGCGTCGGTCCTCGGAGGGTTCACGGCTTGTCGGTCAGCCACAGACGGTTCCCGTTCACTTCGGCGGCGGACTTGTCCCAGACACCGGCGATGGCCTCGGCCAGCTCCTTGACGTCGGTGAAGCCCGCGAACTTCGCGTTGGGTCGGTCGGCGCGCATCGCGTCGTGCACCAACGCCTTCACGACCAGGATGGCAGCCGCGGAGGTCGGCCCGTCCGGCCCGCCCGCCTTGCGGAAGTAGTCGGCCGTGGCCAGTGTCCACGCCTCGGCGGCGGCCTTGGCGGCGGCATAGGCCGCGTTGCCCGCCGTGGGCTTGCTCGCGCCGGCCGCGCTGATGAGGACGTACCGGCCGCGCTCGCTGCGCTGCAGGGCCTCGTGGAAGGCGAGGGAGGTGTGCTGCACGGTGCGGATGAGCAGCATCTCCAGGAAGTCCCAGTCGTCGAGGCTGGTCCTGGTGAAGGTCTCGCTGCCGCGCCAGCCGCCGACGAGGTGGACGAGTCCGTCGACCCGCCCGAAGTCCTTCTCGATGCGGGTGGCCCAGTCACGGGTCGACTGGAGGTCGAGGAGATCGACCGTGTCGCCGACGACGGTGGCGCCGCCGTGCGCGTAGCGGGCCGCGTCGACGGCCTCGGAGAGCCGCTCGGGGTCGTTGTCGGAGCCGACGACGATCGCGCCCGCTTCGGCCAGCCGCAGCAGGGCCGCCCGGCC
>NZ_LRTR01000554.1 GCF_001550375.1 Streptomyces europaeiscabiei | reverse complement strand
CAGTGCCGCCCGGCCGGCGGGTCCGCCCGCGCCGGCCACCGCGATCACCGCGCCACTCAGTGCACCGTTACCGTTCTGCATGGTCTTCGCCTCCTGAGCAGCGTCTGTGACGTCTGCGAATCCGGCGCTCACGCGGCGACCCGCTCGGCGTTCGCCGCGGTGATGCCCTTGGTGGAGGCGATCACGGTCTTCAGCTTCTTGGCGAGCGCCTCATAGAACATGCTGAGCGGAAACTCGTCCGGAAGCACGTCGTCGACGAGTTTCCGCGGCGGCTGCGTCAGATCCAGGGCGTCCGGGCCCTTGGCCCAGCGCGATCCGGGGTGCGGTGCGAGGTAGTCGGCGACCAGCTCGTACCCGGCGAACCAGTGGACCAGCTTCGGGCGGTCGATGCCGTCCCGGTAGAGCTGCTCGATGTCGGCGCAGAGCTGGTTGGTGACCTGCGCGGCGCGCTGCCAGTCGATGTGCAGCTTGTTGTCGGTCCAGCGGACGACATCGTGCTTGTGCAGGTAGGCGAAGAGGAGCTGACCGCCGAGGCCGTCGTAGTTGCGGACCCGCTCGCCGGTGACCGGGAAACGGAACATGCGGTCGAAGAGCACCGCGTACTGCACGTCACGGGCCTGCGGGACGCCGTCGGCCTCCAGCTTCACGGCCTCCTTGAAGGCGGTGAGGTCGCAGCGCAGCTCTTCGAGGCCGTACATCCAGAACGGCTGGCGCTGCTTGATCATGAAGGGGTCGAAGGGCAGGTCGCCATGGCTGTGGGTGCGGTCGTGGACCATGTCCCACAGGACGAAGGCCTCCTCGCAGCGCTTCTGGTCGTGGACCATCGCGGCGACGTCCTCGGGCAGGTCGAGGCCGAGGATGCCGACGGCGGCCTCGGTGACACGGCGGAACCGGGCGGCCTCGCGGTCGCAGAAGATGCCGCCCCAGGAGAAGCGGGCCGGCGCCTCGCGCACGGCGATGGTCTCCGGGAAGAGGACGGCCGAGTTGGTGTCGTAACCGGCGGTGAAGTCCTCGAAGGTGATGCCGCAGAACAGCGGGTTGTCGTAGCGGGTGCGCTCCAGCTCGGCCAGCCACTCCGGCCAGACCATGCGCAGCACGACCGCTTCGAGGTTGCGGTCGGGGTTGCCGTTCTGCGTGTACATCGGGAACACGACGAGGTGCTGGAGGCCGTCCGCGCGGCTCGCGGCGGGCTGGAAGGCCAGCAGCGAATCGAGGAAGTCGGGCACCTCGAAGCCGTCGTCGGCCCAGCGCCGCAGGTCCTTGACGAGCGCCTCGTGGTAGGCGGCGTCGTGCGGCAGCAGCGCGGACAGCGCCTCGACGGCCCCGACGACATCCCGCACGGCGCGCTCGGCGTCCGCCGGATCGGGGGCGTGCTCGGCGTCGAGATCGATCGAGCCGTCCTTGGACTGCCATGGCCGGATCCGCTCCACGGCATCCTTGAGCACGGGCCAGGCCGGGTGCTCCACCACCCTACCGACCGAAGGAATAACGCCCTCCGCGCCCATCTGCACAAGAATTTCCGTCATGACCCATCCTCCACGGGATAAACTTTCGTAGGGACACCGTACGTAGCGAGGGTTCCCCACCGCAAGACCGATCATGAGTGATCCAGCCGGAAATCTTCCCGCCACCCCCTCCACCTAACCGCTGAATCTCCTGCCACACGCGTCATGGATCACAGTTCGTGCGTCGCGCCAGCCGCACGGAGGCCTCCGGGGTCAACGCGCGCCGGACTCGCCCACTCACGGATGACCCGATCGGTACGGGGCAGGTGCGGAAACGGTCCTGTTCTCCGACGTGACACGACGTGACACGACCCGAAAGGGCTCGTGCACATGCGGATGCATCGCACGGCGGGAGTACTACGCTGCGCCCCAGCCGCGTGCCGCCCCTCCCCCGGTCACGCGGGCCGAGCCGCCGTCGACGGAAGCGAGTCAACCTTGAACTTCCTCACCATCGGTCACCGCGGAGTCATGGGTGTCGAACCCGAGAACACCCTCCGTTCCTTCGTAGCCGCCGATCGCGCGGGCCTCGACGTCATCGAACTCGATCTGCATCTGAGCAAGGACGGCGCGCTCGTCGTCATGCACGACGCGGACGTGGACCGGACGACGGACGGCACGGGCCCGATCGCCGACAAGACCCTCGCCGAGCTGCGCGCCCTGGACGCGGGCCGCGGCGAGCGCGTCCCCACCTTCGAGGAGGTCCTGGACGCGGTACGGGCACCTCTCCAGGCCGAGATCAAGGACACGGCGGCGGCCCGCGCCCTCGCCGAGGTCATGCACCGGCGCGACCTGGTGGGGCGGGTCGAGGTGCTGTCCTTCCACGACGAGGCGGTCGCCGAGATCGCCCGGCTCGTGCCCGGCGTGCGCACCGCGCTGGTCGCCAGCCGCTACGGCCCCGACGTCGTGGACCGGGCGGTCGCGGTGGGCGCCTCCACCCTCGTGCTGAACATCCGGCGGCTGACGCTGGAGGTCGTCGAGAAGGCCCGCAAGGCGAACCTGCGGATCATCGGCTGGGTGGTGAACACCCAGGACCACCTGCGCCTGGTCCGCGCGCTCCAGCTGGACGGCGCGACGACCGACTACCCCGACATCAAACGCACCGGGCGCTTCACGGCGTAGGTCTCGAGCGTAGACCGGCGCAGGACCGGCGCAGACCTCAGACGATCTCCTTGACCAGCAGCTCGAACCGCAGGTCGTCGCGGAGCGGGATGCCGAAGCGCTCGTCGCCGTACGGGAACGGGGTCATCCGTCCCGTACGGCGGTAGCCGCGCCGCTCGTACCAGGCGATGAGGTCGTTCCGTACGGAGATCACGGTCATGTGCATCTCCTTGGCGCCCCAGACCTCGCGCACGATCCGCTCGGCCTCGGCGATGATCACCTTGCCGAGACCGCCTCCCTGGACGGCCGGGCCCACCGCGAACATCCCGAAGTAGGCGTGGTCACCGCGGTGTTCGAGCTGGCAGCAGGCGAGGATCACGCCGTCCCGCTCCACGGTGAGCAGCCGGCTGTCGGGCGACTTGATGACCTGCCGGACACCCTCCGGATCGGTCCGCTGCCCTTCGAGGATGTCCGCCTCCGTGGTCCACCCGGCCCGGCTGGAGTCCCCGCGGTACGCCGACTCGATCAGCGCGACGAGGGCGTCCACATCGGCATCGGCGGCATCGCGGAAGGTCAGGCCGGTGGCGGCGGTGTCCATGGACTGCTCCTGACGGTGTCTGCGGGTTCGAACACGCACGAGGGTAACGGCAGCCACGCCCCGGAAGGGGCGCGGCCAGGGCGCGGGGAACCGCGCCGGGAAGCCCCCACCCACCCGCACCCGAACACGGCTCCCCAGCGCCTACCCTCGACCGCATGATCCACGTACTGAGCAGCCGCACCCTCCTCCGCCCCACCGACCCCGAGCGTTCCCGTGCCTTTTACGGCGAGCAGCTGGGGCTCCCCGTGTACCGGGAGTTCGGTACGGGCGACCACCGGGGCGTCGTGTACTTCCTCGGCGGCGGTTTCCTGGAGGTGGCGGGCCGCTCGCAGACCCCGCCCTCGCCCGCGCTGAAGCTGTGGCTGCAGGTGGCGGACGTGACAGCGGCACACGAGGAACTGCTGGCAGCCGGGGTGGAGGTGCGGCGGCCACCGGTGAAGGAGCCGTGGGGACTGATCGAGATGTGGATCGCCGACCCGGACGGCACGGAGATCGTGCTGGTGGAGATCCCGGCGGACCATCCGCTGCGGTACCGGCCGGGGATCTGACGCGTCGCATCCCGGTGGCCGGGGCCGGGGCTCGGGCATAGCGTGCTGGAAGGGGGGCGTCTTCGATGTCCTCCCTCATCCCTCCTGCACCCCTCCTACCCCCCTCCCGATTCCTCCCATTCTCCCGATTCCCCCGATTCCCTCCCGATCCCTTCCGGAAGGAACACCATGAAGCTCGACGAGCCGGTCACGGGCGGGCCCTGCTGGACCGAGCTGGGGACCAGCGATCTGGAGGCGGCCAAGCGGTTCTACACCGAGCTGTTCGGCTGGCGTCCGGAGACCGATCCGCGCCAGGAGGCCGGTGGCTACAGCATCGCGCACCTCGGTGACGCGGCGGTCGCCGCCCTCGCGCCGCTCTACCAGGACTCGCAGCCGGTGGCCTGGAACGTGTCGTTCGCGGTGGACGACGCGGACGCGACGGCCCAGGCGGTACGGGCGGCGGGCGGGACCGTCGCGCTGGAGCCCATGGACGTCTTCGACATCGGGCGGTTCGCGGTGGCGTTCGACCCGGGCGGCGCGGCCTTCCAGCTGTGGCAGGCGCGGTCCTTCCCCGGCGCCGGGCTGTTCAACGCGCCCGGCGCGCTCGGCTGGGTCGAGCTGCTGACCCGTGCGCCGGAGCGCGCCAAGTCCTTCTACACCACGGTGTTCGGCTGGAGCATGAACGCCGGCGGGCACTACACGCAGTGGGGCCTAGGCGGCGCCGACTTCGGCGGCATGATCACGATGGACGAGAAGTTCCCGCCCGAGGTGCCCTCGCACTGGCTGCCGTACTTCGCCGTCGAGGACGTCGACGAGACGGCCCGCATCGCCGCCGGGGCGGGCGGCACCCTTCTCATGGAGCCCACCACAGTGCCGGACGGCCCCCGCATCGCGGTACTGCGGGACCCCCAAGGGGCCGTGTTCGGCGTGTACTTGGCGGGCACTGAGGGCTGACCGACCGGCCCCCACCGACCGGCCCCGGCGCACCGCGCGTCGCGCACTAGTGCCGCGGCAGGCCCAGGCGGCCCTCCAGTTGGATCAGCAACTCGCCCAGCAGCACGGCGAGTTCGCGTCGATCGTCGGCGTCGACGCCGGAGAGTACGGCCTCCTCGTAGGCCAGTTGCTCCGGCATGACGCTGTCCACGAGGTCGCGGCCGGCGTCGGTGAGGCGGACGTGGGCGACGCGGCGGTCACGGTCGTCACCGCGGCGCTCGACCAGTTCGCGTTCGGTGAGCAGCTTGAGGCGTTTGGTGACGGCGGCGCCGGAGGCGAAGGTCTCGCGGGCGATCTCGCTGGGGGTCAGTTCATGACCGGTGCGGCGCAGGGTACCGAGGACGTCGAACTCGGGACGGGTGAGGCCGGCCCGGCGCAGCGGCGCGTCCTCGGCCTGTTGGAGGAGGGCGGCGCAGCGGTTGACGCGGCCGATGATCTCCATCGGCGCCGTGTCGAGACCCGGGTGGACCGTCTGCCACTGGCGCACCACCTTGGCGACCGTGTCCCCGAGTACCGCGCCGCTCCCCGCCGCCGCCCGCCCGTTGCCTGCCGTCATGCCCGTGCGCCCTCCGATGCCTCGAACCCGTGCTGTCGTACCGTCGCCGCGAGCGTACGGTGTCCGGCCTGCTCGGCGTGTGTCACCCGCTCCGACGGCCAGGCGCGTTGCCACCATTCGCCGCTCGCGACGTCGGTGACGGCGCGCAGTTCGACGAGGGCGGCGGCGAGGGCGCGGCGGGCGGTGGACAGCGCACCGGGTGCGGCGTTCGGGTCGGCGGCCGTGCGGACCGTGTGCACGCGGGCGCGCTCCACGGCGGTGAGGGCGTGGGCGACGCGGTCTCCGGCGCGCCGGTTGGTGACGGCGGCCGCCGCGAGGAAACCGACCAGGGCGCCGACGAGGGTGTCCAGGAGCCGGTCGGTGATCAGCTCGCCGGGGTTTCCGTAGCGGACGAACTCGGTGACGAGCAGGGCCATCGGGGTGACGCAGATGGTGCCGAGCCAGTAGTTGCGGCTGATCAGGGCCTCGGCTCCGAAGCTGAGGGCGAGGCAGCACAGGACGAGCGCCGTCGGGCCGAGGTGGGCGAGCGGGACCAGGGCGGCGAAGGCCGACACACCGGCGAGGTTGCCGACGACGCGCTGCACGCCCCGGCTCCAGGTGAGGGTGAGGTTCGCCTGGTAGAGCGAGGCGGCGGTGACGAGGGCCCAGTAGGGGCGGCCGACACCGATCGCGAGGGAGGCGTACCCGGCGAGGGCGCAGCCGACCGCGGTGCGTACGGCGATGGGGGTGAGCGGGCCGAGCCTGCTCCACAACAGGGCTCGCCCGCCCGTGAGTTCGTCCTCGGCGTCGGGCATCTCGTCGGCGTCCTCCGCCGGGGCGGCGGCTCGCGGAAGGGGTCCGGCACCGCGCAGCTCCCGTGCCAGG
>NZ_LRTR01000553.1 GCF_001550375.1 Streptomyces europaeiscabiei | reverse complement strand
CTGCGAGGGCGCGCCGGGGCTCGGTGCGTGCGCCGGCGGCGAGCAGCGTCTGCCAGGCGGTGTGCAAGGCGGTCGTGGCGGTCGTACGGATGTCCGGGCGTTCGGGCCTTTCCGCGTGGGCGGCCACCGCGTTCAGGGCCTGGGCCGTGGCGCGGCGCTCCGGCCCGTGCGGGCGGAGCAGGCCGGGGGCCATGCACACGAGCCAGGCCAAGGCTCCCGCGACGGCGGACGCGGCGAGGTGACCGGGAACCTGGGCGAGGCGCTGGGGCAGGAAGAGGGCCGCCGAGGTGACGAAGGTGAAGATGACGTTGGCGGGCGGCCCGACCCGGCTCGCGTCGCAGAGCGCCTTCTGCACGGCGGCCAGAAGCGCGCCCACGGTGACCAGCACGACCGCGTTCGTGGTGAGCGAGGCGGCGACCAGGGCGAGTGCGAGTCCGCCGACCATGCCGAGCACCACGCGGGCGAGGGTCCGGGCACGGGCGGCGTACGGGCGGTTGTGGGCGTAGAGCGCGCACAGGGACCCGGCCATCGTGTACATCGCCAGGTCGAGGCGGTCGAGGGCCAGCAGCGTCAGGTTGGGTGGGGCGGCCGCGACGACCACGCCGAGCGCGGGCTTGAACCAGATCTCGGAGGGCCGGGTCACTCGCAGGACACCGGAGAGCGGAAGCCGACGGGCATGAGGAGGTCTGACGCTGAGCATGCCATAACCTTAACTGGTGTTTTACTCGTGAAATAGATTCTTCACTGTGGCTCTCGTCTCGGCCTCGCACCTCCGCGCGCTCCCCCGCGTACACCCTTGCGCTCGTATGCGCGCCATCGGGCCCGGGCATGCCCTGACCGACTGTCCGACCTCACTCTCAGCACTGACCGACGTCGTCGAACGGGGAGGTGCGCGGTGCACGGACCGGTTTCGCCCGGCTGGCTGCTGGTCGCGCTGTGCGCGGTGACCGGGGGCTACTGCCTGCTGCGGATGCGCAGCGCCGTCGAGGAGCAGCGCCTGGCCGCGGGCGACGAGGCGCTGATGGGGTTCGGGATGGCCGCGATGGCCGTACCCGCCGCCGCCATGGCGCCACCGCGCTGGGCCTGGCTCGGCTACGCGGTCGTGTTCGGCGTGGCGGCGGCGCGGGCGCTGTGGTCGGCCCGCACGAGCCCGCACCATCTGCACCATCTGGTGGGAGCGCTGGCGATGGTCTACATGGCCGCGGTGATGGTCGCCTCGCCGGGCGGTGGCCACGGCGGCGCGAGCCTGCCCCCGGTGACCGGGGTACTGCTGGTGTACTTCGCCGGCTACGTGCTGTGGGCCGGCATCCGGCTCATGCCCGTACCGGCCCCGACGGCGGCGCGGGTTCCGGTCGCACGGGCGACCGGCTGGGGTGACCGGCCGGAGCTGGCGCGAGCCTGCCGACTGTCCATGGGCATCGGCATGTTCGCCATGCTGTTGACGGTCTGAGCGGCCCGGACGTCCGCACCACCGGCCGTGGGCCGCCTCGGAAGCGGTTCGTCCCGCCCCTGAGCCGTGTCCGGTCGCGGGCCGCGTCACTTCGGCGGCCCGGCCCGTGGCGCCGCGTACCCCGCGCCCATGGTCGCGCCTCATGACGGCCCCGCGGCGTTGCCGCTGCTGGGTACCTGTCCGGTGGCACTCGCGGCGGGTTCCCACGGGTGCAGGTGGCTTTCGTCGCCGCTTTGCGGGCACTCGGTAGGTCGTGACATGGCAAAGAGAGGACAAAGGGCAGCCCAAGGACAACGTGCGGCGCGACGGCTTCGCTCCGGTCGCGGCGCGTGACAGTGATCTCACGCCCCGACGTTGGCCTGAGGCCCCGGAAGTCGGCAAGGATCGCTGTATGCACACCCCCACCGTCGACGCGCCGCCCCACCGGCCGCCGACCACCCGCACCGTCCGCGCCGCCGCGGCCTTCGCGGCGCCCTCCGTCCTGCTGCTCGTACTGGTCGCGCTCCCCTGGGGGCCGCTCATGTCGCTGGACGAGAGCATCGCGAACACCACGCACGGATGGGCCGTCGACGCACCGGGCATCACCCACGCCTTCCGCGTCCTGACGGACTGGGTCTGGGACCCGGTGACGATGCGTCTGCTGGTCGCGGCCGCCGCGATCTGGCTGGTGTGGCGCCACCGGGAATGGTGGCTCGCCGGGTGGCTGGCGGTCACCTGCGCGGTGGGTACGGCGATGCAGCAGGGGCTGAAGGCCGCCGTCGGCCGGGAGCGGCCCGCGTGGCCCGACCCCGTCGACTCCGCCCACTACGCGGCCTATCCGTCGGGCCACGCCATGACGGCCACGGTCGTCCTCGGTCTGCTCGTGTGGCTCCTGCACCGGTACGGCGCCGGCCGTGTCGTCATTCGGACGGCCCTGGCGGTGGCCGCCGTCTCCGTCGTGGGCGTCGGACTGACCCGGATCTGGCTGGGCGTGCACTGGGCGTCGGACGTGCTGGGCGGCTGGCTCCTGGGCGGCCTGACGATCGCACTGGCAGTGCTGACGTACGAGAAGTGGCAGGCCCCGAGGCGTACTTGACCGGGCGCGGGCAGGCACGAAGGATCGACGGCATGACGGTCAAAGGAGTGCTGTTCGACTTCTCCGGAACCCTTTTCCGCGTGGAGTCCACCGAGTCCTGGCTCCGCGCGGCCCTGACGGACGCCGGTCTGGCCCTGCCCGACCCGGAGTTGGTCCGGGCGGCCGAGGCGCTGGAGAGGGCGGGCGCACTGCCGGGCGGGGCGTTCCCGGCGCAGCCGCCGACGGGCCGGACGGGTGAACTGTGGGCGGTGCGGGACCGGAGCGCCGAGCAGCACCGGGCCGCCTACACGGGCCTCTCCCGCCAGGTGCCCCTCCCCGACCCCGCGCTCCACGACGCGCTGTACGACCGCCATATGACGCCGTCGGCGTGGAGTCCCTACCCGGACGCCGCCGAGGTCCTCGCCGCCCTGCGGGAACGCGGCGTGGCCGTCGGGGTGGTCAGCAACATCGGCTGGGATCTTCGGCCGGTGTTCCGCGCCCACGGCCTCGACCCGTACGTCGGCGCGTACGTGCTGTCGTACGAGCACGGCATCCAGAAGCCGGACCCGCGGCTGTTCGCCCTCGCCTGCGAGGGGCTCGGTGTGGACGCGCGGGACACCCTGATGGTCGGCGACGACCGGCGGGCCGACGGCGGTGCGGCGGCGCTGGGGTGCGGGGTGTACTTCGTCGATCATCTGCCCGCCGCCGAGCGGCCGGACGGGCTGCGGCCGGTGCTGGATCTGATGGACGAGGTACCGTCGGCAGCCGCCCCATTGCCGGCGCCGAGTCCGCTGCCGAGCCTGCGCCGGCCCACGATGTGAGCCGGGCCCGGTGCCCGAGTCCCGTTCGCCGACCGGCTGTTCGCCACCGCTGACCGTCCGTCCCGGACCGTCCCCCGTGCGGCCCGGGACGAACAACGGCCGGGCGGGAGCACATAGGGTCGCCGCCCGGAAGCGCTGAGTATAGTTCGCCGACAGCGGGTCGACGCTGGAGTTGCAGGATGTCCCTGGGCAGTACACCTAGCGCAGTGAGCCGGTCGATGAAGAGTCCGCAGGCGCGGTGTCCCGCCGGTCCCCGAAGGGCCCGGCGGGACGGGTGACCGAGATCCGTGGCGGTGCTTCTACCGTTCCACGTCGAAGTAGTCCGGCTGCGTCTGCACGTTGAGCTCGGACATCTGGACCCCCTTGGCCGGATCCGTCCGCGGGTCGTCGAGCTTCAGGACGTCGAAGCCCTTCACCAGGTCGTTCGAGTAGATGTAACCGTTGTAGTAGTACGCCGACCAGGAGCCGCCGCCCACCAGGGTGCTGGTGGAGATCGGACCGCGCTCGAAGTAGGCGATCTCCTCGGGGTTGGCGGAGTCGGTGAAGTCCCAGACGGAGACGCCGCCCTGGTACCAGGCCTGGACCATGATGTCCTTGCCCTTCACCGGGATCAGCGAGCCGTTGTGGGCGACGCAGTTCTCGGTGTCCGCCTGGTGGCGGGGGATCTTGTAGTAGCTCTTGAAGACGAGCTTGCGCTTGTCGCCCTTGCCGGTGATCTCGTAGATGCCGTCGGCACCGCGGTTCGGCCCGATCGCCGCGTTGCAGGTGGCCGCGCCGCCGCCGCCCAACTCGTCGGTGAAGACGACCTTGTCGGCATCCTGGTTGAAGGTGGCCGAGTGCCAGAACGCGAAGTTCACGTTGTCCTGGACGCGGTCGATGACCTTCGGCTTCTTCGGGTTCTTGATGGAGAACAGGATGCCGTCACCCATGCAGGCGCCGGCGGCCAGGTCCTTCGACGGCAGCACCGTGATGTCGTGGCAGCCGGTGGTCTTGGAGACACCGGGGTTCGTGGGCGAACCCGGGTTGCCGCCGCCGTCGGCGCCCTCACCGGGGAAGAGGACCGGGAAGCCCACGACCTTCGCCCTCTCCGGGCGCTCGCGGGACACCTTGATGACCGAGATGCCGTCGTGCGGAGGCTTGCAGTCGGGGAACGCGGCGCTCGGCGAGTACGAGGAGACGTAGACGTAGACGTTCTTGCCGTCGGGCACCAGCGTGTGGGTGTGCGAGCCGCAGGCCGTCTCGACGGCGGCGACGTACTTCGGGTGTGCCTTGTCGCTGATGTCGAAGATCTTGACGCCTTCCCACGACGACTTCTCGGTCGCGGGCTGCGTGGTGCTGTTGCAGGAGTTGTCGCTGCGCGAGGAGTCGGTGGACAGGAACAGCAGGTCGCCGGAGACGGAGATGTCGTTCTGCGAGCCCGGGCAGAGCACCTGGGCAACGGTCCTGGGCGCCTTCGGGTCGCTGATGTCGAAGACACGGAAGCCGTCGTAGTTGCCGGCGTAGGCGTACTTGCCCTGGAAGGCGAGGTCCGAGTTGGTGCCCGGCAGCGCCTCCTTGGGGATGTTGGTCAGGTGCTGGATGTTGGCGGAGTGGACGATCTCGTCCTGGCCGGGTATCTCGCCGGCGGCTATCGCCGCCCGTGCCTCGGCGGCGTCACTCTTGGAGACCTTCTCCCGCACGGCGGGCGAGTCCCCGGGGTCGGGGATCGCGGCCGCCGGCCCGGCGGTGAGCAAGGCGGCCAGGAGACCGGCCGCGGTCGCGGCGACCCCAAGACGTCTGCGCCGCGTCCGAAGGTTGTTCAACAGGGTCACTGTGTCCTCCCGTGTAGCCGTTCGCGGTTGAACGGTTCAGACTCCTCCGAAGTATCGTCTTCATCATGCACAGATCAACAGGCGGCAATGTACTTGTAACGAACAAATTTGATCACCAGTCAGCGAAAGCGTGTTAGGAAAGTTCGTCAACACTCACAAGGTGTACGCCCGTTGCTGTGCCCCAGGAGGTCACTGTGCTCGTTCGCCGCACATCCCGCGCACCGCTGGTCACGGCCTCGCTGACGGCCGCCGTCCTGGTACTCGCGGGCTGCGACTCGGGGTCGGAAGCGGACCCCGACGGCGGTTCCGCCAAGTCGAGCGGACCGGCGGTGATCGCCCCCGGAAAACCCGGTGAGGCCGCTCAAACCCTCTCGCCGGAAGAAGTCGAGAAGCAGCGGGCGGAGGACGACACTCCGAATTCCGCGGACTTCGACTATGCGCGCATGATGATCGTGCACCACACCCAGGCGTTGGAGATGACCGAACTCGCCCCCGGCCACGCCAGGTCGACCCAGGTGAAGCGGATCGCCGAGCGCATCTCGGCCGCCCAGAAGCCCGAGATCGAGGCCATGGAGGGCTGGCTGAAGGTCCACGACGGCGACAAGAGGGACACCTCGCACGACCACGAGACGATGCCCGGCATGGCCACCGGCGCCCAGCTCAGGAAACTCGGCACACTCGACGGTGAGAAGTTCGACCAGCTCTTCCTGAAGCTGATGATCACTCATCACGAGGGGGCGATCACCATGGCCACGGATGTGAAGGCGCAGGGCAACAACATCCTGGTCGAGGAGATGGCCGACGACGTGATCGCCCAGCAGGCGACGGAGATCAGCCGGATGCGCGACCTGACGGAGTAGCCGGCGAGCCCTGCCCGGTCCGTCGGGCTCAGCGCCGGGCGTGGCGGGGGCCGAGCAGGCCCTCGTCGCGCGCCCCGGCGATCAGCCGGAGCGACTTGCGGCGACTGTGTCCCGTCGCGCACATCACGGCGAGGACCGGATCGTAGCCGGACCGCTGCGCCGCGAGATACTCCTCCGCCACCAGCCGCCGCCCCTCCACGCCGCGCGGCCACGCGGGCCTCGCCCGGCGCCCGGATCCGTACGGGGGCTGCGGCAGCTCCTCGTCGAGGAACTCGGGCGTGGTGCCGCACGCCTCGAACAGCGGGCTCTCGATCCAGTCGGCCAGCTCCGCCAGGTCGTCCAGGGACAGCGGCGGCTGGGCACGCACGTCCTCCAGGGACAGGCGGCCCTCGCAGACCACGGCGAGCACCTCGACCGCGGCGCCGTCCGGGAAGGCCAGCCTCGCGTCGAACCAGGCCGTGGCGCCGTCGTGCTCCTGCACTTCCCACGCGCGCCGCACGGTCACCGCGCCGTCCTGCCAGTGGCGATCAGAAAGATTAAGAAAGGATGCTTCCAGCACATACGCAACGTAAGCGCATGATCACATTCACTGCGCACAGCCACGCGTACCTGGGGCGTACGGCACCCCGACGGCGCAGCACCCCGCCCCTCTCCTCCACGCCCCTCCCCCGGTGGGCCCAGCGGTGCGATCCTTGAGGTATCAGCGATCTCCTCGCGTAAGGAGTTCCGCCGTGCTGCGTGTCGCCGTCGTCGGGTCGGGGCCGAGTGGGTGCTACACCGCCCAGAGCCTCGTCCAGCAGGACCCGGACGTGCTCGTCGACGTACTGGACCGGTTGCCGTGTCCGTACGGTCTGGTGCGCTACGGGGTGGCTCCGGACCACGAGAAGATCAAGTCGCTGCAGAACAATCTGCGCACCGTGCTGGAGCACGAGCGGGTCCGGTTCCTCGGCGGCGTCCGGGTGGGCCCGGACGGGGTGTCGGCCGCCCGGCTGCGGGAGCTGTACCACGCGGTCGTGTACTGCGTGGGCGCCGCGGCCGACCGCCGGCTCGGCATCCCGGGCGAGGAGCTGCGCGGCAGCTGGTCGGCCACCGAGTTCGTCTCCTGGTACAGCGCGCACCCGGACGCCGCGGCCGACGGCTTCGCCCTCGGCGCACGGGCCGCCGTGGTCGTCGGCGTCGGCAACGTCGCCGTCGACGTCACCCGGATGCTCGCTCGCGGCGCGGCCGAGCTGAGGCCCACGGACATGCCCCAGGCCGCGCTCACCTCCCTCGCCGCCAGCGAGGTCACCCGTGTCCACATGGTGGGCCGCCGGGGCCCTTCCCAGGCCCGCTTCACCACGAAGGAGCTGCGCGAGCTGGGCACCCTCCCGGACACCCAAGTGACCGTCAACCCGGCCGAGTTGGAACTCGACCCGGACTACGTCGACCCGTCGTCCCTCCCCGCCGCCCGGCGCCGCAACGTCGAGGTGCTGCGCGGCTGGGCCACCGCGCCCGCCCCGTCCGGCCGTCACCGCGTCCGCCTGCGCTTCTTCCTCCGCCCCGTCGAACTCCTCGCCGACGGTGACCGGGTCTGCGGCGTCCGCCTGGAGCGCACCGAACCAGACGGCCATGGCGGTCTGACCGGCACCGGTCGGTACGAGGAGATCGAGGCCCAACTCGTCCTCCGCTCGGTCGGCTACCGGGGCGTCCCCCTCGACGGCCTGCCCTTCGACCCGGCCCACGGCACGGTGCCGCACAGCGCCGGCCGCGTACTCCGCGAAGGCGTACCCTCCCCGGGCGAGTACGTGGCCGGCTGGATCAAACGCGGCCCGACCGGGGTGATCGGCACCAACCGTCCCTGTGCCAAGGAGACGGCGACATCTCTGCTGGAGGACGCGTCGGAGCTCGTGGGCAAGAACGTGCCGGACGATCCGGCGAGGGCACTGCGGGCAGAGGGCTGCACGCCGATCGAATGGTCGGGCTGGCAGGCGATAGAGAGAGCCGAGGCGGAACTGGGCGCCTCCCTCGGCAGAGGCGTGGTGAAACTCCCGGACTGGCGGTCCCTGCTGAACGCCGCTCACCGGGGCGCCCGTTGAGGGACACCGGGCCCGCGCGACCAGCCCCCACCGACCCACACGTCGAACTCGCCCGGGCAACACCCCCTGGAATCACCGAACTGTTCAGGTCCCCCAGGGTCCGGCCCTCGGCAACCGCCACCCGTGGACGGCCACGCCTCCGGGGCCTCGATCCCCGTCGGCGTCGGCCACCGGGCAGTACCAGCGGGTCGGTCCGGGCGGGGTTTCCGGCCGGCGGCCGAGGTGAGCCGCTCAGCCTCGCCGCAGCAGGCGGGTCGGGACCGCCTCGGCCAGGATCCGGTAGCCCTCCGGGTTGAGGTGCAGCCAGTCGCCGTCGTGGAGGCCGGGCAGGAGGCGGCGCGGGTTGTCCGGGTCGCGGACCGCGCGGTCGAAGTCGAGGACTGTGTCGAAGCGGCCACTGGTGCGGATCCAGGTGTTGACGGCCTGCCGCGCCGCCTCGCGGTGTCCGGCGGTGTCGTCGTAGGGGGTGTTGCCGCCGAAGGGCAGGAGGGTCGCGCCGTGGACGCGGATGCCCTGGGCGTGGGCGCGGACGATGATCTGCTCGTAGGCGGCGATGAGGTCTGCGGTGACGCGCTGTTGGGCGGCGGGGGTGGCCTCGGCGGTGCCGAGGTCGTTGACACCCTCGAAGACGATCAGTTGTTCGACGGCGCTGTGGGCAAGGATGTCGCGGTCCAGGCGGGCGAGGGCGTTGGGACCGAGGCCGTCGTTGAGGACGCGGTTGCCGCCGGCCGCCTGGTTCACCACGGCGATATGCCGGGTGCCGGGGCGCTGTTGGAGGCGGTCGAAGAGCTGGTCTGGCCAGCGGTTGTTGCCGTTGGTGGTGGAGCCCCTGCCGTCGGTGAGAGAGTCACCGAGGACCGCGACGGCGGTCGTGGCGGCCCGCGACAGCACCTCGACGTCGCTGAGCAGGTACCAGTGGTTGGTCGGGGTCGCGCCGGGGAGGTCCGTGTCCTCGGTGTGGTCTCCGTGCCGGAGATACGAGGTGGTGCGCGAGCCGGGGTGCGAGGTGAGGGCGAGGGACGCCTGGCCCTCGGCCAGGTACGCCGTCACGGTCAGGTTGGTGCCCGGCTTCAGCGTGAAGTCCAGTGGGTCGGAGACCACTTGGGCGCCGACCGGGACGGTCGTGGACTCCCGGCCGCTGAAGGTCACCGTCCGGGAGGTGCCGGGCTCGATCGCCCCGACCCCGGCCTGCCCGCCCAGCGGGAGGGCCACCGTCACGGCGGTCAGCGGCAGCGCGCTGCCGCCGAAGGCGTTGGAGAAGCGCAGCCGGACGCGGTCGCCACCGGTCGTGACGCGTACGGTCTGGCGCAGGGTGGTGTCGACCAGTACGGCCCGCTCCCCGGTGAACGGCGCCGGGGGCATGTTGCCCGGCTCGGTGAGCTGCGGCATCGCGGACCAGGTGTTCACCCAGTGCCGGGCGGACGACGCCGTGCCCCGGGTGCCGGCCCCGTCCGTCCGCTGCGGACTCCCGACCAGGGCGACCACGGCGGACGACGCCACCACGAGGGCCAGGGCGAGGACGCAGGTGGCGATCACGGTCGCGAGCGGCGCTCCGCGGGACGGCTTGACGGGCTGCGGGCTGTTGAGCGGTTGCAAGGGCGGTGCCTTTCTCCGGAGGTCGGGCAGGACGAACGAGGTCCGGGTGCGCGCCCTGTCAGGCGCACGCCCGGACGGCCGGTCGGAGCGAGACGAAGGTCAGGTCAACCGCGCGTGCACGCGGTCCCGTTGAGCGAGTACGCCGAGGGTGCGGCGCTGTTGCCGGTGTGGTTGGCCTGGTAGCCGATGCTGACGCTCGCACCGGGCGCGATCGCGGCGTTGTAGGTGGCGTCGGTCGCGGTCACGGCACCGCTCGCCGGGCTGTACGTGGCGCCCCAGCCGTTGGTGACGGTCTGTCCGGAGGGCAGGGTGAAGCCCAGTTTCCAGCCGTTGACCGCGGTCGTACCGGTGTTGGTGATGGTCACGGAGGCGGTCAGGCCGGTGCTCCAGGAGCTGGTGGTGGCGGTCACCTTGCAGGGGCCGGCCGGGGGCTGCGGCGCGGGGCCGGAGCCGGTGAGGCCGAAGAAGGTGAGGACGCGCTCGCCCATGCCCCGGGCGTAGACGTCGTGGCCGGTGCCCTGGAGACTGATGGCCTCGACAGGAGCACGATCACCGGTGCCGCCGTAGCGGGTGCGGGTCCAGTTGGACTGGGGCGAGTCGGTGGCGGCCGGTGTCTGGCCGACACCGTGCACGTTGGTCCACTGCTTGATCTCCTCACCGAAGTTCGGGTAGCGCAGCACGTCGTCGGTGGTGCCGTGCCACAGCTGCATCCGCGGCCGGGGGCCGGTGTAGCCGGGGTGGGCGCGGCGGACGAGGTCGCCCCAGGCCTGCGGGGTCCGTGTGATGGTGCCGTTGGCGCAGTCGCTGTTCCACTCGGAGCCGTTGGTGGTGGCGAAGCAGGCGAAGGGCACACCCGCGAAGGCGGCGCCGGCGGCGAACACGTCGGGGTAGTCGCCGAGGAGGACGTTGGTCATCATTGCGCCGGAGGAGATGCCGGTGGCGAAGACACGGCCGGTGTCGGCACCGTAGGTGCGGACGGTCCAGTCGACCATGGACTTGATGCCCACGGGGTCACTGCCGCCGCCGCGGGTCAGCGCCTGCGGGGAGGCGACGTCGAAGCACTTGCTGCTGCGGGTGACGGACGGGTACACGACGATGAACCCGTACCGGTCGGCCAGCGAGGCGTACTCGGTGCCGTTGTACATCGCCGGCCCCGAGCCGGTGCAGTAGTGCACGGCCACCACGATCGCCGGGTTCGCGGTGACGCTGTCCGGCACGTACAGGTACATCTGCAGGTTGCTGGGGTTCGTGCCGAAGCCCGTGATCTCGGTGAGCGCGGCCCGCGGGGCGGCCTCGGCCTTCGCTGCCGCCGCGGCTGCCGCGGGCGCGGTCAGGAGCGTGGCCGCGAGCAACGGCAGCAGCGCTCCCAGCAGCGCGACGAGCACCGAGCGCAGCGGTCCGCGCGCCCGGTCGTGGGGGGTGAGGGTCACGTCGTTGTGCCTTCCTGTGACGGGATCGGCAGTGGGCGAGAAGTCGCTTCGGGTCAGCGGGAGAAGCATCGTGACATGCACATGGTTGCCATGGAAGCGCTCCCACACGTCGAAAGAATTCGCTGGCGCCGACCTGTCGCTCCCGGCCGACGCACCCGCCGAGCACGGTCGATCGCCCTCACCAGGCCCGACCCAATGTCTTTTGCGCAAAGCGTTGACTAGAAAGCGCTTGCCCCCTACGTTCCGTTCAGCAGTGTGAACCGGCGGCAGCCGCCCCGCCCCAGGGACAACGCGCGCCGGAGCCAGGCACCCCAAGGGAAAACGCTCCACCTGCACCATCGAGGTCCACGCAGCTCCCCTTCCACTCGCACGCGTCGACCATGAGAGTGAACTTCATTCATATACATGGCCCCACAGGCTCTCCCTGAAGGGACGCACCCGCATGCGTACCGTCCCCCCACGTACACAGACGCAAAGATCAGCTCTGGTGGCTGCGGCGGCCGCCCTGGCGACAGCCGCCGTCCTCGTCCTGCCGCACTCCGCGGGAGCGGCGGAGACCTCCCCGGTCGGCTACGGCGCCGGGACCACCGGCGGCGGCAGCACCGCCCCGGTCACGGTCTCGACGCTCGCCGCCTTCAAGAGCGCCGTGACCGGCAACGCGGCCAAGGTCATCCGCGTGAACGGCCTGATCACGCTGAGCGGCCAGGTGGACATCGGCTCCCACACAACGGTGCTGGGCGTGGGTTCGTCGTCCGGGTTCACCGGCGGCGGCCTGCGGATCAAGGAGGAGACCAATGTCGTCGTCCGTAACCTGAACATCAGCAAGCCGGTCGCGCCCGCCGACGGGATCACGGTCCAGGAGTCCACGAAGGTGTGGATCGACCACAACTCCTTCTCCGCGGACCGCACGCACGACAAGGACCACTACGACGGCCTGCTGGACATCAACCACGGCTCGGACAACGTGACGGTGTCCTGGAACACCTTCAAGGAGCACTTCAAGGGCTCGCTCGTCGGCCACAGCGACAACAACGCCTCCGAGGACACCGGGCACCTGAAGGTGACGTTCCATCACAACCACTTCAGCAACGTCCACTCGCGCATCCCCAGCCTGCGCTTCGGCACCGGGCACTTCTACAACAACTACGTGGACGGCGCCGAGACCGCCTGCCACGCGCGCATGGGCGCCCAGATGCTCGTGGAGAACAACGTCTTCCGCAACACGGGAGTCGCGGTCACCACGAACCGCAGCAGCGACGTGGACGGCTACGCGAACCTGCGTGGCAACGACCTCGGTGGGGCCGCCACCGAGATCTCCCGGGTGGGGAGCTTCACCGCCCCGCCCTACGGCTACACCGCCGAGTCCGCCTCCTCCGTAGTCGCCTCGGTGACGTCGGGCGCGGGCGCCGGAAAGCTCTGAATCCCCCATCCGCTCGGACCACAGAAGGAATCGGGACATGACTTCTGCAGCACGCCCGCGGGCCCGCACCCGCGCACTGACCGGCACGTTCGCCGCGTTCAGCCTCTCGTTTGGCATGATCATGACCGGCGGGGCCACTCCGGCGAGCGCCGCCACCTGGCCGACGCCCGCCAGCAGCCAGCCGGTGTCCTCCACCATCTCGGTGTCCGGCACCAGGGACGGCGGCATGGTGCGTTACTACGGCAGCGGCGCCCTGGCCGGCGACGGCCAGGAGGAGGGCCAGGACCCGATCTTCAAGCTCGCGGCGGGCGCGACGCTGAAGAACGTCATCATCGGCGCGCCCGGCGCCGACGGCATCCACTGCGAGGGCAACTGCACGCTGCAGAACGTGTGGTGGGAGGACGTCGGCGAGGACGCGGCGACCTTCCGCGGCGGCTCCACGTACACGGTGACCGGCGGGGGCGCCAAGAAGGCGGCGGACAAGGTCTTCCAGCACAACGGGCCCGGCACCCTGAACATCTCCAACTTCGCGGTCAGCGAGTTCAAGACGCTGTACCGCTCCTGCGGCGACTGCTCCACGCAGTACACCCGCAAGGTGAACCTCAACAACATCGAGGTGACCGGGACGGGCTCCACCGCGCGGCTCGTCGGCATCAACGTCAACCGGGGCGACGTCGCGACCCTGCGGAGGATCACGATCCTCAACGACAGCGGCCGCAAGGTCGTCCCGTGCCAGAAGTACAACAACAACGCCACCGCGGGCACCGGCCCCGACAGCACCAACTGCCTGTACTCCTCCTCGGACATCACCTACAGGTGAGACCGCTCATCACCCACCGGTGAGTCCCCCCGGCGGCCGGACGAAGCCTCCCCCCACGGGCCTCGTCCGGCCGTCGGCCGTGCGCGGGGCGATCGCCGTCACGGCCAGGCCCCGCCCGTCCTCACCAGATCTTGCGCTCCCAGAGCGGGCCGATCCGCTCCCACTCCTCGTCCCACTGGTCCATCCGCCGCCGCTCCATACGGCCGCGCACGAGCCGGCCGCCCACCAAGGGCACGGCGGCCACGAACACACCCGCGAGGCCACCGACGAGCGCGGCGCGCAACCGGGCCTGGGACTCGCTGGCGGGCTCGGTGACCAAAAGGCCCTCGGCGTCCGTCCAGACGGTGACCGGGGCGCCCATCGGGGCGGCGGGATCGACCCGGGCCTGGCCCTCGTGGGCGGAGCCGTCCGGCACCGTCCAGCTGACCTTGCCCCACACCTTCTCCGTGCCCGTACCGCTCGGGCCGGACGGCTCCGGCGCGTCCTCGGTGAGGACCGCTTCGACGGGCCGCCACTCGGCGCGCTGCAGGGCGAGGCCGGACTCGACGGAGTCGGCGGCCATGAGGCCCATGGCCACCCCGCCGAACAGCGTCAGGGCCCAGGTGATCAGCACGACCCAGGACTCCAGCCGGTCGCTGCGCCTTCTGAGCGGGTTGCGCCGCCATCGCCACAACCACACCTTCGGACCACGGAATGCCACCATCGGGGGCACCCTCCCTCGCACACGCAGGACTGCCGGACCGCTCTCCCATACGGCGGCGGCCCTCCCCCTGCTCATGCGACGTGGGTCACCCCGCCCCGCCCCGGGCGGTCCCAGGCCCGTGCACGACCCGCCTCCACGCCCGCTGACCTGCTGCGAAGGCGTCTCAAGGGGTGACTGTCAGTGGTGGGGTGCAGACTGGCCCGTGACTGAGACGACGATGTCCAGGAGGTGGCCGAGATGGCTGACGTACTGCTCACGGTAGGCACGCGCAAGGGGCTGTTCATCGGACGGCGGCGCGGCGGCGCCTGGGAGTTCGACGCGACCCCGTACTTCAACGCGCAGGCCGTCTACGCGATCGCCGTCGACACCCGTACGGACACCCCCCGGCTGCTCGTCGGCGGCGACAGCGCCCACTGGGGCCCCTCCGTCTTCCACTCCGACGACCTCGGCCGCACCTGGACCGAACCCGCCCGGCCGGCCGTCAAGTTCCCCAAGGACACCGGGGCCTCGCTGGAGCGTGTGTGGCAGCTGCACCCGTCGGCCGCCGAGCCGGACGTGGTGTACGCGGGCACGGAACCGGCCGCGCTGTACCGCTCCGAGGACCGGGGAGAGACCTTCGAACTGGTACGGCCGCTGTGGGAGCACCCGACCCGCGACAGGTGGGTGCCGGGTGGGGGTGGCGAGGGGCTGCACACGATCCTCACCGACCGGCGCGACGCGCGCGCGATGACCGTGGCCGTCTCCACCGCCGGGGTGTTCCGCACCGAGGACGGCGGGGCGAGCTGGGCTCCCTCCAACTCCGGTGTCTCCGCGGTGTTCCTGCCGGACCCGAACCCGGAGTTCGGGCAGTGCGTGCACAAGGTGACCCGGGACGCGGCGACCCCCGACCGGCTGTACCTGCAGAACCACTGGGGGGTGTACCGCAGCGACGACGCGGGCGCGCACTGGGAGGACATCGGCGAGGGCCTGCCCTCCACGTTCGGGTTCACGGCGGTCGCCCATCCGCACCGCGGGGACACCGCCTACGTGTTTCCGATCAACGCCGACGCGGACCGTGTCCCGGCCGACCACCGCTGCCGGGTCTTCCGCACGGCCGACGCGGGGAAGAGCTGGGAGCCGCTGTCGGCGGGGCTGCCGACGGAGAACCACTACGGCACGGTGCTGCGCGACGCGATGTGCACGGACGACGCCGACCCGGCGGGCGTGTACTTCGGCAACCGCAACGGCGAGGTGTACGCGTCGGCCGACGACGGCGACAGCTGGCGGCAGTTGGTGTCGCACCTGCCGGACGTGCTGTGCGTCCGCGCGGCGGTCGTCGGCTGACACACTGAAAGAAGGAGGCCGGTACCGGATGGTGTGGGCCCCTTCTCCTTCCAGCAGGACCCGGGCGCTCAGCCCGCCGCGGGCGCCGCGGGAGCCTGGGCGGTCCACGTCTCCAGCATGTCGGCGGCGCGGGTGGCGCCGCCCGCCTCGCGCACGGCGTTGCGCATCCGGGAGAGGGCGGCGGGTGCCGCGGGGTCGGCGAGCAGCCCGGCGACCGTGTCCGCGAGGCTCCGGGCGGTCAGGCCGGCCCTGGGCAGGGCGCGTCCCACCCCGCACTCCTCCAACCTCCGTGCGCTGAGGTCCAGTTCATGGGCGCGGGGTAGCGCCACCACGGGCGTACCGTAAGCCAGGGACTCCATCAGGCTGCCCATGCCCGCGTGGCACACGAACACCTCAGCGTGCGGCAGCACAGCGGGGTGCGGCAGCCAAGAGTGGGCCTCGACATGGGCCGGCAGTGACCCGACAAGGGCCGGGTCGACGTCCCGGCCGAGCGTCATGACGACATGCCAGTCCTCGGCGGGGAACGCCTCCGCGCACAGCCGGAAGAAGTCGCCGCGATCTCCCGACTCCGTACCCAGCGAAACCAGGGCGACGCGGTGCCCGTCGGAGGGTGGCGCCCACAGGCCCAGTCCAGGCTCGGCGAAGGTGGGGCCCACGAAGACGAACCGGTCGTCGAAGCTGTCCCCCTCGATCTGGAAGGCGCGTGGCAAGAAGACCAGGTTGCGCTCATCCCACTCGATGCCGTAGCGGCCCATCTCCTCCAGCCCGATGCCGTGTTCGCCCATGAAGTCGATGAGCACCCTGGCTCCCTCGGCCATCAGCGGATGCCCGGGATCCCACATCTGGGAACGCAGCGAGAACGTCTCGTTGGCCGCGTGGCTCGGGCAGACCTGCACCGGCACGGCGCCCAGGACCCGGGCGGCGACCCGGCCGGCGGCGACCGTCTCAAAGTCGTAGAGCAGCACGTCCGGCGGATCGGCGGCGAGACCGTCGCGGGCGGCGGGGAAGACGGTGCGGATGGTGTCGACGAGGAGGTCGTAGCCGTCGCGCGCGAGCCGGTCGGGGCTCGGGTCGGCAGCGCGGTAGAAGTCGCCGCGGGCCGAGGAGTAGGTGACCGCGCGGGCGCCGCAGTCCTCGACGAGCGATGCGAAACGCTCGTCGACGACGTAGGTGACGCGGTGGCCGCGGGCGATGAGTTCGCGGGCCACTCCCAGGGTGGGGGCGACATGGCCGAAGTCCGCGAAGAGCAGCAGGGCGTAGTGACGGGCGGGTGTGGGGGTGCCGGGCGGCATCGGCTCTCCGGTGGGTATCGGCCGGCCCGGGAGGGCCGGGTGGCCAGTGGGTCAGCGGGCGGCGTCGCGGAGCGCCGTGTAGTGCGTCAGACAGTCGTCGTAGCCGGCCAGGAGTCCGGCTGCCCCGGCCTGGGCGACCGAGATCGCCGACGAGTCCTTCTGCGACATCAGGGGCGTCTCCGCCAGGCCCCAGGGCAGGGCGAGTTCGGGGTCGAGGGGGTCGATGTCCACCTGGGTGCCGGGCACGAACCCGGTGGAGCACAGGTACGACACACAGGTGTCGTCGGTGAGGGCGAGGAAGCCGTGCACCAGGCCCTCGGCGACGAACAGTGCTTCGCCCGACTCCGCGGACATCCAGTTCGCCTCGTGCACGCCCCAGGTCGGGGATCCGACCCGCAGGTCCACGACGATGTCGAGGACGGCGCCGCGCACCACGCACACCACTTTGGCCTGGCCCGGCGGCAGGAGCGTGCCGTGCAGCCCGCGCAGGGTGTGACGGCGCGAGACCGAGTAGTTCACCTGCGCCACCGGCACGGGGCGGCCGATCTCCTCGGCCAGCCGGTCGTGCCGGAACGACTCGTAGAAGCTGCCGCGTTCGTCCAGGAACTGATGCGGCGTGATGTGGTAGGCGTCCGGCACAGCCATCTCTCGAACCTTCATGATGGCCACACCGTAGAGCGCCCGGATCGAGAACCGATCGAGACGGCGGTGCGCGGGTGCCGGGCGGCGCTCAAGCCGTCCGGCACCGGTTCCTCCGCCACGGAAACGGCGCTCAGGCAGAACTCGGCGGCCTCCCGCACGGCGGGGCCCGCACGGCGGGGCC
>NZ_LRTR01000552.1 GCF_001550375.1 Streptomyces europaeiscabiei | reverse complement strand
TTCCTGCGCGAGGCGGCCCGGCACATGGCCGACGCGGCGGCCGCCGTCTGCCCGGCCTCGGGCGAGCCCCGAGTGGCCCTGACCGGCGGCCTGTCCAAGCTGGGCGGTCCGCTGCTCGTGCCCCTGGAGGCGGAGTTGGCGAAGCGGCTGCCGCACGCGCCGCGGGTGCCGGCGGAAGGGGATCCGCTGGTCGGCGCCGTGCGTATCGCGGTCGCGCTGGCGGGTGAGGGACTCGGGTTGCCGTACGACGAGCGGATGTTGTACGTGGTGACTGAAAAGTAGTACCTGAAACAGGGAGTATTCCCGCCTGTCGGACAAGCATTACTCTGCACCCCCAAGAGCACCTCTCAGCAGATAAATGCGGCATTGATCGGTCCTGATCGGCCCGTAACTCATCAGACAAATCCGGACGGATACCGCTCACCTGCACCCTCCCCGAACAGGGGAGCCCAAGAAGCCAGTAACATGCGGCGCCATGAGCTCCCCCACTGGGCCCGCGTCCGGCCTGCCAGTACGAATGCCGCGACCCCGCCAGCCCGGGCGGCACCGCCGCCCGGAGCCCCTGGCGGCTCCCGAGGGCG
>NZ_LRTR01000551.1 GCF_001550375.1 Streptomyces europaeiscabiei | reverse complement strand
GCGCTCGTCCTCGCGGTGCCCGGCACGCCCAGCGCCGCCACGCGCAGCCTCGCCGAGGAGGTCGTGAGCATCGCGCGCTCCGAGCTGCCCGGCCTCGACGCCCGCATCGGCTACGTCGACGGTGGCGCCGACGAGTTCCCCACGCTGCAGTCGGTGCTCACGCGTGCCGCCGAGGAGCGCACCGCCCGTTATGAGCAGGCGCGCGCCGCCGGCCTGGACGTCAAGGAGCCGGAAGGCCTCGTCGCCGTCGTCGTGCCCCTGCTGGCCGGTCCGGACAGCGCCACGCTGCGCCAGGTCCGCCAGGCCGTCATGGAGAGCCGTATCGCGGCCGAGCTGACCGATGTTCTCGGCCCGCACCCGCTGCTCGCCGAGGCTCTGCACGTGCGCCTGTCCGAGTCCGGTCTGGCGCGCGCCGACCGGGCCCGGCTGTTCACCGTCGCCACCGCCGCGGACGGCATCGTCCTGGCCACCGTGGGCGGCGAGGAGGCCGTGCAGGCCGCCGGGATCACGGGCATGCTGCTGGCCGCGCGGCTCGCCGTGCCGGTGATGGCCGCCGCCCTCGACCAGGAGGGCTCGATCACCTCCGTGGCCGAGCAGCTGCGCTCCTCGGGCTCGCAGCAGCTGGCCCTCGCGCCGTACCTGATAGGGCCGGAGATCGACGCCGGTCTGATCGAGGCCGCCGCGAAGGAGGCGGGCTGCTCCGCCGCCGAGGCGCTCGGCCCCTACCCGGCGATCGGCAAGCTGGCGCTCGGGAAGTACACCACCGCGCTCGGCATCGCGCCGCAGCAGCCGCAGGGCATGCCGGTCCGCTGAAGTCCGGTGCAGTGATCCCGGACCGCGACCCGTACGGCCGAGGGCCCGCTCCTCTCGCAGGAGCCGGCCCTCGGCCGTACGCACACCGGTGTCCGTGCGTGCTCTCTCAGGCGTCCAGGACGACGCAGGAGGCCGCGGGCGCCTCGATCGAACCGCCGCGTGCCGGTACACCCGTGACCGGGTCGACCGTGAACCAGGTGACGTCGCCGGAGCGCTCGTTGGCCACGTACAGCGTCCCGGCCGCGTAGGTGAGGGCGCGCGGCCAGTGGCCGCCGCAGGGCACGGTCGTGACCAGGCGCAGCCCGGCGTCCTCGACGGCGAGCACGGAGACGACGTCCGTACCGCGGGTGGCCGTCCACACGAACCGGCCGTCGGGGGACGCCACGATGCCCGAGGGGTACGCGTCGCCCTCCGGTGCTTCCGGAAGCACCGGGACCTCTCCCAGCGCCTCCAGCAGGCCCTCAGAGGCCTTCCAGCGGCACACGGTCACCGTGGGGGCGCGTTCGTTCAGCACGTAGACGTACGAACCGCCCGGTCCGCCGGGGTGGAAGGCGAGGTGGCGCGGTCCCGAGCCCGGCCTCAGCGCCGTCTCCCCGTGCAGGACGGGGACGCCGTCCTCCAGCCCGCACACCCGCACCGAGTCCGTGCCGAGGTCGACGGCCAGGAAGCGGTGGCCGCCGAGGTCGGGCAGCACCTGGTGGGCGTGCGGCTCCTGCGGGCGGCGGGCGCCGGTCTCCCACGCGGTGTGCCGGAGCGTTCCGGACGCGGAGGCCGCGAGGGTGCCGTCGGGGCACAGGGGGACGGCGGTGACGCTGCCGGAACCGTAGTCGGCGGTCAGTACGTGGCCAGTGTGCAGACACAGGTGGGTGGGACCGTCTCCGACCGGCACCGGGGGCCCGGTCAACTCGGGCCTGTCACCCGTCACCCGGTAGGCGGCCACCGCCCCCTCGGGCCGCTCGCTGACCGCGTAGAGGGTGTCCCCGTCCGGCGAGAGGGCGAGGTGGGACGGGTCGGGGACGTCGTCCGCGCCGCCGAGGACGGTCAGCGCGCCGCTCTCCTCGTCCACGACGGCGGCGAGGACACCGAGGCCGCCCGCCGACGTGAACGACCCGATGTAGGCCCGCCGTCGCCTGCCGCGTGCCGTCGTCGCTGGTGCCATGGCCCGTCCCCTCACCCGCTCGCCCTTGTGCGGGCGAGGGTAGCAGCAGGTCTAGACCAGAAGGGTTTCGCCCCCTCCGCCCCTACCCGCCCCATCCCCAGGGGCTGCCGCCCCTTCGACCCCGCGCGCCATGCAGCTCGGGGGCGGGGGGGCACGTTGGCGGGTGCGGGTCGCGTGGGGTTGCACGCGCAGTTCCCCGCGCCCCTTGACAGCGCGGGTCGCGCCCGGGGCTCTTGAGGAGCGCGGGGAGCTGCGCCCCACTCACCCGCTGCCGAAAGACGCACCCCTTGGAGTCGGACCGGTCGGACCGGTCGGACCGGTCAGGCGCGGGCCGGGGCAGAGGCGTGCAAGGGGTGGGCCAGTTCCGCGAGGGCCCGTTCCAGGGCCTGAAGGTGGGCGAGGGCCTGATCGGCGCGCGGGTGATGACCGGGCGTGACCGCGTGCGCCGGGGCGGGGCGCTCGGGCACCGCGCCGACCAGGGCC
>NZ_LRTR01000550.1 GCF_001550375.1 Streptomyces europaeiscabiei | reverse complement strand
GTGGTCCGGCGTCGGCGCGCCCAGACCCAGGCAGCCCCGCCGGCGGCGACCAGCCCGGCCGCGGTGATGCCGAGCGGCACGGCGGCGCTGCCGGTGCTGGCCAGCGGGCCGTCCGACGTGTTCGTGTCGCTCGACGTGCCGCCGGTGGCGGTGCCAGTGGTGCCGCCGGTGGTGGTCGCGCTCGTACCGGCCGACGGCGTCGCCGTGCCGTCGGTGCCGGGGTCGTCGCCGCTGTCTGCGTCGGCCCCGGCGAAGGTCACCGGGATACGGACCGTCTGGCTCTGGTCACCGCCCCGGGTGTGGTCGTTGCGGGTGATCACGGAACAGGTCACGCCCGATTCGGCGCAGTCCGTGTTGGCGTCCTTGGCCCGCACCTTGACCTGCACGGAGAACGTGCCCTTGCGCCCGGAGCCCTTGTACGGCTTGGCCAACCCCTCCCCGTACGAGGGCGGGTCGGAGGAGATCCACACCGAGGCACCGGAGTCGCCGGACATGTCGACGCCGCCGATACAGGGAGTGGGGGTCCTGCCGGCGCCGTTGTCCACGCAGAAGGCGACGTAGATGCCCTTCTCGGTGTTGTAGCCGGTGCCGGACACGGTGACCGTCTCGCCGTCCGGGGCGAGTCCGGAGGATTTGGAGACGGTGAGCTTCTGGTCCTCCGGGCCGGTCGCGGAGCCGCCGGCGGCCACCACGGAGGGGGCCGGGAACAGGATCAGGGCACTCGCGACGGCGACGGCCGCCGGGACTGCGCGCAGGGCTCGTAGGCCACATCTGTGCATCGGTGTCAGCACTCCCACCCTAGGTAAGTCAGGTAAGGCTAACCTAAAATAATGAACACCTGATTCAAACGGTAGACATGGAAGGCGGTTCGATGCGAAGGTCCGGAAGTCCTCAACTCGCCATCATGCGAAGGGGAGTTGCCGCACTCGCCGTTGCTTTCGCAATGCTTACGGCCGGATGCGCAGGCAGCGGCAAGGAGGGGGAAGCAAAGGCGGCGAACCCCTCGGCGTCGTCCGCGAGCGCGCGGGCGGCCGCGGCCCAGAAGCAGTTGAGGACCAACTCCGTCGTCCCGCTGAAGGGCGAGGCACCGACGCCCGAGCTGCCCGTCACCGTCGACTCCTCCGACGGCCGCAAGGTCACCGTCGAGGACGCCTCACGGATCCTGCCGCTCAACGGGGGCATAGCGGAGATCGTGTTCACGCTGGGCCTCGGTGACAAGGTCGTCGGCCGGGACATCACCGCGACCTTCGAGGAGGCCAAGGGCCTTCCCCAGGTGACCAAGGCCCACGACGTGAGCGCGGAGAGCGTGCTCTCGCTGGAGCCGACCGTGGTGCTCGCCGACACCGACACCGGGCCCGGCGAGGCCGTCGACCAGATTCGTGAGGCCGGGGTCCCCGTGGTCGTCCTCGATCCGGCCAACGACCTCTCCGACGTGAGCACCCGGACCACACGGGTCGCCGAGGCGCTGGGCGTCCCGGCCGCCGGCAAGGCGCTCAACCAGCGCTTCGCCGACGACCTGAAGGCGGCGCGGGCGGCCGTGCCCGAGGGGAGCAGCCCCAAGGTGGCGTTCCTGTACATGCGTGGCTCGGCGGCCGTCTACCTCATCGGCGGGAAGGGCTCCGGGGCCGACTCCCTCATCGCGGCTGCGGGGGCGGAGGACGCCGGGGTGAACGCCGGTCTGGACAAGCCGTTCACGCCCATCACCAGCGAGGCCCTCGTCAAGGCCCAGCCCGATGTGATCCTCATGATGAGCAAGGGGCTCGAGTCGGTCGGCGGCGTCGACGGGCTGGTGGAGATTCCCGGCATCAGGGAGACCCCGGCCGGGATGGACCGCCGGGTGGTGGATCTGGAGGACGGGGTGCTGCTCAGCTTCGGGCCGCGTACGCCGCTGGTGATCGACATTCTGGTGGAGCGGTTGCACGAGGGGTGACGGCGGGTGGGGTCCCTTTGTCGGGTGCGGGTGGGCGGGGGCCGGCCGCGCAGTTCCCCGCGCCTCTGAGAAGCAGGGGCTGCGCCCTGTGCTCTTCGGCCCGCAGGGCCGTTGTCCTTCAGGCCCGCAGGGCCTGGTCCCCAAGGGGCGCGGGGAACTGCGCGGTCGACCCCCACGCACCCGCACCCGACAGTCCGGCCCTCAGGCCCTCAGGCCCTCAGGCCCCCTCACGTGTCGTAGTCGACCGTCAGCGTCTCCGAGACCGGGAACGACTGACAGGTCAGGACATAGCCCGCGTCGACCTCGGCCGGTTCGAGGGCGAAGTTGCGGCGCATGTCGGCCTTGCCGTCGGTGACCAGGGCCCGGCAGGTGCCGCAGACACCGCCCTTGCAGGCGAAGGGCAGGTCGGGGCGGGTGCGTTGGGCGCCTTCGAGGATGCTCCGCTCGCGGGAGAGCGCGGCGGTGGTGGAGCGGCCGTCGAGGGTGACGGTGACCTCGCTGACGGGGCCCTCGGCCGCGGCCTCCTCGTGCCGGGCCTCCCGTACGGGCTCGTCGTCGGCGTAGAACAGCTCCTGGTGGACGCGGTCGTCCGGCACGTCGAGTCCGGCCAGGACCCGCTGGGCGTCGCGGACCATGCCGTGCGGGCCGCACAGCCACCAGTGGTCCGCCGTGTCGACGTCGACCAGGGCGCCGATGAGCGAGGAGAGCCGGTCGGCGTCGAGGCGGCCCGACAGCACCTCGGCCTCGCGGGGTTCGCGGGACAGGACGTGGGCGAGCTGGAAGCGGGCCGGGTACAGGTCCTTCAGGTCGGCCAGTTCGTCGGCGAACATCACCGTGCCGCTGCGTCGGTTGCCGTAGAAGAGAGTCACCGTCGAACGGGGGTCGGCGGCCAGTACCGACTCGGCGATGGAGACCATGGGCGTGATGCCGGAGCCCGCCGCGATCAGCACGTGGTGGCCGGGGGCGGCGAGGTCGGGGGTGAAGAACCCGGTGGGGCCCATGACCTCGACCGTGTCGCCGTACCGCACATCGTTCACGAGCCACGACGAGAACAGTCCGCCCGGCACGACCCGCACACCGATACGCGGCGCCGAACCGGCCGGCGAGCAGATCGAGTACGAGCGGCGTTCGTCGCGTCCGTCGATCTCGCGCCGCAGTGTCAGCGACTGGCCCGGCGCGAACGCGAACTCCTCCGCCAACTCGGCCGGGATCTCGAACCCCACGGCGACGGCGTCCTCGCAGAGGGGCTGCAGGGACGCGACCCGCAGGGCGTGGAAGGCCGGGCGGCGGGTACGCGGGCGTACCGCCGGGGCCGGGGAACCGGCCGGGGCAGGCGTGCCGGAAGAGGCCGAGGCCGAAGCGGCGGCACCCGCCGGGGCCCCCGGCTCCGTGCGCAGGCCTCCCGTCGGTTCTTCCTTGAGGCCTTCCATCAGATCTCCTTGACGTACTCGAACGGCTCGCGGCAGGCGCGGCAGCGCCACAGGGACTTGCAGGACGTGGCGGCGAAGCGGGAGGTCTCCTCGGTGTCCGCCGAACCGCAGCGAGGGCAGGCGACCGTGCGGCGGGTGGGCGACAGCAGGAGGGGGACCGGGCCCCGGGGGGCGGCTCCGGGCGGGGCGATGCCGTGCTCGGTGAGCTTGCGGCGGCCTGCTTCGGTGATCCAGTCGGTGGTCCAGGGCGGGTTCAGGGCCGTGCGGATCCGGACCCGTTCGTACCCGGCGGCGCGCAGCCGGGCCGCCACATCCGCGCGCATCTCGGCCATGGCCGGGCAGCCGGAGTAGGTCGGGGTCAGGCTCGCGACCACCGTGCCGTCCTCTGTCAGCTCCACGTCCCGCAGGACGCCGAGGTCGGCGAGGGTCAGCATGGGCAGCTCGGGGTCCGGCACCTGCTCGGCGATGAGCCGGGCGCGCCGGGCGTCGGTCGGCGTGGTCACCATGTGGCCTCCGGATGGGCGCGGGCCACGCTCTGCAACTCGGCGAGCAGCGGCGCCAGATGCTCGGTGTGGTCGCCGGTGCGACCCGCACCCGACAGCGGCCGGTACACCGGCATCGGCAGCCCGGCCGCCTCGGTGACCTGGCGGAGCACGGCGGCGACCTCGTCCCGTACGTCGCAGGCGGTGAACAACTCGCCGAAGTACGGGGCCACCTGCTCCATCGCCCTGCGGATGCGCCGGTGCGACTCCTCCGTGCCGTCGCCCAGCCGCACGGCCCATTCGGCGGCGTACTGCCGGTGGTACGTCAGTTCCTTGACGCCCTTGGCCGCGATCGCCGCGAGGACCGGGTCGGGGTGGCCGGTGAGCTGCTCGAAGTGCGCGAGGCGCCACGTGGACAGGACGAGCAGCCGGACGATGGTGAAGGCGAAGTCGCCCCCCGGGAGTTCGGCGAGGCGGACGTTGCGGAAGTCGCCGGCGTCGCGGAAGTAGGCGTACGCGTCCTCACCGCGTCCGGTGCCGTCGACCTGTCCGGCGCGGGAGTACAGCAGACGGGCCTGGCCGAGGAGGTCGAGGCCGATGTTGGCGAGGGCGACCTCCTCCTCCAGTTCGGGCGCGCGGGTGGTCCACTCGGCGAGCCGCTGGGCGGAGATCAGGGCGTCGTCGCCGAGGGCCACGCAGACCGCGGCCAGCGCACCGGCGTCCACACCCTCGGGCACCGTGGTGTCCACGCCGTGCAGCGGGTCCTCGAAGCCGGTGCCGTACGCCCAGCGGGCGTCGTCCTCGTGTCCCTCGGCGAGGGTCAGGTAGACGTGGTCGTCACTCATGCCCTGCTCCTCAGATGTGCGGGACGTCGTCGGGGATGTCGTAGAAGGTGGGATGGCGGTACACCTTGTCGGCGCTGGGCTCGAAGAAGGGGTCCTTCTCGTCGCGCGTGGAGGCGGCGATGTGTTCGGAGCGCACCACCCAGAGGGAGACGCCCTCGTTGCGGCGGGTGTAGAGGTCGCGGGCGTGGGTGAGGGCCATCTGGTCGTCGGCTGCGTGCAGCGAGCCCACGTGGACGTGGTTCAGGCCGCGCTTGCCGCGCACGAAGACCTCGTACAGCGGCCAGTCGCCCTTGTCCGGGCGGACCGTGCCACTGTCCTCCGTCCGGGCCGTGCCGCCTTCGTTCGTCCGGGCCGTGCCACCGTCGTTCGTGCCGGTCATGCCGCCGTCCCCTTCCGGGCTCGCTCGCTCTGCCTGGCGGCGTGGGCGGTGGCCGCCTCGCGCACCCAGGCGCCTTCCTCGTGGGCGGTCCGTCGCCGTTCCGTCCGCTGCTCGTTGCACGGTCCGTCGCCGGAGATCACGCGCTTCAGCTCGGCCCAGTCGGGGGTTCCGAAGTCGTGGCGTCCGCGCTCCTCGTTCCAGCGCAACTCCGGGTCGGGGAGGGTGACGCCGAGCTTGTCGGCCTGCGGGACGGTCATGTCGACGAAGCGCTGCCGCAGCTCGTCGTTGGAGTGCCGCTTGATCTTCCAGGCCATCGACCGCGCGGAGTTGGGCGAGGCGTCGTCGGGCGGGCCGAACATCATCAGCGACGGCCACCACCAGCGGTTCACCGCGTCCTGGACCATCTCGCGCTGCGCCTCGGTGCCGCGCATCATCGTCAGCAGCAGCTCGTAGCCCTGCCGCTGGTGGAACGACTCCTCCTTGCAGATCCGCACCATCGCGCGCGCGTACGGCCCGTACGAACTCCGGCACAGCGGCACCTGGTTGCAGATCGCCGCACCGTCCACGAACCATCCGATGACACCCACGTCGGCGAAGCTCGCCGTCGGGTAGTTGAAGATCGAGGAGTACTTCTGGCGGCCTTCGATCAGCCGCCGGGTCAGGTCCGCGCGGTCCGCGCCGAGGGTCTCGGCCGCCGAGTACAGATAGAGCCCGTGGCCCGCCTCGTCCTGGACCTTGGCGAAGAGGATCGCCTTACGGCGCAGCGAGGGCGCCCGGGTGATCCACTCGCCCTCCGGCTGCATGCCGATGATCTCCGAGTGCGCGTGCTGCGCGATCTGCCGGACGAGCGTCTTCCGGTAGCCCTCGGGCATCCAGTCGCGCGGCTCGATCCGCTGGTCCCGCGCGATCGTCGCGTCGAAGTGCTCCCGCAGCACGTCCTCGGCGTCCGGGGTCACCTCGGAGTCCTGGGACGGCATCCCTGCGGAGTCTGTCGTCGTCATCGATACCAGCTTCCCAACCGACCATTCGTTCGGTACCAGTGTGACGTGATTCGAGCGGACGGGCAAGACCCGCACGCCCCTCTCCCGCGATCAGCGCCTTCTTGACAGGTGACGACAGCCCTGGATTACATGACCGTGACGCACAGCAACCGAACGGTCGGTCGGCCCACGCGGTGGTGGGCACGAAGGAGTCGCGATGAGCAGCCTGGGCGAACCTCTCCCCCACGACCTGCTGGACGACGGCGAGCGCCTCACCCCGGAGCAGCTGCGGGAGCTGCAACTCGACCGGCTGCGGGCGACCTTGCGGCACGCGTACGACCACGTGGAGCTGTACCGGAAGAAGTTCGACGCGGCCGGGGTCGGCCCCGACGACTGCCGTTCCCTCGACGACCTGGCCCGGTTCCCCTTCACCACGAAGGCCGATCTGCGGGACACGTATCCCTTCGGCATGTTCGCCGTACCCCTGGCCGACGTACGACGTGTGCACGCCTCCAGCGGCACCACCGGGCGCCCCACGGTCGTCGGCTACACAGAGAACGACCTCGCCCTGTGGGCTGACGTGGTCGCCCGTTCGATCCGGGCGGCCGGCGGGCGCCCCGGGCACAGGGTGCACGTCTCCTACGGCTACGGCCTGTTCACCGGCGGCCTCGGCGCGCACTACGGGGCCGAGCGCGCCGGTTGCACGGTGATCCCTGCCTCCGGCGGCATGACCGCCCGCCAGGTGCAGCTCATCCAGGACTTCCGTCCCGAGATCATCATGGTGACCCCGTCCTACATGCTCACGCTGCTGGACGAGTTCGAGAAGCAGGGCGTCGACCCGCGCTCCAGTTCCCTGCGGGTGGGCATCTTCGGGGCCGAGCCGTGGACGGAGGAGATGCGCCGGGAGATCGAGGAGCGGGCGGGCCTCCACGCCGTCGACATTTACGGCCTGTCGGAGGTGATCGGCCCGGGGGTCGCGCAGGAGTGCGTGGTGACCAAGGACGGCCTGCACATCTGGGAGGACCACTTCTACCCCGAGGTCGTCGACCCGCTCACGGACGTCGTGCTGCCCGAGGGCGAGGAGGGCGAGATCGTCTTCACCTCCCTCACCAAGGAGGCCCTGCCGATCATCCGCTACCGCACCCGCGACCTGACCCGGCTGCTGCCCGGCACCGCCCGCCCCGCCTTCCGCCGGATGCGCAAGGTCACCGGCCGCTGCGACGACATGATCATCCTGCGCGGGGTGAACGTCTTCCCCAGCCAGATCGAGGAGATCGTGCTGCGCACGCCCGCCGTGGCCCCCCACTTCCAGATCCGGCTGACCCGGCGGGGCCGCATGGACCACATGACGGTCCGGGTCGAGGCGCGGCCGGGGACGGCTCCCGAACAGCGGGAGGCGGCGGCCACGGCGATCACCCGGGCGGTCAAGGACGGTGTGGGCGTCACGGTGGAGGTGACGATCGTCGACCCGGAGACCCTGGAACGCTCGGTCGGCAAACTCAAGCGGGTCAAGGACCTCCGCGACTCCCCGAGCTGACGACCCCGGGCCGGGGCAGCGCCCCTTCAGGGGCGCTGCGAACCGGGCGACCAGCCAGCGACGGCCCGCAGTCGACAGGCGGCGGCAGGCGTGACGGCGCTCTCCGCCTCGCTCAGAGCCCCCGGTGCACCACATGTCCCCCCGTCACGGTAAGAAGGACCGGCGCCTCGGCGACTTCGTCCGCGGGGGCCTCGACGGGGTCGAGTCCCAGAGCCGTGAGATCGGCCCGCAGGCCGGGGGCGACACGGCCGACGGAATCACCCTCACCCGCGGCCAGCGCCGCATGGGTCGTGCAGCCCTCCAGCGCCTGCAGTCCCGTGAGTCCCGCCCCGGACGACGCCGCTCCCCTCGGCTCCCTGGCCGTCGCCAGCACGCCCCGCGCGTCGTGGTGGGCGATGGGCCAGTCCGACCCGAGGGCGACGACCGCGCCGGCGTCCCGCAGATCGCGCAACCGCCACGCCCGCCCCGCCCGCTCCTCCCCCAGCCGCACCGACCACGCGTCGGACAGGTCGGCCCGCGTGTAGCCCGTATGCGGAGGCTGCATGGAGGCGATGACCCCCACCTCGGCGAACCGTGCCACCAGATCGTCCGGCACCGACTCGATGTGCTCGACGCGGTGCGCGAGCCGCCCGCCCGGCCCCAGGGAGGCGACGGTGTCGAGGACGTGGCGTACGGCGGCGTCCCCGATCGCGTGGGTCGCCGTACGCACCCCGGCTCGGTGCAGCCGCCGTACGGCGGAGCTGTACGCGGCCGGGTCGGGCCAGAACGCGTCGGTGCCCTGGCCGTGGCAGTCGGGGTGGTCCAGCCAGGCGGTGCCGCCCTCCACGGTGCCGTCCATGAAGAACTTCACCCCGCCGACCTGCCAGTGCCGTCCGCCCCGGCCCTGGAGCGCGACGAGTTGCGCCAGGTCGTCCGCGTCGGCGCCCGGCATGCACCAGGGCGCGAAGCGCAGCCGCAGCGGCAGTACGGAGTCCTCGGCGACCGCGCCCACCATGTCGAGGTCGCCGAGGTCCATGACATGGGCACCGGTGAGGCCGGTGGCGGCCATCTCGCCCAGCAGCTCGGCCAGCCGGGCGCGTCGTTCGGTGTACGACGGCCGGGGCATGACGGGCTGGACGAGTTCCATCGCGGCGTGCTCGACGAGGTGGCCGGTGAGCCGTCCGTCGGCGTCGACGGCGAGGTGCGAGCGCTGTTCGAAGGCGCGCGGTCCGGTGATGCCGGCGGCCCTGAGGGCGGCCCCGCTGACGAGGGCGGAGTGGCCGTCGTACAGGCGCAGGAAGGCGGGAGCACCGAGCAGGACGTCCTCGACGAGGGCGCGGTCGATGGTGCGGCCGCCGAAAACGTTGTGGTCGAGGCCATAGCCGATGACCCAGCCGTCGACACGTTCTCCCGAGGTGAGCGCGGCGCGCAGTCCGTCGAGGTCGCGTACGGCGGTGAGGTCGATGCCGGTGGCCATGTCCAGGCCCCAGACGGGGTGGCTGTGGCTGTCCACCAGGCCGGGCACCAGTCGGCCGCCGCCCAGGTCCACGACCTCGGTGCCCGGTCCGCGCCAGTCCCGCACGTCCGCCGCCTCGCCCACGGCGGCGATCAGGCCGTCGTGCACGGCGACCGCTGTGGCGTACGGCCGCTCCGGATCCAGGGTGCGGACGTGGGTGCCGGTGATGACGAGGTCGGCGGTGGGCATGGAGAGGTCTCCTCCGGGTGATGGGGGCGGTGGTGGGCGGCCGGGGCGGGGTCAGTCGCCGGATGCGGCCGGTGGTTCGGCGGCGAAGTTCGCGTAGACCTCGGGGCGGGCCCTGCGCAGCCACCGGGCGAGGGCGAGGCCGATGACGAGGACCGCCGGAACGAGGGCCGCGAGGAAGGTGTTGACCGCCGTGGAGGCACCGGTGAACCGGTCGAGGTGGCTGACGACCAGGGCGATGGCGCCGGTCAGGAGCGCCGCCGCGACGACGGGCGCGACGACCGTGCGCACGACACCCTCGGTGTGGGTGACGCGCCGGAAGTAGAAGGGCACGGCGAGCGCGGCGAGCACCTGCAGCAGCATCAGGGCGAGCATGCCGGGGGTGTTCACCCACAGCAGCAGTTGCATGTACGGGTCGGCGCCGGCCGCGGCGAACGCCAGGACGACGATCGCGCCGAGGACGGTCTGGGCGATGCCCGCGACGTACGGGGAGCGGTGGCTCGGATGGACGCGGGCCAGGGCCCTGGGGAGGATCCCCTCCTCGGCGAGAGCGAGGCCGTAGCGGTTGATGGCGTTGTGGAAGGCGAGGAGGGAGGCGAGGACGCTGGTGACGATGAGGACGCGCATCACGTCGGCCGCCCAGGGGCCGACGTAGGTCGTGATGGCGGAGAAGAACAGGTCGGCGGGGTTGGCGCCGGCCGCCGCGATGACCTGGGCGTCACCGAAGGCCTGGATCACGGTCCACACGATGAAGGCGTAGAACAGGCCGAGGAAGCCGATGGCGAGGTAGGTGGCGCGGGGCACCGTGCGGGCCGGGTCGCGGGCCTCGCGGCGGTAGATGACGGTGGACTCGAAGCCGGTGAACGCGGCGAACGCGAAGGCCAGGACGGCCACCATGCCGGAGACCATGACGTTGTCCGGGGCGAAGGAGGCGAGGGAGAGGCCGTCGGCGCCACCCTTGACCAGCACTCCCCCGGCGAGCAGCACGAGGATGCCGGTCTCGGCGACGAGCAGGACGCCGAGGAGCTTGGCGCCGAAGTCGATGGACCGGTAGCCGGCCCAGCCGATGAGCAGCAGGCCCACGAGGGAGACCGGCAGCCAGGGGACGTCCGCACCGAACAGGGAGTGGGCGGTGTCCCGGGTGGCGGTGCCGAGGAGGCCGTAGACGCCGATCTCCATGCCGTTGTAGCCGGTGAGTGCGAGGAGTGCCGCGCCGATGCCGGCCCGGCGGCCGAGGCCGCGGGTGATGTACGCGTAGAAGGCGCCGGCGCTGCGGACGTGGCGGCTCATGGTGGTGAAGCCGACGGCGAAGACGGCGAGGGTGAGCCCGGCCAGGAGATAGCCGACGGGGGCGCCGATGCCGCCCATCAGGATGGCGAGCGGGGCGACTCCGGCCATCACGGTGAGCGGGGCGGCGGCGGAGACGACGAAGAAGGCGATGTCGGTGGTGCCGAGGGAGCCGGAGCGGAGGGACGGGGTCGGGGAGGATCCGCTTTCGGCCGGGCCTGCGGCGGTCGCGTCGGGGGTGACGGTCATGGGGGAAAGCCCTTCTGGCTGCGGGCAGGGACGAGGGTGCCGGGCCGTGCGGGGTGACCTGAGCCCACAAACCTAAAGGCTTTTGGTTTTTGCAATGTAGCCTTCACCTCGGACTACTGGGAAGACCCCGGAGGGGACGGACACCATGGGACGGCCGCGCACACCCCTGCTCGACAGGGAGCGCATCACCACCACCGCGCTGGAACTCCTCGACGCACAGGGCGAGTTCAGCGTTCCGCAGATCGCACGGCGGCTCGGGGTGCAGACCGGCTCGGTGTACCACCATGTGGACGGCCGGGACGGCATCGTGGAGCTGCTGCGGGAGCGGGTCGCGGAGGGCATCGACGTCTCCGCCCTCGACCTCCGCCCCTGGGACGTGGCCCTGGAGGCGTGGGCCCGCTCCTACCGCGCCGCCTTCGCGGCCCATCCCCGGGCCGTCCCGCTGCTGATGACGTCCCCGGTACGGGCCCCGCGCGTCCTCGAACAGTACGAGCGGGCCGTCACCCTGCTCCTCGAAGCGGGCTTCCCGCTCCCGGACGTGATGCCGGTGCTGGTCGCCTTGGAGAACGTCGTCCTGGGCTCGGCACTGGACCTCGCCGCTCCCGTGGCCATGTGGGAGATCACCGACGCGTCGGCCACGCCGCGCCTGGCACAGGCGCTGGACGCGGTGGGCGACGGTCGTGCCGACGCCGCCTTCGAGGTGGCCCTCGACGGCTTCCTCGCGCATGCGCGGCGCGGGCTGGAAACACACGCACAGGTGTAGACACGGACGGGCGGCGTACGAAAAAACCCCTGTGCGCCGACTCGCACACCTCTGCGATCATCCCCGAATGGCGCAGAGTCTCGAATCACTGGTCATCCGGCACACCCACCGCCTTCCCGCCCCCAAGGGGTCCGCCGGCGAAGGCACCGCCGCCGCGCGGCAGTTCGACGCCGCCCTCATGGGTGTGGGCTTCAAGCTCTCGGCGGAGCTGCTGGAGCGCCTGTCGGGGCTGTCGGGGGCCACGGTCCTGCACACCGCCGGGCGGACACTGCGCACCGTGAGCGAGATGGTGGGCGACCACGTCCGGCACAACTCCTACTTCATCGACTTCCCGGCGAACGTGCCGGACACCGAGGAGTTCTGGACGCGGTGCGTGGCGCAGGCACTCGGCGACGAGAAGGCCCGCGAGAACGTGCTGACACAGCTGGCGAACGGGGTGCTCGACCTGCTCAGCCTCCCCACGTACGGCCGCTACCAGCACACCTACGAGGAGATGCTCGCGGCGCAGGACGAGCTGATCGCCTCGGCGGGCGACCGGGTGACCGTCCTGCACCTGGGCCGGGACCTGGACGACGAACTCACCGATCTGTACCTGGCCCTGGCGGGCAGCACGACCCCGCTGGGCGAGGACCACCTGCGTGACCTCAAGGTGCTCGCCGAGCGGTGCGCGCTCGGCCCCCAGCCGGAGCGGATCCCGGTCCGGGAGAACCGGGCGGTGGTCAACGAGGCCCGGCTCGGCGTCGGCGCGGACCTCCTCCTCGACACCGTCACCGATGTGCTGCGGCTGGCCTGCGCGCTGTCGGGGGGCGACGTGACGCTGCAGAAGCCGGCCCGGTTCCGGGCACTGTCGCGGCCGGTGCGCCGGGGGCTGCTCGCCGGCCTCGACGCCGTGGTCGCGGCGAGCCCAGCGAAGCTCGCCGATGTGCACGCGCACCGGGAGCCCTTCAAGCGGCTCGGTGAGCGGCTCCACCCGCACGAGTACCCGCGCTGGCCGCACGCCGCCGATGTGTTCGCCGTCGCGCGGGGCGAGAAGGAGGCGCGGTCCTTCGGCAGCCGGGTGGAGAAGCTGCTCGACGAGTTCGACGTGCTCGGCGCGGTGAGGCTGCTGCAGTCCGCTCCCGGCACGCTGTTCCGCGCCCTGGACCTGCTGCTGCGCATCGCCGCCGACCAGGCGGAGCGGGACGCGGTGGTGGCCGCCGCCGTGGAGGTCGCCCCCAAGGTCTCCGGCCGGGTCGTGCTCGCGGTCCGCGAACACTTCCACAACCGGGAGCGGGAGAGCGACGAGCCCCGCGTCTTCGTCAACCGCCGGGGTCGCGCCTGGGTGACTCCCGACGTCCGGCCGCCCGTACCGGCCGCCGACCGCGACCGGCTGATCGCCGCCCTCGACGCCGAGCTGCGCCGCCGGCTCCCCACGCCGGGCCGACTGCTGATCGACCCCGACGTCCTCGACGTGGCGCTCCCGCTCAGCGGCCGGGCGACCGCGGCCGGGCTCGGCGTGCTGCCGCGAGGGTCGGTCTCGACGGTCGAGGGCGACCGGTTGCGCTTCTTCGTGTACTGGAAGGAGACCGAGTTCCGGACCGACTACGACCTGTCGGCACTGCTTCTGCACTCCGACTACAGCACCGACTCCTGGCTCTCCTACACGTCCCTCACGGCGGTCGGGGGCAGGCACTCGGGCGACATCACCGAGGCGCCCGACGGGGCCTCGGAGTTCATCGACCTGTCCCTGGACCGGGTGCGCAGCTCGTTCATCGTTCCGCAGGTCGACATCTACGCGGGCGAGGGCTTCGAGGAGGTCGAGGAGTCGTTCTTCGGGTTCATGGTGCGCGACGGTGAGCAGAAGGGCCGGCCCTTCGAGCCGCGCACGGTGCGGATGAAGTCGGAGCTGCGCGGGGTGGGCAAGGTCGCGCTGCCGCTGGTGTTCCGGCGCGAGGACGACGGCCGGTGGCGAGCGAAGTGGCTGCACCTGTATCTGAGGGGCATCTCGTCGGCCAACCGGGTCGAGGAGAACCAGGTATCGGTGTCCAAGGTGGTGCGCGCCCTCGTGGAGCGCGAGCAGCTGACGGTGGGGTACCTGATCGACCTGATGGCGCGCGACACCACGGTCATGGACCTGTGGGACGGCGGGCCGGTCCCGGACGAGCCCGTGACGTACATCGGTCTCGAACGGCCCGAGGGGCTGCACCCGGACTCCCGGGTCATCACCCTCGGAAATCTGCGCGACCTGATCCCGGGCTGAGTGCTAGCGTTGCCTGTGGCGAGGCCATGAAGGGGCTTCCTTCTCATTTTACTCCAAATGAAATCAAGTCCTTTCGCTCTCCTCGCCACCGACTTCGAACCGGGAGGCGCCACGTCGGCGCCTCCCGATTTCGTTCCCGCTGTCACCGCTTCGTTCCGGCTGTCACCGCGGCCCGCGGTGAGGCCACGGGGAGACTTCCTCCTCACCGCCGTAGAAGCGACTGACCGCAAGTCCCTTCGCTCTCCTCACCTCCATGTCGCTCCGGGCGGCGCCCGCGCTCACCGCGCGAGCGCCGCCCGAGCCGCTTGCAGGGCCTGATCCGCGTAGCCACGGCCGAAGAGCACGGCGTGCACCAGCAGCGGGAAGAGCTGGTGGAGGCCGACGCGGTCCTGCCAGCCGTCGGCGAGGGGCGCCGCCCGCTGATAGCCGTCGAGGATGTGGCCCAGGTGGGGACAGCCGAAGAGGGCCAGCATCGCGAGGTCGGTCTCGCGGTGGCCGCCGTGCGCGGCCGGGTCGATGAGCCGGGCATGGCCGTCGGCACCCCACAGGACGTTGCCGTTCCAGAGGTCGCCGTGCAGCCGGGCGGGCGGCTCTGCGGGGCCCGCGAGGTCCGGCAGCCGCGCGCAGACCT
>NZ_LRTR01000055.1 GCF_001550375.1 Streptomyces europaeiscabiei | reverse complement strand
GCGACGCCCACCGCCGCTCCCGGGCGGCGGCCGTGGACGAGGACGAAGTCGACCTCGCCGAGTTCCGGCAGCCCGGCCCGCTCCGGGACGCGGACCAGGCCAGGAGGCACCAGGCGACGGGAGTGCGCCATCACACCGAGGCCCGCACGGGCGGCGGCGATGAGTCCGTTGAGACTTCCGCTGGTGCAGGCGATGCGCCAGGTGCGGCCCTCGCGCTCCAGCGCCTCCAGGGCCAGGGCGCGCGTGATGCCCGGCGGCGGATAGGCGATCAGCGGGACCGGGCGGTCGGGGTCGACGCGGAGCCGCTCCGCGCCGATCCACACGAGCCTGTCCGTCCAGACGGGTTCGCCGCGCGGGTCCTCCGGGCGCCGCTTCGCCAGCACCAGGTCGAGCTTGCCCGCCGTGAGCTGCTCGTGCAGCGTGCCCGACAGCTCGACGGTCAGCTCCAGATCCACCTCGGGATGGTCGTGCCGGAAGGCCTCCAGGATCTCCGGGAGCCGGGTGAGCACGAAGTCCTCGGACGCGCCGAAGCGCAACCGCCCGCGCAGCCGGGTGCCGGTGAAGAACGCCGTCGCCTGCTCGTGCACCTCCAGGAGCCGCCGGGCGAAACCGAGCATCGCCTCGCCGTCCTCCGTCAGCTCCACGGAGTGCGTGTCCCGCGAGAACAGCTGCCGCCCGGCCGCGTCCTCCAGACGGCGCACATGCTGGCTGACCGTGGACTGGCGCAGCCCCAGCCGCCGGGCGGCCTGCGTGAAGCTCAGCGTCTGGGCCACGGCGAGGAAGGTGCGCAGGTGGGAGGGCTCGTACACGATCGCCACCCTACTCGCTTATCGCTGAACGCGATGACAGTCAGAGCGGTATGACGGATTCCCGATCAAGGGTCCGGGGAGGACGATGGAGAGGGCCCTTCCGGCCCCCGCACGCACCGTCATCGAAAGCACGTGGAGCACCGTGAAACGCCTGAAGTGGCCGAGCCGGCTGCCGATCGACCCGTACATCCTGCTGTTGCTCGGGACCGTGGGGATCGCGGCGCTCCTCCCTGCGCGGGGTACGGCCGCCGAGGTCGCGTCGGGCGCGTCCACGGCCGCGATCGCCTTCCTGTTCTTCCTCTACGGCGCCCGCCTCTCCACCCGCGAGGCAGTCGACGGCCTCAAGCACTGGCGGCTCCACCTCACGGTCCTGGTGTGCACGTTCGTGGTCTTCCCGCTGCTGGGCCTGGCGGCCCGCGGCCTCGAACCGGTGTTCCTGAGCCACTCCCTCTACACGGGTCTGCTCTTCCTCACCCTCGTCCCGTCGACCGTCCAGTCGTCGATCGCCTTCACCTCGATGGCCCGGGGCAACGTGCCCGCCGCGATCTGCGCGGGCTCCTTCTCCTCCCTCGCGGGCATCGTCATCACCCCCCTGCTCGCGGCGACCCTGCTCGGCGGGAGCGCCGGCGGCTTCTCCACCGACGCGCTGGTGAAGATCGTGCTCCAGCTGCTGGTTCCGTTCGCCGCCGGGCAACTGGCCCGCCGCTGGATCGGCGAGTTCATCACCCGGCACAAGCGGATCCTCGGCCTCGTCGACCGGGGCTCGATCCTCCTCGTCGTCTACGTCGCGTTCGGCGAGGGCATGGTGCGCGGGATCTGGAGCCAGGTCAGCCCGCTGCGGCTCGGTGGCCTCCTCGTCGTCGAGGCCGTCCTGCTCGCGGTGATGCTGCTGCTCACCTGGTACGGCGCCAAGGCCCTGCGCTTCGACCGGGCGGACCGGATCGCCATCCAGTTCGCCGGCTCCAAGAAGTCCCTCGCCTCGGGACTGCCCATGGCCAGTGTCCTGTTCGGCCCCGAGGCCTCCCTCGCCGTCCTGCCGCTCATGCTGTTCCACCAGATGCAGCTGATGGTCTGCGCGGTCATCGCCAAGCGCCGTGCCCACGACCCGGTGGAGCCGGCGGTCACGGAGCAGCGAGACGAAGCGATACGAACCGCGGTCGGTACAGGGACACGTTCCGCGTGATGTTCACCTGTGCCGCCGCGGCGTCGGCGTCCAGCCAGTTGACGTCGTAGCTGAGCACCAGCCGCCCGTCGTCGACCGCCCGGTGCGCCTGCGGGTTGTACGCCGCGACGCCGCTGTTCGGCAGCGGGGGACTGAAGCCCTTGGTGGGCCCGTGCCAGGGCCCGGTGGGGGAGCAGGCCCAGTAGGCGGTCACGGTCGTCAGGCCCTCCGTACCGGCGGCCATGGTGAACAGCACATAGGTACGCCCGTCCCGGACGACGGTGAAGGCGCTGCCCACCCCTTTGTCCTTCCCGTTCCCGAGCACCGCCGCCGGCCGCCCCCGCACCGCCCACCGCGAGCCGTCCCAGTACTCCCACGCCCCCGGCTCCCCGAGCCGGCCGCGCGGCACCCGGGCGACGAACGCGTGCGAGGTCGGCCGGGAGGCGGCCTGGGCGTCGGTGCCGCCGAAGACGTACGTCCACTCGCCCGCGTCGACGGCCGTCGTCCCGAACAGCACCCGCCGGGCCGGATCGGCGACCGACTCCTGGTCCAGCACCGTCGTGATCCCCTCCAGCCGCAGTCCGGGCAGCGACAGTGTGGCGACCTCGGTGGCGGTGGGCACCCCGTAGATCCACGGAGACTTACCCGCCGTACGGGTCCACAGCAGCACCCGTACGACCTTCTCGTCCGAGCCGGGGGAACGGGGTTCGACCCGGGCGGCCACCGGCCAGCGCCACCGCTGCGGCGCCGGATCGGGGAAGACGGGGGCCGGGATCGTGGATTCGAGACGGCCCGAAGGGGACATCACCACGGCCGAGTTGCGCACCAGGGGGGTGGAGACGTCCCGCCACGCCACGGACTCGCCGGCCGGGTTGGGCGGGGGGTGCACCTGGCCCAGATAGGTGTCCGAGAACAGCCACAGCACCCGGCCGTCCGGAAGCCGCACCGAGTGGGTGCCGTCGCCGCCGGTCCAGTCGTCGGTGCGGGTCGCGTCGTCGCCGTACCGGGTGAACTCGCCGGTCAGGGCCGGGTCCGGGTCCCAGTCCCGGACCGTACGGGCCGTACAGGCGCCGCCACCCTCCCGGTCGTCGTCCGGGAGGGCGGTGAGCAGCACGGCCGCGAGGGCCAGGACCAGTGCGAGGATCAGGACCGGTCCGGCCCCCGTCCGCTGTCGTGCTCCTGCGTCATCGGGCACGGAAGGGACGTTAGTTGCCTGCGTCGATCCGGTCCATGGGCAGTCGTGGGATCGCGCGTGTCTCGCGCAGGAGTTCGGGGGTTCGGTTCGTCGGCGACCGCGGGCAACCACCCGCACCCGGCAACGCGCCAGTGGACCAACGACGCGTGCCCGGCGGTCGAACCGGCGGAGCCCCCGGCGCAGGGGGCGCTCCCCGCCGGGGACCCCACCGTCGTGGACGCGGGGAGCCGCTCAGCCTTGGTCGGCCGCGGCCCGCAGGGCGATACGGTGCTCGCCCGCGTACACGTTCATGGAGGCGCCCCGCAGGAAGCCCACCAGGGTCAGCCCGGTCTCCGCCGCCAGGTCGACCGCGAGCGAGGACGGCGCGGACACCGCCGCCAGCACCGGTATACCCGCCATCACCGCCTTCTGCGCCAGCTCGAACGAGGCCCGCCCCGACACCAGCAGCACCGCACGGGACAACGGCAGCGAACCGCTCTGCAGGGCCCGCCCCACCAGCTTGTCCACCGCGTTGTGCCGCCCCACGTCCTCCCGTACGTCGAGCAGCTCGCCGTCCTCGCCGAACAGGGCCGCCGCGTGCAGCCCCCCGGTCCGGTCGAAGACCCGCTGGGCGGCGCGGAGCCGGTCGGGGAGGCTCGCGAGGAACTCCGGATCGAGGCGGACCGGGGGAACGTCACCGCCGTGCGTGTCGTCGATGGCCCAGCGGGCGGTCGTACGGACGCTGTCCAGCGACGCCTTGCCGCACAGCCCGCAGGACGAGGTCGTGTACACGTTCCGTTCGAGCGTGATGTCGGGGATCACGACCCCCGGCGCCGTCCGCACGTCCACCACGTTGTACGTGTTCGATCCTCCCCCAGCCGTCGCGCCCGCGCAGTACACGATGTTCTGGAGGTCCGACCGCTCGGCGAGCACGCCCTCGCTGACCAGGAACCCCACCGCCAGCGCGAAGTCGTCGCCCGGGGTGCGCATGGTGATCGCGAGCGGCTTGCCGTTCAGCCGGATCTCCATCGGTTCCTCGGCGACGAGGGTGTCCGGGCGGGTGGAGACCGCGCCGTCCCGGATGCGGATCACCTTGCGTCGTTCCGTGACTCGTCCCATGTCGTGTCTCAGTCCCGGTTCTGTACGTGCTGGTAGCCGAAGCGGCCCTTGATGCAGAGGTTGCCGTGGGTCACCGGGTTGTCGTGCGGCGAGGTGACCTTCACGATCTCATTGTCCTGCACATGGAGTGTGAGGTTGCAGCCCACACCGCAGTACGCGCAGACCGTGGTCGTCTCCGTCTGCGCCGACTCGTCCCAGGTGCCCGCCGCCCGCATGTCGAACTCAGACTTGAAGGACAGCGCGCCCGTCGGGCACACCTCGATGCAGTTCCCGCAGTAGACGCAGGCCGAATCGGTCAGGGGAGCGTCGTGCTCCACGGCGATCCGCGCGTCGAAGCCGCGCCCGGCGACAGAGATCGCGAACGTGTTCTGCCACTGGTTCCCGCAGGCGTCCACGCACTTGTAACACAGGATGCATTTGTCGTAGTCCCGCACGTACAGCTCGTTGTCGACCCTGGGCTCCTCGTTCAGCCGGGCCGCGTCGGGGCCGAAGCGGTCCGGTTTCGCCTCGTACTCCTTGATCCACTCGGCGACCTGCGGAGTCGTCGAGAGGTCGACCGAGGAGGCGAGCAGTTCGAGGACGATCTTGCGGCTGTGCCGGGCCCGCTCGGTGTCGGTCCGCACATCCATGCCGGGCTCGGCCCGGCGGGAGCAGGCCGGGACGAGGGTCCTGGCCCCCTCGACCTCGACGACACAGACCCGGCAGGCGTTCTTCGTGGCGAGGGTGTCGCCCTGGCAGAGAGTGGGGACGTCTTTGCCCGCGGCCCGGCAGGCGTCGAGGATCGTCGAGCCCTCGGGAGCGCGCACCGGCTCCCCGTCGATGGTGAACTCCAGGAGGCGACGCGGCACTCCGAGCGGGATCACGGTCATTCGTACGCCCCCAGACGGTCGATCGCGGATTCCACGGCGTTCCACGCGGTCTGCCCGAGACCGCAGATCGAGGCGTCCCGCATCGCGCGGCCGACCTCCCTGAGCAGGGCGATGTCACCGGCCGCCGCCGCACCGGTCCGCTCGGCGATCCGGTGCAGCGCCTCCTCCTGCCGTACGGTCCCGACCCGGCACGGCACGCACTGACCGCAGGACTCGTCCCGGAAGAACTCCGCGATCCGCAGCAGCAGCCGGGGCAGCGGGACCGTGTCGTCGAAGGCCATCACGACCCCCGAGCCGAGCGTCGTGCCCGCCTCCCGCGTCCCCTCGAAGGTGAGCGGGATGTCCAGCTCGTCGGGGCGTACGAAACCGCCGGCCGCACCGCCGAGGAGGACGGCGCGCAGCCGGTCCCGTACCCCGGCGAGCGCGAGCAGATCACCGAGCGTCGCCCCGAAGGGCAGCTCGTAGATGCCGGGCCGCTGCACGCTCCCCGACACGCAGAACAGCTTCGGCCCGGTGGAGCGCCCGGTGCCGATCGCCGCGTACGCAGGGGCGCCCATGGTCAGGATCGGCAGGACGTTCACCAGCGTCTCGACGTTGTTCTCCACGGTCGGCTTGCCGAACAGGCCCTTCTCCACGGGGAACGGCGGCTTCGCGCGGGGCTCGCCCCGGTAGCCCTCGATGGAGTTGAAGAGGGCTGTCTCCTCACCGCAGATGTAGGCGCCCGCGCCCCGGCGGATCTCGATGTCGAAGGCGTAGCCCTGGCCGAGGACGTTCTCGCCGAGCAGGCCGCGGGCGCGTGCCTGGGCGATCGCGTGCTCCAGCCGGTGCAGGGCTCGCGGATACTCGCCCCGCAGGTACAGGTGGCCCTGGTGCGCGCCGGTGGCGTACGCGGCGATCGTCATCGCCTCGACCAGGGCGAACGGGTCGCCCTCCATGATCACGCGGTCCTTGAAGGTGCCCGGCTCGGATTCGTCCGCGTTGCAGACGAGGTGGTGGGGATGGTCGGGCTGTGAGGCCGTGGCCTGCCATTTCCGGCCGGTGGGGAAGGCGGCGCCGCCCCGCCCGACCAGGCCCGAGTCGGTGACCTCGCGGATGACCCCGGCGGGGCCGAGCTCGAAGGCCCGACGGAGGGCCGCGTAGCCGCCGTGGGCGCGGTAGTCGTCGAGGGAGGACGGGTCGACGACACCGACGCGGCCCAGCAGCGTCAGCGACGGGTCCCCGGCCTGCGGGACCGCCATGGCGGCCGGGGGCTCCTCGTCCGCGGAGTCGGGCGCGCTCGCCGCGAGCACGGCCCCCTCGACGGTCGCCGGCGCCGACACCGCCGTACGCACCGGGTCCCCGGCCTTGATCGCGAGGGCGGCCGGTGCCCGCTCGCACAGCCCCAGACACGGGCTCCGCTGCACGCTCACCCCGCTGCCGAGGCCGAGGCGGGCCTCGACCCCCGCGCACAGGTCGGCCGCCCCGGCCGCCGCGCACGCCAGGTCCGTGCACACGTGCAGGACGGTCGCGGGGCGCGGCTGAACCGAGAACATCGCGTAGAAGGTGGCCACGCCGTACGCCTCCGCCGGTGGCACCGTCAGCCGCCGGCACAGATAGTCCAGCGCGCCCCCACTGATCCAGCCGATCCGGTCGTTGATCGCGTGCAACCCCGGCAACAACAGGTCACGGCGCTCCCGGGCCTCCCGGCCGCCCCGCGCCCACCGCAGGTCGGCGGCCCTCATCCCATCGCGGGCCGCGCCCTCCCAGGAGGATTCCGGCGGCCCGAGCAACGCGTCGACCGCCGCCTTCTCCTCGTCCGTGGGTTTGCTGTCACCGAAGTGCAGGTCCACTTACGTCACCTCACGATGGTCGCGACGGGCAGCTTCTCGATCCGGATCGCCGACGCCTTGAACTCCGCCGTGCCCGCGATCGGGCAGTTCGCCTCGATCGTCAGCTGGTTGGTGTCCACCTCGTCGGGAAAGTGCATGGTCATGAAGGCGAGGCCGGGCCGCAGGGCGAGGTCGATCCACACCGGCGCCACCACCGACCCGCGCCGCGAGGAGACCTGGACCTCCTCGCCCACCACGACCCCGTACCGCTCCGCGTCCTCCGGACACAGCTCGATGTACTCCCCGCGTCTGAGCGGCGAGGCGTAACCGCCGCTCTGCACACCGGTGTTGTACGAGTCCAGCCGCCGCCCGGTGGTGAGCCGGATCGGGAACCGCTCGTCCGTCAGGTCCACCGGCGGATCGTGCTGGACGATCCCGAAGGGGGCGAGCCGGCCCCGGTTCGCCGGGTCGGGATCCCACAACCGGCCGTGCAGATAAGGCGGTTCGAGCTTGTCGGTGTCCGGGCAGGGCCACTGGATGCCCTGCTCCCGCGCGAGGCGCTCGTACGTCATCCCGTAGTGGTCCGGCGACACCGAACGCAGCTCGTTCCAGACGGCCTCGGCGTCGGCGTACTTCCACTCGTGCCCGAGCCGCGAGGCCAGGTCGCAGATGATGTCGATATCCTCGCGGGCCTGCCCGGGAGGGGTGACGGCACGGCGTACCCGCTGCACCCGGCGTTCGCTGTTGGTGGTCGTGCCGTCCGTCTCCGCCCACCCGGCGGTCGCGGGCAGCACGACGTCCGCCAGCTGGGCCGTCCTCGTCAGGAAGATGTCCTGGACGACGAGGAAGTCCAGCTCCCCCATCCGCCGTACGGCCTGCTCGCTGTCGGCCTCGGACTGCGCCGGGTTCTCCCCGATGCAGTACACGGCCTTCAGCGAGCCCTCCTCCATGGCCTCGAACATCTCCGTCAGGTTCAGCCCGTAATGCGGCTGGATGACGGTGTCCCACGCCGACTCGAACTTCAGTCGGTGGTCAGGGTCGAGGATGTCCTGGAAGCCGGGCAGCCGGTTGGGGATGGCGCCCATGTCGCCGCCGCCCTGCACGTTGTTCTGGCCGCGCAGGGGCTGCAACCCCGAGGCGTAGCGGCCCACATGGCCGGTCAGGAGCGACAGGTTGATCAGCGCCCGGACGTTGTCCGTGCCGTTGTGGTGCTCGGTGATGCCGAGCGTCCAGCACAGCTGGGCACGCTCGGCACGGGCGTACGCGTGCGCCAACTGCCTTATGGCGGCGGCCGGTACGCCCGTCACCTTCTCGGCCAGCGACAGTGTCCACGGCTCGACGAGCGCCCTGTACTCCTCGAAGCTGGTGGTCGCCCGTTCGACGAACGCCTCGTTGGCGAGGCCCGCGTGGATGATCTCCCGGCCGATGGCGTGGGCCATCGGGATGTCGGTGCCGACGTTCAGCCCCATCCAGCTCTCCGCCCACTCGGCGGTGGACGTCCGCCGCGGGTCGACGGCGTACATCCGGGCGCCGTTGTGGATGCCCTTCAGCACGTGCTGGAAGAAGATCGGGTGGGCGAAGCGGGCGTTGGAGCCCCACATCACGATGACGTCGGTGTGCTCGATCTCCTCGTACGAGGAGGTCCCGCCGCCCGAACCGAAGGCGGCCGAGAGACCGGCGACGCTCGGCGCGTGACAGGTGCGGTTGCAGGAGTCGACGTTGTTGGTGCCCATGACCACGCGGGCGAACTTCTGCGCCACGTAGTTCATCTCGTTCGTGGCGCGGGCGCAGGAGAACAGGCCGAACGCGCCGCGGTTGCGCGCGATGCCCCTGGCGGCCCGGTCCAGGGCCTCCTCCCAACTCGCCTGCCGGAACGGCTCGTCGCGGGAGTCGCGGACGAGGGGGTGGGTGAGCCTGGTGTAGGTCTTCGGTTGCCGTTTCCTCATGCTCTTCATGCGGCACTCCTCAGCGCGAGCAGGTCCGAGATGGCGTGGACGGTGCGGAGTGTGGGCACCTCGACACCCGTGATGTCCGCCAGCTCGACGACGGCGGCCAGGAGGACGTCGAGTTCCAGCGGTTTGCCACGCTCCAGGTCCTGGAGCGTGGAGGTGCGGTGGTCGCCGACGCGTTCGGCGCCGGCCATCCGCCGTTCGACGGAGACGCCGACCTCGCAGCCCAGGGCCTCGGCGACGGCCAGCGTCTCGGTCATCATCGTCTCGATGACCTTGCGGGTGCCGCCGTGCAGACACATCTGCCGCATGGTCGCGCGGGCCAGGGCGCTGATCGGGTTGAACGAGATGTTGCCGAGCAGCTTGATCCAGATGTCGCCCCGGAGATCGGGCTCCACCGGACACTTCAGGCCGCCGGCCACCATGGCCTCGCTGAACGCCCGGCAGCGCGCCGAGACCGTACGGTCCGGCTCGCCGATGGAGAAGCGGGTGCCTTCCAAGTGCCGTACGACACCTGGTCCTTCGAGCTCGGTCGCCGCGTAGACGACACAGCCGACGGCCCGTTCGGGCGCGAGCACCGCACTGACCGCGCCGGCCGGGTCCACGCTCTCCACACGGTGGCCGTCGTGCGGGCCGCCGTGCCGGTGGAAGTACCACCAGGGGATGCCGTTCTGGGCGGCGATCACCGCCGTGGTGCTGTGCAGCAAGGGCTCGATCAGCGGCCCGCACGCCGCGTACGAGTTGGCCTTGAGGCCCAGGAAGACGAAGTCGACCGGGCCGATGTCGGCCGGGTCGTCGGTGGCGTGGGCGCGGGCGGTGAAGTCCCCGCGGGAGCTGAGCACACGCACCCCGTCCCGCCTCATGGCCGCGAGATGCGGTCCACGGGCAACGAGATGCGTGTCCGCGCCGGCGCGGTGGAGCGCGGCGCCGACGTAGGCGCCGATCGCACCGGCGCCGAGAACTGCGACTTTCATGATCAGGGAGCTCCGTTCGGTCGAGGGTACCGAGGAACTGCCGAACTCTGTCGACGGAATATTGTCTACAGTATGGAACTGGGCCCAGCAAGGGTTCGCGCAACGGACGGGCAAGGCATTGCCCGGACGTGAAGGTGACCGGGACGTGCCGCACGAGAGGGGCCCAGGGCCTGCCGAGGGGGCGTGGCCTGGAGTCGAAGCCGAAAGTGGCCGGGGAACGACCGTTCGGCGCGCGGTGGATACCGCTCACCGCATACGGTCGACGCGCCGCCTTTTCAACCCTCCTGTCACTCCCTACCGTCCGGGATCATGAGTCCCCCCGTCGCACCCCCGGGCTGGAGCCGTTGGCTCGTTCCCCCGGCCGCGCTCTCCGTTCATCTCTCCATCGGGCAGGCCTACGCCTGGAGCGTCTTCAAGCCTCCGCTCGAATCCGCGCTCGGCCTCAGCGGCACGCAGAGCGCACTGCCCTTCCAGCTCGGCATCGTCATGCTGGGTCTGTCGGCCGCGTTCGGCGGCACCCTCGTCGAGCGCAACGGGCCGCGCTGGGCGATGACCGTGGCGCTGATCTGCTTCTCCTCCGGCTTCCTGATCGCCTCGCTCGGCGCGGCCACCGAGCAGTACTGGCTGATCGTCTTCGGCTACGGATTCGTCGGCGGCATAGGCCTCGGCATCGGCTACATCTCGCCCGTCTCCACCCTGATCAAGTGGTTCCCGGACCGGCCGGGCATGGCCACCGGCATCGCGATCATGGGCTTCGGCGGCGGCGCGCTCATCGCCTCGCCGTGGTCCGCGCAGATGCTGGAGTCCTTCGGCTCCGACTCCTCCGGCATCGCCGTCGCCTTCCTGGTGCACGGACTGTCGTACGCCGTGTTCATGCTGCTCGGTGTGCTGCTGGTCCGGGTGCCGCGCACCGAGAAGCCGGTCGACTCCGGGCCGAGTGTGCTGGAGGGCCCGCAGGTCTCGGCCCGCGACGCCATCCGCACCCCGCAGTTCTGGTGCCTGTGGGTCATCCTCTGCATGAACGTCTCCGCGGGCATCGGCATCCTGGAGAAGGCCGCCCCGATGATCACGGACTTCTTCGCCGAATCCTCCACCCCGGTCTCCGTCACCGCGGCCGCGGGCTTCGTCGCGCTGCTCTCCGCGGCCAACATGAGCGGCCGGATCGTCTGGTCGTCGACGTCCGACCTGATCGGGCGCAAGAACATCTACCGCGTCTACCTGGGCGTGGGCGCGCTGATGTACCTGCTGATCGCGTTGTTCGGCGACTCCTCCAAGCCGCTGTTCATCGTCTGCGCCCTGGTCATCCTGTCCTTCTACGGCGGTGGCTTCGCCACGATCCCCGCCTATCTCAAGGACCTCTTCGGCACCTACCAGGTCGGCGCCATCCACGGCCGGCTGCTCACCGCCTGGTCCACGGCCGGCGTCCTCGGACCGCTGATCGTCAACTGGATCGCGGACCGGCAGGAGGAGGCGGGCAAGTCCGGCCCCGACCTCTACGGCACGTCCTTCTTCATCATGATCGGGCTGCTCGTGATCGGCTTCGTCGCCAACGAACTGGTCCGGCCCGTCAACCCCCGCTTCCACATCCCCGCCCCGAGGGAGGCCGCCGATGTCGTCCAGCGACACCAGTCCGAATCCGCCTGACCGGCGCCCCTTGATCGTCCTTGCCTGGGTGTGGGTGGGGGTACCGCTCGCCTACGGACTGTACGAACTTGTACGAAAGGCTACGCAATTGTTCACCGGGTGAGTGTTCGGACGCCCTGGAGCCGGCCTGAGGTCTGACAGAAGCCCACAACTCGGGCCACGCTTTACTGTCGCCTCACCCGCCCTCGTACCCGCGAGTCACTGATCAGACTGGTGGATCCCGCTGACCACAGGCAACGAGGGGAACCACCCATGAACGGCTCGCGAATCGCCGCCGTCGGCCACTACCAGCCCGCCAAGGTACTCACCAACGAGGACCTGGCGGGCCTGGTCGACACGAGTGACGAGTGGATCACGAGCCGCGTGGGCATCCGCACCCGGCACATCGCAGGACCCGACGAACCGGTCGACGAGCTGGCCGGCCACGCCGCGGCCAAGGCCCTGGCCTCGGCCGGCCTCGGCCCGGAGGCCATCGACCTGGTCGTGGTCGCCACCTCCACCGCCATCGACCGCTCCCCGAACATGGCGGCCCGGGTCGCGAACCGGCTCTCCATCCCGAACCCGGCCGCCATGGACGTCAACGTCGTCTGCGCCGGGTTCACCCACGCCCTGGCCACCGCCGACCACGCCGTGCGCGCCGGCGCGGCCACCCGGGCGCTCGTCATCGGCGCCGACAAGATGTCCGAGGTCACGGACTGGACCGACCGCACGACCTGTGTCCTCGTCGGGGACGGGGCGGGCGCGGCCGTCGTCGAGGCCGCCGAGGAGCCCGGCATCGGGCCGGTGCTGTGGGGATCGGTGCCCGAGATGGGCAACGCCGTACGCATCGAGGGCACCCCGCCGCGCTTCGCGCAGGAGGGCCAGAGCGTCTACCGGTGGGCCACCACCAAGCTGCCGCCCATCGCCCGCGCGGCCTGCGAGAAGGCGGGACTCACGCCCGCCGACCTCGCCGCGGTCGTCCTCCACCAGGCCAACCTGCGCATCATCGAGCCCCTCGCCGCGAAGATCGGCGCGGTCAACGCCGTGGTCGCGCGGGACGTCGTCGAGTCCGGCAACACCTCGGCCGCGAGCATCCCGCTCGCCTTCTCCAAGCTCGTCGAACGCGGCGAGATCTCCAGCGGCGACCCCGTGCTGCTGTTCGGCTTCGGCGGCAACCTGTCGTATGCGGGACAGGTGGTCCGCTGCCCGTGAGCAGGGCGTTCGTGGTGCCCCTCACGACGATGTGACGAGGCGTACTCGTCGGTTCCCTGGCCATCGCAAGTCGTAGACTGTAGACGAAAGACAATCCATACTGGCTGTTGACTCGGACTTTCCAGTTCTTTCCAGTACGGGCCGTTGACTTTCCGTGTGCAGTACACCCAGTGGTGCTCTGGAGGGGGACCCGATGTTGTCGACAGGACTACCGCAAGGGGCGGTGCCCAAGCTCGAACGCCCCGGCCCGCTGCGCGACCGTGTCTACGAGGCCCTGCTCGAACTCATCACCACGCGCGCGCTGCGCCCCGGCCAGCACCTGGTCGAGAGCGAACTCGCCGGGCACCTCGGAGTGTCCCGGCAGCCCGTCCGCGAGGCCCTGCAGCGCCTCAACACCGAGGGCTGGGTCGACCTCCGGCCCGCCCAGGGAGCCTTCGTCCACGAGCCGACGGAGGCGGAGGCGGACCAGCTCCTCACGGTCCGCACCCTGCTGGAGGCCGAGGCCGCCCGCCTCGCCGCGGCGAACACCGGCACGGCGGGCATCACGACCCTGGAGGAACTCTGCGCGGAGGGTGAGCGGGCCGTCGCCGCCGACGACGTCGACGCGGCCGTCGCCATGAACGCCCGCTTCCACGCCAAGGTCATGGAACTCGCCGGCAACACGGTCCTCGCCGAACTCGCCGCCCAGGTCGACCGCCGGGTCCGCTGGTACTACACGCCCGTCGCCCGCCAGCGAGGCCACCAGTCCTGGATCGAACACCGCGACCTCATCACGGCGATCTCGGCCCGCGACGAGCAGCGGGCGACGGAGATCATGCGGGCGCATACGGAGCACACGCGGAAGACGTATCACGAGCGGGAGAAGTAGCGGGCGCAGAGGTCGGCCGGCGGGCTAGGTTCGCGGCATGACCGTATGGATCCAGTTCAATGACCGCGGCCGCGATGGCCTCCGGCTCGATGACGAGACGGAGGGCAAGGAAGCGTGTCATTACCACTACGAGCTACTGGCGCACGGCTTTTTGGTTGTGTACAAGCAGGAGCACACCCTGAATCGACGGCGCGAAATCGTCGCGTCGAAGGACGTTGAGGAACTGGCTGTGTACAACCCGTCGGCCTGGTTCGCGGTCGGCGGCAGCCGATCCCAACGCTGACGTAACGCTCCGCATCCTCATCGGCTCCGCACACCCCTCTTTGTCCTCTCAGTGGAGAAAGTTGACGGCAATTCCTACGCAACTTCTTCCCAGCCCCGGTAGTCGCTGCTACGTTCCCCTGCGAAAGGTCGGTCGCGGTGAGGCGGCCGGAACCTGACCGACGTAGAGGCCGTGCGAGGCGGGGAGGGGCCAGTGAGACGTATGACGGCTCGACCCGCGAACGCGCATCAGGCGCGGCTGCTGCGGCTGTTGCGGGACGGTGGGCCCAACTCCCGGGCGCAGCTCGGGGACCGGGTCGATCTCTCGCGGTCGAAGCTGGCCGTGGAGGTGGACCGGCTTCTGGAGACGGGACTGGTCGTGGCCGACGGGCTCGCCGCCTCGCGGGGTGGTCGCCGGTCGCACAACATCCGACTCGCCCCCCAACTCCGCTTCCTCGGCGTCGACATCGGCGCCACCTCGATCGATGTGGCCGTCACCAACGCCGAGTTGGAGATCCTCGGCCACACCAACCAGCCCATGGACGTACGGGACGGCCCCGTCGCCGTCTTCGAGCAAGTGCTGTCCATGGCCGCCAAGCTGAAGGCCTCGGGGCTCGCGGAAGGGTTCGACGGCGCCGGGATCGGCGTCCCCGGACCGGTCCGCTTCCCCGAGGGCGTCCCCGTCGCCCCGCCGATCATGCCGGGCTGGGACGGGTTCCCGGTGCGCGAGGCGCTCAGCCAGGAACTCGGCTGCCCCGTCATGGTCGACAACGACGTGAACCTGATGGCGATGGGGGAGCAGCACGCGGGCGTCGCCCGTTCCGTGGGCGACTTCCTCTGCGTCAAGATCGGCACCGGCATCGGCTGCGGCATCGTCGTCGGCGGTGAGGTCCACCGCGGTGTGACGGGCAGCGCGGGCGACATCGGCCACATCCTCGCCGTACCGGACGGCCGCCCCTGCGCCTGCGGCAACCGGGGCTGCCTGGAGGCCCACTTCAGCGGCGCCGCGCTCGCACGCGACGCCAAGGACGCCGCCCAGCAGGGGCTTTCGGCGGAACTCGCCTCCCGGCTGGAGGCCCACGGCACCCTGACCGCCGTCGACGTGGCCGCCGCGGCCGCCGCCGGCGACGCCACCGCGCTCGACCTGATACGCGAGGGCGGCAACCGCACCGGCCAGGTCATCGCCGGACTCGTCAGCTTCTTCAACCCCGGCCTGGTGGTGATCGGCGGCGGGGTGACCGGCCTCGGCCACACCCTGCTCGCCGCCATCCGCACCCAGGTCTATCGCCAGTCACTGCCCCTCGCGACCGGCAATCTGCCCATCGTGCTGGGGGAGTTGGGGCCCACCGCCGGAGTCATCGGCGCGGCCCGCCTCATCAGCGACCACCTGTTCTCACCCGCGTAGGCCCGCGAGCGCGCGGCCTTCCCCACCGACAGCGACGACCACCGGCACGGCGTCCTGCTTCGCCGCGCCCTGCTCCGCCCTGCCCGAACACGTAGGCCCAGCAAGCGGATTCACCCTGAAACCGGCCCGCACGCCCGCCAAGGGGAACTCATGGCACCAGAATTACCGCTGCTCACCATGTCCGCCATCACCAAGTCGTTCCCCGGAGTCCGGGCCCTGGACGGCGTCGACCTCGACGTCCAGGCCGGAGAGGTCCACTGCCTGCTCGGCCAGAACGGCGCCGGGAAGTCCACCCTGATCAAGGTCCTGGCCGGCGCCCACCAGCCCGACGACGGCACGATCACCTGGCGGGGCGAGCCCGTCACCCTGAAGTCCCCGATCGCCGCCATGCGCCTCGGCATCGCCACCATCTACCAGGAACTCGACCTGGTGGAGGGCCTGTCGGTGGCCGAGAACGTCCACCTCGGCCATGAGCCCACCTCCGCCGGCTTCGTCGTACGCGGGAAGGCGGCTCGGGCATCGACTTCCGCTCTGCTCGCACGACTTGGGCACCCGGAGGTCGACGCGTCCCGGCTCGTCGGCGAGTTGTCGGCCGCCCAGCAGCAGATCGTCTCCATGGCGCGGGCGCTCTCCCACGACGTACGGCTGATCGTGATGGACGAGCCGTCGGCCGCGCTCGACCCGGACGAGGTCGACAACCTGTTCAGGATCGTGGGTGACCTGACCGCCGCCGGGGTGGCCGTCGTCTACATCTCGCACCGTCTGGAGGAGATCCGGCGGATCGGCGACCGGGTGACCGTGCTGAAGGACGGGCGGGCCGTCGCGGGCGGGCTGCCCGCGAAGTCCACGCCCACGCGCGAGGTCGTGGCGCTGATGACGGGGCGGAACGTCGAGTACGTCTTCCCCGACCGGCCGCCCGTGCCGCCGACGGGGGGCACACCCGTGCTGGAGGTGCGGGGGCTGGCCCGTGCGGGCGAGTTCGAGCCGTTCGACCTGGAGCTGCGGCCCGGCGAGATCGTGGGCCTCGCCGGACTCGTCGGCTCGGGACGGTCGGAGATCCTGGAGACCGTCTACGGCGCCCGCAAGCCGACCGCCGGTCAAGTCCTGGTTGACGGCAAGCAGTTGCGTCTCGGCAGCGTACGCGCCGCCGTACGGGCCGGGTTCGGACTCGCCCCCGAGGAGCGCAAGGCGCAGGCGCTGCTGATGCTGGAGTCCGTCACCAGAAACGTCTCCGTGTCGTCGATGTCCCGCTTCGCGCGCGCCGGCTGGATCGACCGGGGCGCCGAACACCGCGCCGCGCGGGCCGCGACCCGCGAGCTGTCCCTGCGCCCCGACAACCCGGACGTACCGGTCCGCACCCTCTCCGGAGGCAACCAGCAGAAGGCGGTGCTCGCCCGCTGGCTGCTGCGCGGCTGCCGGATCCTGCTGCTCGACGAGCCGACGCGGGGCGTCGACGTGGGCGCCCGCGCCGAGCTGTACGCGGTGGTCCGCCGGCTCGCCGACGAAGGCCTCGCCGTACTGCTGGTCTCCAGCGAGGTGCCCGAAGTGCTCGGCCTCGCCGACCGGGTGCTCGTCCTGCGCGAGGGCCGGGTCGTGCACGCCGCGCCCGCCCGTGAACTCGACGAGCACCGCGTCCTCGACCTCGTGATGGAAGGAAGCCCGGTGGCCAGTGTGGGAAGCCCGGTGGCCGGTGCGGGGAGCCCCGTGACCGGTGAAGGGAGCCCGGCGTCATGACCCAGCCCGTGTCCCCGCCCAGGGGCGCAGACAAGGTGACACCCGTCAGCGAGCCGCCCGCCTGGCGTGCCCTCGTGTTCCGCGCCGACGTGCGCACCCTGTCGCTCCTCGGTGTCCTCGCCGTGCTGATCGTCATCGGCGGCGTCACCAGACCCGACGAGTTCCTCGACACCCGCAACCTCCAACTCGTCCTCACCCAGGCCTCGGTGATCGGCGTCGTGACCGTCGGCATGACCTTCGTCATCACCTCCGGCGGCATCGACCTCTCCGTGGGCGCGATCGTCGCCCTGGCGTCCGTCTGGGCGACCACCGTGGCCACCCAGGAGTACGGTTTCGCCGGCGTTCTCTTCACGGCGGTGATCGTCGGCGTCGGCTGCGGCCTGGTGAACGGGCTGCTCATCGCCTACGGCGCCGTGGTGCCCTTCATCGCCACCCTCGCCATGCTCGCCTCGGCCCGCGGCCTCGCCCTGCAGATCACCGACGGCAGCACCCAGGTCGTCGGCATCGACGCCATCCTGGATCTCGGCGAGCGCGACGCCTACGTCCTCGGCATCCCGCCGCTCGTCCTGGTCTTCGCGGTCGTGACGGTCATCGGCTGGCTGCTGCTGAACCGCACGACCTTCGGCCGGCGTACGGTCGCCGTCGGCGGCAACGCGGAGGCGGCAAGGCTCGCGGGCATCGACGTCCGCCGCCAGCGCCTCTACCTGTACCTGCTCTCCGGGCTGTGCTGCGGCATCGCCGCGTTCCTGCTGATCGTGCTGTCCGGCTCGGGCCAGAACACCAACGGCAACCTCTACGAACTCGACGCCATCGCCGCCGCGATCATCGGCGGCACCATGCTCAGCGGCGGCCGGGGCACCATCACCGGCTCCGTCCTCGGCGTCCTGATCTTCACCACGATCACCAACATCTTCGCGCTCAACAACCTGCAGAGCGATGTCCAGCAGATCGCCAAGGGCGCGATCATCGTCGCCGCGGTCCTGGTCCAGCGACGCACGGCAAGCACGACCTGAGACACCGAAGAGCCGACACGGGAAAGGTCCACCGCCATGCCAGAGAACTCCAGCCGCAGAAGACTGCTCCTCGGAACCGCCGCCGTCTCGGCCGGCGCCCTCCTCGCCGGTTGCACCAGCAACGAAGCCAAGAGTGACCCGGCCGCGGGCGAGCAGCCGGCCGCCGACGACAAGCCCGGCAAGGCGGTCACCATCGGCTTCGCCGGACCGCAGGCCGACCACGGGTGGCTCAACGCGATCAACCAGAACGCCAAGAGCCGCGCCGAGCGGTACGAGGAAGTCACACTGGAGATCACCGAGGGCTCCAACGACACCGCCCAGCAGATCGGGCAGATCGAGACCCTCATCAACAAGAAGGTCGACGTCCTGGTGGTGCTGCCCGCCGACGGCAAGGCGCTCACCCAGGTCGGTCTCAAGGCGATGCGGGCGGGCATCCCCGTCGTCAACCTCGACCGGATCTACAACTCCCCGCAGGCGTACCGCTGCTGGATCGGCGGCGACAACTACGGCATGGGGCTCAACGCCGGGCACTACATCGGTGAGCAGCTCAAGGACAAGGGCGACGCCCGCGTCATCGAGCTGGCCGGGCTGGACAACCTGGAGCTGACCAAGCAGCGCACCCAGGGCTTCGACGACGCGCTGAAGAACTACCCGAACATCAAGAAGGTGGCCCGGCAGGCCGCCGAGTTCACGGTCGAGTCGGGCCAGGCCAAGATGGCCCAGCTGCTCCAGGCGCAGTCGAACTTCGACGCGCTGTGGAACCACGACGACGACCAGGGCGTGGGCGCCCTGCGCGCCATCGAGCAGGCCGGGCGCGACGACTTCCTGATGGTCGGCGGCGCGGGTGCGCTGTCCGCGTTCCAGGCCATCAAGAAGGACGACGGGGTGTTGAAGGCCACCGTCCTCTACCCGCCGACCATGGCCGCCTCCGCCATCGACCTCGCCCGTGCCCTCGGCCAGGGCAAGGGGGTCGGCGGCCTCGCCGAGTTCGAGATCCCGTCCTCGCTGACGCTCTACTCGGCCGTCGTCGACAAGGACAACGTCGACCAGTACATGTCCACCGGCTTCAAGTGACGAGTCCTGGCGGACAGGCCTGACGGGGAACGAACACCGGGAGCGGGGGCCGGGGGCGAGGCCCGGGGGACCGGGAACCCGGGACCGGGCGCCGACAACCGGGCACGGACGACCGAGGACCCGGCAGCAAGGCCCGGGGCCCCGGCACCGAGGACCGGAATCCGGGACCGGAATCCGAGGCTCGGAGTCCGAGGCTCGGAGTCCGAGGCCCCGGCACCCAGGGCCGGAGTCCGAGGCCCCGGCACCCAGGGCCGGAGTCCGAGGCCCCGGCACGGAGGACCGGAGTCCGAGGGCCCGGCACGGAGGACCGGAGTCCGAGGGCCCGGCACGGAGGACCGGAAGCCGAGGGCCGGTAACCGAGGCCCCGGCACCCAGGGCCGGAATTCGAGGCCCGGGGACCGGAACGCGAAGCCGCCGGATTCGGAGTCAGGACCCACCTCACACCGCGCAGCGACCACGAGGAGGACACACGCATGGGACAGCCGCAGCAGCCCGACCAGGCCGAGGCGGAGGAGGCAGGAGCGCCGGGGCCCGACGCGGGGGCCGGCACGGCCGGGGTTTCGTCGGGACCGGCCACGCCTGGGGCCGGCCCCCGTGCCGCCGGGCTCTCCGGGGGCCTCGGCAAGCCACCGCTGCGCGTCGGCATGGTCGGCTACGCCTTCATGGGGGCCGCCCACTCCCAGGGGTGGCGCACGGCGGGACGGGTCTTCGATCTGCCGCTCGACCCCGTGCTCGCCGCGGTGTGCGGGCGGGACGGCGACGCGGTGCGGGCCATGGCGGACCGGCACGGATGGGCGACGACGGAGACCGACTGGCGGGAGCTGATCGCCCGGGACGACATCGACCTGGTCGACATCTGCACCCCCGGCGACAGCCACGCCGAGATCGCGCTGGCCGCGCTGGCCGCCGGCAAGCACGTGCTCTGCGAGAAGCCCCTCGCCAACACTGTCGCGGAGGCGGAGGCGATGACGACGGCGGCCGAAGAGGCGTACGCGCGCGGCAGGTTGGCGATGGTCGGCTTCAACTACCGGCGTGTGCCCGCCACCGCGCTCGCCCGCCGCATGGTCGCCCAGGGGCGGCTGGGAGCCCTGCGACACGTTCGGGTGACATACCTTCAGGACTGGCTCGTGGACCCGGAGTTCCCCCTCACCTGGCGGCTGCGCAAGGAGTCGGCCGGCTCCGGAGCGCTCGGCGACCTCGGCGCCCACATCGTCGACCTGGCGCAGTACGTGGCCGGCGAGCCGGTGGTCGGCGTCTCCGCGCTGATGGAGACCTTCGTACGCGAACGGCCCCTCCCGGCCGGCGTGTCCGTCGGTCTCGCATCCTCCGGCGGCACGGCCGGGCGCGGCGCGGTCACCGTCGACGACACGGCCCTGTTCACCGGCCGTCTCGCCTCCGGCGCCGTCGCCTCCTTCGAGGCGACCCGCTTCGCCACCGGCCGCAAGAACGCCCTGCGCATCGAACTCAACGGCGAGCTGGGCTCGTTGGCCTTCGACCTGGAACGGCTCAACGAACTCGCCTATCACGACCACACCGAACCCGGCACCCACGCCGGCTTCCGCCGCATCCTCGTCACCGAGCCCGACCACCCCTACCTGGACGCCTGGTGGCCGCCGGGTCACGGCCTCGGCTACGAACACTCCTTCGTGCACCAGGCCCGCGACCTCGTGCACGCCGTCGCGGCGGGCCGGCAGCCCGAGCCGTCCTTCGCCGACGGGCTCCAGGTGCAGCGCGTGCTCGCGGCGGTCGAGGAGAGCGCCGAGAAGAACTCCGTCTACACCCCGACCCACACCCCCACAGCGGTCTGAGGAGGCCCGGACATGCCGCGCGACTTCACGCTCTTCACCGGCCAGTGGGCGGACCTGCCCCTCGAAGAGGTCTGCCGTCTCGCCCGCGACTTCGGCTACGACGGTCTCGAACTCGCCTGCTGGGGCGACCACTTCGAGGTCGACAAAGCCCTCGCCGACCCGTCGTACCTCGACTCCCGTCACCAACTCCTGGAGAAGTACGGCCTGAAGTGCTGGGCCGTCTCCAACCACCTCGTGGGCCAGGCCGTCTGCGACGCCATCATCGACGAGCGACACCGCGCCATCCTGCCCGCCCGTATCTGGGGCGACGGCGAGCCCGAGGGCGTACGGCAGCGGGCCGCCGCCGAGATGGCCGACACGGCACGGGCCGCGTCCGCCTTCGGCGTCGACACCGTCATCGGCTTCACCGGCTCCGCCATCTGGCACCTGGTCGCCATGTTCCCGCCCGCCCCCGAGTCGATGATCGAGCGCGGCTACGACGACTTCGCGATGCGCTGGAACCCGATCCTCGACGTCTTCGACGCCCAGGGCGTGCGGTTCGCGCACGAGGTCCACCCGAGCGAGATCGCGTACGACTACTGGACGACCCAGCGCGCCCTGGAGGCGGTCGACCGGCGTCCGGCGTTCGGCCTGAACTTCGACCCCTCGCACTTCGTGTGGCAGGACCTCGACCCGGTCGGTTTCCTGTGGGACTTCCGCGACCGGATCTACCACGTCGACTGCAAGGAGGCCCGCAAGCGCCTAGACGGCCGCAACGGCCGCCTCGGCTCGCACCTGCCCTGGGGCGACCCCCGGCGCGGCTGGGACTTCGTGTCGGCGGGCCACGGCGACGTCCCCTGGGAGGACGTCTTCAGGATGCTCCGCTCGATCGACTACGGGGGACCGATCTCCGTCGAATGGGAGGACGCCGGCATGGACCGGCTCCAGGGCGCCCCCGAGGCCCTGGCCCGCCTCAAGACGTACGACTTCGAACCGCCGTCGGTCGCCTTCGACGCGGCGTTCGGCGGCAACGACTAGTGCCGCGGCACTAGGCCCGGCCCAGCCCATCGGGCCACCTGTCGACCGGGTCCCCACGGCCCGGTCATGTCTCCGGGGTGACGGCGCACCCCGGCGTACCGCACACACCCGTACACCTCCGTACGACCAGCCCCTCCCTGGAGGCATTTCGTGCACCCGTACGACGACAGACACCCCACCAGCCCCTTCAGACGCCGCAGAGTGCGCGGGCCGATCGCACTGTTGAGCGGTCTGCTGCTCGCGGGCGCCTCGCTCTCGCTCACCGCGCCGGCCGCGGGCGCGGCCGACGCCGACCCGAAGTCCGCCGCTGCCGAGGACTTCCAGCAGGTCACCCTCGCCAAGGGCGAACCGGAGGTCGGCGAGCCCATGTCGCTCGCCGTCCTCCCGGACCGCTCGGTCCTGCACACCTCACGCGACGGCGAACTGCGGCTGACCGACGCGGCGGGTAACACCAGTGTCGCCGGCAAGCTCGACGTGTACGCGCACGACGAGGAGGGACTGCAGGGCATCGGCGTCGACCCGGGCTTCGCCGACAACCGGTTCATCTACCTCTACTACGCGCCCCCGCTGAACACCCCGGCCGGCGACGCTCCCGAGACCGGAACGGCCGCCGACTTCGCGCCCTTCGACGGTGTCAACCGGCTCTCCCGCTTCGTCCTGAAGACCGACGGCACCCTCGACAAGGCCAGCGAGACGAAGGTCCTCGACGTCCCCGCCTCCCGGGGCATCTGCTGCCACGTCGGCGGCGACATCGACTTCGACGCGGCGGGCAACCTGTACCTGTCCACGGGCGACGACAGCAACCCGTTCCAGTCGGACGGCTTCACCCCCATCGACGAGCGCGCCAACCGCAACCCGGCCTTCGACGCCCAGCGCACCTCCGGCAACACCAACGACCTGCGCGGCAAGATCCTGCGCATCAAGGTGAACGCCGACGGTTCGTACGCCGTCCCCGACGGCAACCTCTTCGCGCCCGGCACGGACAAGACGCGCCCCGAGATCTACGCGATGGGCTTCCGCAACCCGTTCCGCTTCAGCGTCGACAAGAAGACCGGCATCCTCTACGTCGGCGAGTACGGCCCCGACGCGGGCGCCGCCAACGCCTCGCGCGGCCCGGCCGGACAGGTCGAGTTCGCCCGCGTGACCAAGCCGGGCAACTTCGGCTGGCCGTACTGCACCGGAAACAACGACGCATACGTCGACTACGACTTCGCCACCGGCACCTCCGGTGCGGCCTTCGACTGCGCGGCGCCGAAGAACACCTCGCCGAACAACACCGGCCTCACCGACCTGCCGCCCGCCGAGCCCGCCTGGATCCCGTACAACGGGGCCAGCGTCCCCGAGTTCGGCGACGGCTCGGAGTCACCCATGGGCGGCCCGGTCTACCGGTACGACGCCGCGCTCGACTCCCCGGTGAAGTTCCCCGAGGCCTACGACGGCGACTTCTTCGCCGGCGAGTTCGGCCGCCGCTGGATCAAGCGCATCACCAGCGACGGCGACGGCACCGTGCGGTCGATCACCGATGTGCCCTGGACCGGCACTCAGGTCATGGACATGGCCTTCGGCCCGGACGGCGCGCTGTACGTCCTCGACTACGGCATCTCCTGGTTCGGCGGCGACGAGCACTCCGCCCTCTACCGCATCGAGAACGCCACCGACGGCCACTCCCCGGTCGCCGCCGCCTCGGCCGACCGCACCTCGGGCCAGGCGAAACTGCGGGTCCGCTTCTCCTCCGGGGGCACCAGCGACCAGGACGGCGACCCCCTCACCTACAGCTGGGACTTCGGCGACGGCGCAACGTCCACGGCCGCGAACCCCAAGCACACGTACCGGACGAACGGCACCTACACCGCGACCGTGACCGCCAAGGACACCACGGGCCGCACCGGCAGCGCGAGCGTGCGGATCGTGGTCGGCAACACCGCGCCCGAGGTAGAGCTGCGACTGCCCGAGGACGGGCAGCTGTTCGCGTTCGGTGACGCCGTACCGTTCAAGGTGAAGGTGAGCGACAAGGAGGACGGCCGCGCGATCGACTGCGCCAAGGTCAAGGTCACCTTCGTCCTCGGCCACGACAGTCACGGCCACCCGGTGACCTCCGCCAACGGCTGCACCGGCACCATCCAGACCAGCGCCGACGGCGGCCACGACGAGAACGCCAACATCTTCGGGGTGTTCGACGCCGAGTACACCGACGGCGGGGGCGGCGGCCAGGCCCCGCTGACCACCCACGACCAGAACGTCGTCCAGCCCACCCACCGCCAGGCCGAGCACTACGGCGACTCCTCCGGCATCGCGGTCCAGTCGAAGGACACGGCCCACGGCGGCAAGACCGTCGGGAACATCGACAACGGCGACTGGATCTCCTTCGAGCCGTATGTCCTCTCCGACGTCAAGAAGCTCACCGCACGGATCTCCTCCGGGGGCGCCGGCGGCAAGCTGGAGGTCCGGGCCGGTTCGCCGACCGGCACGCTCCTCGGCAGCGCCACCGTGCCGGTGACCGGCGGCTGGGACACCTTCCAGGACGTCTCGGCCGACCTGTCCAAGGGCCCGCGCGGCAGCACCACGCTCTACCTGGTCTTCAAGGGGAGCGACTCCGGTGGCCTGTTCGACGTGGACGACTTCACCTTCACGAAGCGGTGAGGGGGCGCCATGCCGACGAACCGACGACTGCTGACCGCGCTGGCCGGTGCTGCCCTGCTGATCGGAGGCGTGTCGGGACCGGCCGTGTCCGATGAGGCGGGCCGCTCCGCGGGCACCACGGACGAACGCCGGGTGCTGGTGTTCTCCAAGACCGCCGGATTCCGCCACGACTCGATCCCCGAGGGTGTCGCCGCCGTACGGGAACTGGGCGCGGCCCACGGCTTCGCGGTCGACGCCACGGAGGACGCCGGCGCCTTCACCACCCGCAACCTCGGGCGTTACGACGCCGTGGTGTTCCTCTCCACGACCGGTGACGTCCTGAACCCGGCCCAACAGGGCGCGTTCGAAGGGTACATCAAACGCGGAGGCGCCTATGTGGGCGTCCACGCGGCCGCCGACACCGAGTACGACTGGGCCTTCTACGGCGGGCTCGCGGGCGCGTACTTCCAGTCGCACCCCGCGATCCAGCCCGCGACGGTCGACGTCGAGGACCACGCCCACCCGGCGACCGCCGGTCTGGGCGCGACGTGGAACCGCACGGACGAGTGGTACAACTACCGCTCCAACCCCCGTGAGAGGGCCCATGTCCTCGCCTCGCTCGACGAGTCGTCGTACAGCGGCGGCACCATGAACGGCGACCACCCGATCGCCTGGTGCCAGAAGTACCAGGGCGGCCGTGCCTTCTACACCGGCGGCGGCCACACCAAGGAGTCCTTCGCCGAACCCGCCTTCCGGCAGCACCTGCTGGGCGGCATCCGGTGGGCCATCGGCGAGGACCGGGCCGACTGCCGGCCGGAGAACGGCTACCGATCGCTGTTCGACGGGACACAGGCCTCGCTGGACGCCTGGCGGCAGGCGGGCCCCGGGTCCTTCACGCTCGCCGACGACGGCACGATCACGTCATCCGGTGGCATGGGCATGCTCTGGTACGCCGGGCAGAGTTTCGGGTCGTACTCCCTGAAACTCGACTGGAGGACGGCCGGCGACGACAACTCCGGTGTGTTCGTGGGCTTCCCGCCGTCGGGCGACCCCTGGTCGGCGGTGAACAACGGCTACGAGGTCCAGATCGACGCCACGGACGTACCCGAGAGGACCACCGGGTCCGTCTACGGCTTCCGGTCCGCCCACCTCAGGAAGCGCGACCGCGCACTGAACCCGCCGGGGGAGTGGAACACGTACGAGATCCGCGTGCAGGGCGAGCGCCTCCGCGTCTGGCTCAACGGCGTGAAGATCAACGACTTCACCAACACCGATCCGGTACGAAGCCTGCGCGACGGACACTTCGGCATCCAGAACCACGGGGCCGACGACCAGGTGTCCTTCCGCGACATCCGGATCAAGGAACTGCCCGCACGGACCGTGGCCGCATCGGCCGCGGCCCGCACTCCGGGCGACTGAACGGCGGCGGGCGGGGGACGCCGGACCTCCGCCCGCCGTCTCCCCCTTCCCCCCTTCCCCCTCTTCCCCCGTCCCCTCGGAGGGGCCCCGGCTTTCCAGACCACTCGCTCGACGAGGAGGCTGCCCATGTCCGCGTCCGTGTCCGTTTCCCCACCGAGCGTCGGCGTCTGGCTGATCGGGGCGCGCGGCTCCGTCGCCACCACCGTCGTCGCAGGCTGCGCGGCCGTCACGGCGGGCCTGCGCACCCCGACGGGCATGGTCACCGAGACCCCTCTCTTCGCCGACTCCGGCCTGCCCCCGCTCTCCTCCCTCGTCTTCGGCGGCCATGACACGGCCGACTGCCCCCTGCCCAAACGCGCCGAGGCCCTGGCCGTCGGCGGCGTCCTCCCGCACGGGCTCCCCGCGGCCGTCACCGCCGAACTGACCGCTGCAGAACAGGAGATCAAACCCGGCGGCCCCTTCCCGGGCGACACGAGAACCCCCACTGAACTGATCTCCTCCTTCACGGCCGACATCCAGGACTTCGTACGGCGCAAGGGACTCACCCGAGCCGTGGTCGTGAACGTCGCCTCCACGGAACCCACGCCCACCGGCACAGCCCTGCCACCCAGCTCCCTCTACGCGGCGGCCGCCCTGAGCGCGGGCTGCCCCTACGCCAACTTCACCCCCTCGACCGGCCTCCACCATCCGGCACTCGCCCCGCTCTCCGCTTCCTCCGGCCTCCCCCACGCGGGCCGTGACGGCAAGACCGGCCAGACCCTGCTGCGGTCCGTGCTCGGCCCGATGTTCGCCCAGCGGGCCCTGGCCGTCCGGGCCTGGTCCGGCACCAACCTCCTCGGCGGCGGCGACGGCGCCGCCCTCGCCGACCCGGCCGCCGCCGCTGCCAAGAACGCAGGCAAGGAACGCGTCCTGACCGACAGCCTGGGCGCCACCCCCGAGGGCCAGACCCACATCGACGACGTGCCCGCCCTCGGCGACTGGAAGACCGCCTGGGACCACATCGCCTTCGACGGATTCCTCGGCACCCGGATGGTCCTCCAGACCACGTGGCAGGGCTGCGACTCCGCCCTCGCCGCCCCGCTGGTCCTCGACCTCGCCCGCCTCCTGGCCCGAGCCCACGAAGCGGGCCTCACGGGACCCGTGACGGAGCTGGGCTTCTACTTCAAGGACCCGGTGGGGGAGGGCCCGGCGGCGCTGGGGGAGCAGTACGCGGCGTTGGCGGGCTTCGCCGAGCGGCTGCGGGACGGGGCGCGGCCCCTTCCGAAGCGGGGGGCCGGGCCGACGCGGGCGA
>NZ_LRTR01000549.1 GCF_001550375.1 Streptomyces europaeiscabiei | reverse complement strand
GTACACCGTCGGCACGCGGACCGTGTGCGCCTCGGCGAGCCAGCGCAGTCCGGCCGCCTCGGCCCGGGCCGCGCCGGGGCCGTCGCCCAGCTTGACGAGCACCACCCGGCCGTCGTCGAGGGTGACTTCGGCGAGCGTTGCGGACAGCCGGCGTTCACCGGTCGCCGGGCGGCCGGTGAGCCGCGCCGCCAGGGCACCGGGTGCCGTGCGATCGGTCACGGCGCAACACCTCCAGATCTCATGTCCGCGGATGCCTGACAGGATCCCGCGAGCGCCAGGTGTGACACCGGTGAAATCTCCCACTCATGTCTTGACATGCGAACGAAACGCTCCGTAGCTTGGCCGATCATTTAGATCCGTGAAGTGAGTTCATGGATATGAACAGCCGGGTGAACAACCCGGAGGACAACGGAGTGTGCCCATGGGCGTTCGCCGACGAAGTCGCCGCCTGGCCGCCATGATCACCGTCGCGGGTCTCGCGTTCGGGGCGGCAGCCTGCGGATCAAAGTCCGACAGCGCCGGAGGCGGTGACCCGAACACGCTGGAGGTCTGGACCCGCAGCAATCCGGACCCGGCCGCCACGTACGAGCGGGTGTTCGCCGCCTTCACCGAGAAGACCGGCATCCGGATCGACTACCAGCCGGTCATCAACTTCGACCAACAGCTCCAGAGCCGGGCGTCCACCAGGGACCTCCCCGACGTGATGATCAACGACACGGCACTGATGGGCAGCTACCAGAGCCAGGGCCTGCTCAAGCCGATCGATCCGGCCGCGATCGAGGGCCACGACCAGATCACCGACAGGACCTGGGCCTCCACCGTGGGCATCGACGGCGAACACTACGGCATCCCGTACTCCCGTCAGGCCCAGACCCTGATGATCCGCAAGGACTGGCTGAAGAAGCTCGGGCTCCAGGCGCCCACGACCTGGGCGGAGATGCTCGGCGTCGCGAAGGCCTTCGCCGACCGCGACCCGGACGGCGACGGCAGGAAGGACACCTACGGCATGGTCGTCCCGGGCAGCGCCCAGAACGGCTACGCCGCCTGGTGGGGCGCCAGCTTCCTCTGGTCCGGTGGCGCGAAGATCATCGAGCCGGACGGCAAGGGCTACCGCCCCGCCATGGACTCGGCCGCCGCCGTGCGGACCGTCACCTGGATGAAGGACAACCTCTTCTGTGGTGACAACGGTGTCATCCAGCCCGGCGCCATCAGCGCCGTCACCGGCACGGCCACCAACTTCCAGGACGGCAACGCCGGGATGTACCTCACCGGCCCGTACAACATCGCCACCTACGACGCCACACCCGGCAAGGACAAGTACGCGGTGGTCCCGTTCCCCGCGGGCCCGGCCGGGTCCACCGTGCTCGCCGACGGCGAGAACGTCTACTTCGGGGCCAGGACCGGCAAGACGAAGCAGGAACAGGCCCTCGCCGCCTTCCTGATCTCCCCCGAGGGCCAGAAGCTCGCCATGACGGGCAAGAACCAGCCAGTGGTCCGCATCCCCGTCAACGCAACGCTCGACGCGGCCCAGGTGCGCGACGACCCGCGCTGGAGCGTCGTACAGAAGGCGTACGAGGACGCCTCCGAGCAGTTCCCCAACGCACCCGACTTCGCACCGATCAAGCAGGACACCGCCGACGCCCTCAACGCCGTCTTCACCTACTGCGGCAGCGACGTCGGCACCGGCCTCAAGGAACTCAACGACACCCTCGCCGGTGACCTCAAGGACCAGGACCTGTTGAAATGACCGCGACCACCGCGACCACCATCGCGCCGGACCGGCGCAGAGCGCTCATCAGGCGGGTCTTCGCCAAGAAGGCCGTCCTCCCCTGGCTGTTCCTGGCCCCCGGCCTGCTGCTCGCCCTCGTCTTCAAGTTCGTGCCGATGGGCAAGGGCATCTGGCTCAGCTTCTTCGACGTACGGCCGTTCCTCGGCGACCAGTGGGTCGGCCTCGACAACTACACGCGGGTCCTGACCGACCACCGCTTCCAGGACGCGGTCGGCCACACCCTCCTCCTCGGCATAGGGCAGTCGCTCGGCGCGATCGTCGTCGGCTTCTTCCTGGCCCTGCTCCTGGAGGGCCAGGCCCGCTCGCTGAAGATCATCCGCACGGCCGTCTTCCTGCCGGTCGTCACCGCGACCGCCGTGGTCGGTGAGCTGTGGCGGCTGATGTACTACCCGACCTCCGACGGCCTCGTGAACAGTGCCCTCGGCGTCCTCGGCCTCGGCCCGACACCCTTCCTCGACAACCCCGACACCGCGCTCTGGGCGACGATGGTCATGGGCGTCTGGATGGCCGCCCCCTACAACATGGTGATCATCCTCGCCGGACTCGCGGGCGTGGACCGCACGTTGTACGAGGCCGCCGCGATGGACGGCGTCTCGCTGTGGCAGCGGCTGCGGTACGTCACCCTGCCGGCGATCCGCCCGGCCATCGGGATCGTCCTCACGCTGGCCGCCATCCGTGGTCTGCGTGTCTTCACCGAGGTGTACGTCCTCACGGGCGGCGGCCCCGCCGGGTCCACCGAGGTGTGGATGACCCGCGCCTACACCCTCGGCTTCACCCGCAACGACATCGGCGGCGCGTCGGCGGCCTCCGTCGTCCTGCTCGCGGTGACGCTGCTGCTCACCGTCTGCGTCAACCACTTCCGCAAGAGGGGAGACCTGCGATGAGCGCACCCGCCCTCGACCCCGTCCGGACCCCGTCCGACCAGGTCACCGCCACCCCGTCCGTACGGTCCGGCAAGCCGGCCCGTACGACGCCCGCCCGTTTCGACACCGCGCTCGGCTGGAACGACAAGCCCGGCGTCTCCTGGGCCTTGCGGATCCTGCTGTGCGCGATCGCGCTCGGCGTCTTCGCCGCGCCCTTCCTGACGATCGTCTCCGGCGCCCTCAGCACCCACCCCAGCGGCTCGTCGCTGACCTTCCTCCCGCACGACAGCACGCTGCTGAACTTCCGGGTGGCCGGGGAGCGCGGCATCTGGGACTACTTCACCAACTCGCTCGTCATCGCGGGCGGCGGACTGCTCCTGCAGCTCGCGGTGTGCGTGCTCGCCGCGTACGCGCTGGCCCGGCACCGGTTCCGCGGTCAGGCGCTGATCATGACCCTGTTCATGCTGACGATGATGCTGCCCGAGGAGGTCATCGCCATCCCGCTGTCCCTGGTCCTCGGCCATGTCCCGGTGGTCGGCATCGATCTGAAGGGCACCGTCTGGGGCGTCATCCTGCCGCTCGGCGCCTGGGGCTTCTCGGTGATGCTGCTGACCGAGTTCATGAAGGACATACCCAGCGAGATCGAGGAGGCCGCCCGCCTCGACGGCGTGGGCGAGCTGAGGATGCTGTGGCAGGTCGTCCTGCCGCTGTGCAGGCCCGCGCTCGGCGTGGCCGGGGTGCTCGGCTTCATCATGATCTGGGACCAGTACCTGCTGCCGTTGATCGCCGCCAAGGACCCGACCGACTACACGGTCACCGTGGCCCTCTCCATCCTGCGGACCGACCCCGAGGTCGGCTCGGGCGTCGTCCTCGCCGGCGCGGTCATCGCACTCGTGCCCAGCCTTGTCGTCTACCTGCTCCTTCAGCGCTCGCTGGTCACCGGCATCGCCGCCGGGGCCACCAAGGGCTGACCCCCCACCGGCAATACGAGGGATACATGAAGTTCCAAGGAGTGCTGTTCTTCCCGGTCACACCGTTCGCCTCGGGCGGTTCGGTGGACGAGGAACGGCTCGCACAGCACATCGAGGCCGGGGTCGCGGCCGGTGCCGGAGGCGTGTTCGTCGCCTGCGGCACCGGTGAGTTCCACGCGCTGACGCCCGAGGAGATCGAGCGGGCCACGCGGGTCGCCGTGGCGACGACGGCCGGGCGGGTTCCCGTACTGGCCGCCGCCGGAGGCCCGCCCCCGGTCGCCCGCGACCAGGCCGCCCGGATCGAACGCGCCGGCGCCGACGGCATCCTGCTGCTGCCGCCGTATCTGGTGAGCGCGCCGCAGCAGGGCCTGGTGCGGTACGTCAGGGAGGTCACGGCCGCCACCGGCCTGCCGGTCGTCTTCTACCAGCGCGGCACCGCCCGCCTGACCCCGGACACCGCCGCCGAGATCGCCGCCCTGCCCGGGGTCGTCGGCCTCAAGGACGGCATCGGGGACATCGAGAGGATGCACCGGATCGTGCGCGCGGTCCGGGCCGTGCCGGGCACGGAGGGCTTCCAGTTCTTCAACGGACTGCCCACCGCCGAGATGACCGCGCCCGCCTACCAGGGCATCGGAGTCGGCCTGTACTCCTCCGCCGTGTTCGCCTTCGCCCCGGAGATCGCCCTCGCCTTCCATCGGGCGCTGGCCGAGGACGACGAGGCGCTGGTCGCCACGCTCCTCGACGAGTTCTACGGTCCGCTCGTCGAACTGCGCGAGGAGATGCCCGGATACGCCGTGGCCCTGGTCAAGGCCGGGGTGACCCTGCGCGGCCTGGACGTCGGCGGTGTACGGGCCCCCCTCCTCGACCCGACCCCGGAGCACATCGCCCGGCTGGCGAAGCTCATCGACCACGGCCTGGAGGTGGTGGGCGCGTGACCGAGAACCGCACCGGCACACCGGGGACCAGGATCCGGGAGCTGATCGTCACCCCGATCGCCTTCCGCGACCCGCCGCTGCTCAACTCGGTCGGCGTCCACGAGCCGCTCGCGCTGCGGACCGTGCTCCAACTCGTCCTGGAGGACGGGACGGTGGGGCTCGGCGAGTCGACGGGCGGCACCGTCCGGCTGGAGCGACTCGGCGCCGCCGCGAAGGCCGTGGTCGGCCTGGACGTCTTCGACACGACCGCAGTCGCCGCCGCGATCGACGCCGTGCTGCTGCCGACCGTGCCCGGCTCCCACGAACGCGGCTGGACCACCTCGGCGGTCGAGGTGGCCTGTCTCGACGCGCAGGGCAAACTGCTCGGCCGCCCGGTCAGCGATCTGCTCGGTGGCCGGGTCCGCGACTCCGTGCCCTTCGCCGCGTACCTGTTCTACAAGTGGGCCGAACACCCCGCCCTCGACGGCCGCCCGGCGGTCGGCGACGACTGGGGCGAGGCCCTGGACCCGGCCGGTGTCGTCGAGCAGGCGCGGCTGATGCAACAGCGGTACGGGTTCCGGTCGTTCAAGCTCAAGGGCGGTGTCTTCCCGCCGGACGAGGAGATCGCCGCCGTCGAGGCCCTCGCGGAGGCCTTCCCCGGGCAGCCGCTGCGGCTGGACCCCAACACGGCCTGGACGGTGGAGACCTCCGGGTACGTCGCCCGCCGACTGGACGGCGTGCTGGAGTACCTGGAGGATCCGACCGCCACCATTGCCGGTATGGCGCAGGTGGCGAAGGACTCGCCGATGCCGCTCGCCACCAATATGTGCGTGGTCGCCTGGGAGCATCTGAAGCCGGCGGTCGAGCAGGACGCGATCCAGGTGCTGCTCACCGACCACCACTACTGGGGCGGGCTGCGTCGCACCCGTGAACTGGCCGCCGTCTGCGAGGCGTTCGGGCTCGCCCTGTCCATGCACTCCAACTCGCACCTGGGCATCAGCCTGGCCGCGATGACCCATGTCGCGGCGGCCATCCCCAACCTCGACCACTCCTGCGACACGCACTATCCGTGGAACTCCGCCGACGACGTGATCGTCCCCGGGGTGCTGGAGATCCGCGACGGGGAGGTCGCGGTCCCGACGGGGCCGGGGCTGGGTGTGGAGCTGGACCACGACGCTCTGGACCGGCTGCACCGGCGGTATGTCGACTCCGGCATGCGTTCGCGGGACGACACCGGGTACATGCGCCGGATCGAACCGGGGTACGAGCTGCGACTGCCGCGCTGGTGAATCACCCGAGAACGCCACGCCGGTGAATCGCCGCCGATCAGGGGCCGCCTACGGGCGGCCCCCTTCGCGTGCGTGGCAGTGTGCGCGTGCGTGGCATTCTCCGTGTGCGTGACAGTGTGCGCCCTCCGCGCCGGTCGTGGGAGGCGAGCGAGGGGCGCGCGAGCACATGGCCGTCGGCTGCCTGCCTCAGTCGGCGGTTTCCGCATCCCCAGGATGCGAAGTCGCCCCTTTCACGCGGTGCCCGACCGGCCGTCCCACCTGTTTGGCTGTATCCGCGACACGTACCACCCATCCGCACGTGTCGCCTCACAGCCGCCTTCCGGCGGCCGTCGCCTCGGAATCCGCCCACGACCACGTCGTAAGCGCGCCACCCGAGTTCCGTGTCCCGACAGCACCCGGCGTCCGTCCGTGTCCAGGCGCGGCCCCGTACGCCCCCGCACGTCCACGCACATCCGCTCACCGATCGGGAGGGAATGTGACCGCCCCCGTAAGCTCCTCCGAAAGCGCACCGGAACCCGCCGACGAACCGCAGTTCACCAGCCTCAGCACCCGGGCCGCGCGGCAGCTCGCGACGACCACCAAGTCCGCACCGCAGATGCAGGCCATCACCTCGCGGTGGCTGCTCAAGATGCTGCCGTGGGTGGACGTCAAGGGCGGCACCTACCGGGTCAACCGCCGTCTCCAGCTGCGCATCGGCCGGGGCCGGGTGCAGTTCGACCAGAACGGCGCCGACGACGTCAAGGTCATCCCGCAGACCCTCACCGAACTCCCCGCACTGCGCGGCTACTCCGACCTCGCGGCCCTGCGGGAGATCTCCTCCCGGTTCCGGGTGCGTGAGGTACGCGCCGGCCAGGTGCTGGTGGACGCCGGGCAGCCGGTGACCGAGGCGTACCTCGTGGTGCACGGCCGGTTCACGCGCTACACCACCGGCAAGTACGGCGAGGAGGAGGTCCTCGGCATCATCAGCGACGGCGACGGTCTGGGCGACGAGGCCATCGGCCACGCCGACCCGCTGTGGCTCAGCTCGGTGCGGGCCGACACGGCGGGCGTCGTGCTGGCGCTCAACTGGGACGTGCTGATGGCGTTCGTCGAGCGCTCGCCGTCCCTCGCCGCCCAGTTCGAGGCCTTCGCCGAGCGGCAGCGCATGCCCGTGAACCGCAAGGGCGAGGCCGATGTGCCCCTGGAGGCCGGACATGTGGGCGAGTTGACGCTGCCGGGCGGCTTCGTCGACTACGACCTCGCGCCGCGCGAGTACGAACTCTCCCTCACCCAGACGGTGTTGCGCGTCCACACCCGGGTCGCGGACCTCTACAACAACCCGATGAACCAGACCGAACAGCAACTCCGCCTGACCATCGAGGAGATCCGCGAACGCCAGGAGTGGGAGCTGGTCAACAACCGCGAGTTCGGGCTGCTGCACAGCATCGACTACGGCCAGCGCATCAGCACCTTCTCCGGGCCGCCGACCCCGGACGACATGGACGAGCTGCTTTCCATGCGCCGCAAGACCCGGCTGTATCTCGCCCATCCGAAGGCGATCGCGGCCTTCTTCCGCCAGTGCAACCGGCGCGGTCTGGTGCCCGGCACGGTGAACGTCGACGGTCACGAGGTACCCGCGTGGCGCGGGGTTCCGCTCTTCCCGTGCAGCAAGATCCCGATCAGCCCGCAGCACACCACGAGCATCATCGCGCTGCGCACCGGCGAGAAGGACCAGGGGGTCGTCGGGCTGCACCAGACGGGCATCCCGGAGGAGTACGAGCCCTCGCTGAACGTGCGGTTCATGGGCATCGACACCACCGCGATCATGAGCTATCTGGTCACCGCGTACCACTCGTTGGCCGTACTGGTGCCCGACGCGGCCGGGATCCTGGAGAACGTGCAGATCGGGCGGATGCCGGAATGAGCGAGTCGTCGGTGGCGGACACCCCCTCCGGTACCCGGCTGCCGGGGCCGCCGAGTATCGCTCGTTCCCGGCGGGACCGGCGCGAGGGCGCGGTCCCCGGGCTGCGGTACCGGCCCGCCGCTCCCGCCGACCCGGCGAAGGTCGCGGAGGTCGACCGCAGGCTGGAGGCCTGGGCGGAGCGGCTGGACCTGTTCCCCCGGGAGTGGAAGGGGCAGTTCGCGGGGTTCGGGATGGGCCGGGCGATCGTGCTCGCGTATCCGGGCGGGGCGGGACCGGAACACCTCACCGCTGCCGGGAAGCTGCTGCTCGCCGAGAACCTGGTCGACAACCTCTACTGCGAGGTCGACGAGGGCAAGGGCGGCTCCCCGCGCGGTCTCGGCGGCCGGCTGGTGATGGCCCAGTCGGCGCTCGACCCGCTCCACAGCACCCCGGAGATGGAGAAGCGGTGGGGCGGCGGCGTCCGGGCCGACGGGCCGCTGCGGTCCTACCACCACGCGCTGCGGGACTACGCCGTGCTCGCCACGCCCAGCCAGACCGACCGGCTCGTCCACGATCTGGCACGGCTGCACCTGGGCTATCTCGGCGAGGCCGCGTGGGCCGAGACCGGCCACATGCCACAGGTGTGGGAGTACCTGGTGATGCGGCAGTTCAACAACTTCCGGCCCTGTCTCGCGGTCGTCGACGCCGTGGACGGCTGGGAGCTGCCGGAGGCCGTCCACGCCCGGCCCGAGGTCCAGCGGATCACCGCGCTGGCCGGGAACGCGGCCACGATCGTCAACGACCTGTACTCCTTCACCAAGGAGATGTCGAACGACCCCGACCATCTGAATCTGCCCATGGTGATCGCCGCCAACGAGCGGTGCGGGCTGAAGGCCGCCTATCTGGAGGCCGTCGAGATCCACAACCGGATCATGGAGGCGTTCGAGGAGGAGTCCGCGGCCCTGTCCGCGACCTCGCCGCTGATCGAGCGCTACGCCGCCGGTCTCGCCGCCTGGGTGGCCGGCAACCACGAGTGGCACGCCACCAACACCGACCGCTACAGCCTGCCCGACTACTGGTAACGCCCCGACACGGCCGACGCCCGACACCACCGGAGGAGCCACCGTTGACCATCATCGACGCCCTCAGCGCGACCGCCGCACCGCCGCCGGCCCAGTCCCCGGCGCCCTCCCCGGCCCAGTCCGTGTACCAGGACCGCGTCGCGGACTACTGGAACGCCGAGGAGAACCCCGTCAACCTCGAACTCGGCAGGATCGACGACCTGTACCACCATCACTACGGCATCGGCGACGCGGACTGGTCCGTCCTGGACGACGACCCCGATCCGGCGCGCCGCCGCGCGCGCATCACCGCCGAACTGCACCGCCTGGAGCAGGCCCAGGCCGAACTGCTGGCCCGCCACCTCGGCCCGCTCTCCCCCGCCGACCGTGTCTTCGACGCCGGCTGTGGGCGCGGCGGCGGCAGTGTGGTGGCCCATCTGCGGTACGGCTGCCAGGCCGACGGTGTCACGATCTCCCGCAAGCAGGCCGAGTTCGCGAACGAGCAGGCCCGGGGGCGGGGCATCGACGACCGGGTCCGCTACCACCACCGCAACATGCTCGACACGGGCCTGTCCTCCGGGGCGTACGCGGCCTCCTGGAACAACGAGTCCACGATGTACGTCGAGTTGGACCTGCTCTTCGCCGAGCACGCCCGGCTGCTGCGCCGCGGCGGCCGCTACGTCACCGTCACCGGCTGCTACAACGACACCTACGGTCGGGCCTCCCGCGAGGTGTCCCTCATCAACGCCCACTACATCTGCGACATCCACCCCCGCTCCGAGTACTTCCGCGCCCTGGCCCGCAACCGCCTCGTCCCCGTCCACGTCATGGACCTGACCCCCGCCGCCCTCCCCTATTGGGAACTGCGCAAACAGGCCGACCACCTCGTCACCGGCATCGAGGACACCTTCATCACCGCGTACGAGAACGGCAGTTTCCAGTACCTGCTGATCGTGGCGGACCGGGTCTGACGCGGGGCCCGGGTCCGGGCGAGGGGCCCGGAATTGCCGCCACGGTGTTCCGGGCGCAGGCTGGAACGAGGAGGGGTGACGGACAGTGGGCGCCGGCAGAAGGGCGCGTGGTCATGTCCTCGCTCAAGCATCTCGTCCGGGAGACCGGCCGCGTCGCGTGGTCGTGGCCACCGGCCGGAGCGCGTCGGGGGCGGCGCATCGCCCGGCTCCTCAAGGCCGCCCTCAGTGCCAACGCGGCCTTCCTGCCGATCGCCGCCGCGCTGATCGCGCTCGCCGTGACCGGCGTGGTCCACGACCTGTCCGGGAACTGGTCCCCGGCGGAGTGGGTCGCGCTCGTCGTGGCCGTGGTCCTGGTCCTGCTGGCGGTCAGCCGACGCGGTTCGCGCCCCGTCCGCATCCTCTCGTTCAAGAACCTGGTCGCCGGGGACGACGTCGGCGAGCTGGACAAGGTCGCGGCGGGCTTCGCCGAGTTGCTGCACAGCGAGATCGAGCGGATCTCGGAGCTGGTCAGGCAGGAGCCGTTCATCACGCCCGCCGATGTTCTCAACCCGGCCGGGGAGCGGGGCGAGATGGTGCTGCGGTCGTCCGCGCGGGTGCCGTTCAAGTCCGGTGTCGCGGCGACCGGGCTCCATGGGGACATCAAGGAGACGGAGATCGGCACGGTCGCCCTGGGTCCGCTCCAGCTCCAGGTCGGCACCCTGCTCACCCTCGTGGAACGTACGTTCGGCCGCACCCTCCAGGGTTCGCTGGTGGAGACGGACGGAGTCCTGCGTGTCGTCGCCTCACAGTCCGGCCACGGCGGCCGCACCTGGTCGGCGCAGACGGACATCGCCGCCGCTGATGTGCGCCGGGCCAGCGCGTCGCTCGCCCGCGAGCTGGCCCACCGCATCGAACTGGAACGGCCGGGGGCCGGCGAGTCGGGTGCCGACGTCGACAGTTTCCAGCGCCTCGTGGACGGTCTGGAGAGCTACCAGCGGTTCCAGCGGGAGGGGCTGCTGCATCATCTCGACGCGGCGGAGGAGCACTTCCGCGCGGCCCTCTCGCACAGCCCCGGCTACGCGGCCGCGTACCACAACCTCGGGCTCGTCTACCGTGAGCAGCGTCGGATCCGCACCGACATCGGGCTCCGGGCGTCCACCGTGGTGCGCAGCGCGGCCACGCTGATGTGGCAGAAGGCGGTCGCCCTGGACCCGACCCTCGCCCCCGCCCGTATCCAACTCGCCCGAGCCGCCCTCGAACAGGCCGAGCACCCGGACGTCGACGCCCCGAAACGGGCCGAACTGCTCGACCAGGCCGCTCAGTCGGCCCGCAGCGCCCTGCGGCAGTCCGTCGGCGGCCATCCCATGGACGGCGCGCTCGCCTCGTACTGGCTCGCGGTGACCCTGCTGCTGCAGGAGGCCGAGCTGCAACGGGAGACGGGACCGGGACGGGAGGCGGCGCAGGCTCAGGCGCAGGGGGACGGCAAGGTCCGGGAGGCCCTTCGTCTCTTCCGCCGCACCGAGCGGGACCTGGTCGACGAACGGGCCCGCCGACTGGTCGAAGACGGCGACGAGTCCGCGGTACAGCCGTTGACGGAACGGATCGCCCATGTGATCGCGATGCGGTCCGAGTGCTGGTTCCGGCTGGCCGGGCGCGCGGACGACCGTCCGGGGCGCCGCGCCCGAGGGAAGGCGGACCGGTACATCCGTACGGCCATCCGCTGGGCCCCCGACATGGCCGAGCTGCACGCGCTGCGGGGCCGCATGCTCCAGAAGCACCACCGCGAGGGCGCGCTCTTCGCATGTCTGGAGGCGATCCAGCGGGACCCGCAGAACCATCACATCGCCGTCAGGGACGTCGGCCTGTTCGCGGCCGGCTCACCGGACGCCGGCGGCACGCACGAACTGGCCACCGCCCTGTTCACCGTCGCCGCGCACCAGCACCCCGACGACGCCGAGGCCTGGCTCCTGCTGGCCGTCAACCAGATGTTCTGGCGGGAGAACAGGACGGCCGCCCGGGCTCTCGCGGGCATGGCGCTGGCCCTTGAGCCCGGCCGGGAGGATGTACGCCGGATCGTCGACGCGTACTGGCCGTCGTCCGACGGTTCCGGCGGCGCGGGCCAGAAACCCTTCACCCTGCGCTGGGCGCGGGCCTGGGCCCACGCCCGGGAGGCCCAGCAGCACTTCGACGAGGTCGGGCTGCGGGAGGCGCTGGCCGAGATCGAGTCGCTGCGCGGCGCGCCGGGGGCGTCCGCGCCCGAAGTCTCCCTGGCCGCAAGGGAGATCGGACTGCTGCACGGCGAACTCGCCGGACTGATCCGACCCTCCGACCGACAGCGCCGGCACTGGGCGGCGGCGGTCGAGGAGTTGACCGGCGCGGTCCGCGAGGGTCTGCCCGCCGGACTGGAGACCCCGCCGCAGTGGAACGTCGAGCTGGGTGACGCGCACGCGGCCCTCGGTGACTCCCTGTCCGACGCGGACCACCGTGGTTCGGCCGGGCCGAGCTACCGGCAGGCCATCGGACAGTACGACCTCGTTCTCGACCGGCCGCCGAAGACCGTCTGTCCCCGGTACCGTTCGGGGCGCCGGGGCCAGGAGAGGCTGACGGAGTTGTCCGCCGAGCCACCGGACCTGCCCACTCGGGCGCGTGCCCTGGCGGGGCGCGCGGCGGTGTACGTACGGCAGGGGCGGACGAGTGACGCGGTGCGGGACTGCCGGGACGCGTTGAAGCTGGCGCCCCTGTACGCGTATCCCCGCTTCACCCTGGCGCGGCTGTACCGCGACCAACGGGCGCAGTACGACCTCGCCGAGCAGACGCTGTTGCGGTTGATCGAGCTTCTTCCGGCCGGGGAGCAACGGGACCTGGCCCGTCTGGAACTGGCCGTCACCCGTCGCAGGCAGGCGGACACCTCGCAGGGCGACGAGCGCACGGGGCTCCTGGAGCGGGCCCGGGAGGAGTTGGTCGACGCCACCCGGGAGGCCTCACTGAGCCCGGATCTGGAGGCCCGGATGCACGAGGAGCTGGCCCACGTCCTCGATCTGCTGGGCCGCTGCGACGACGCGATCGTCGCGCTGCGCTCGATCGGCGGCACGGCCCGGCAGTCGGGCGCCGACCGGCACCACGAGTGGATCGCCCATCTGATCGCCGGGCGTGAGCAGCCGTGGGAGGTGGAGCAGGAGCTTCTCGAGGCCCAGGACGCCTGCGCGGCCCGACTGACCGAGTTCCGCGGCACGGACGAGGAACCTCCGCTGCGGGCCGCGCTGGTCATCCTCACCGCACGGCTCGCCATGTTCTACGCGGAGCAGGGCATCCGGCTCGACGAGGCACGCCTGCTGGCGGAGGGTGCCCTGCAGAGTGCGCGCCGGGTGCTGGAGCCGAGCCGGATGGCCGTGTGCGAGGACGCCTGCGGCTGGGTCGCCTTCCGGCAGGGGCGCCTCGACGAAGCCGTCGACCTCCTCCAGGACGCCGTCGAGCACTCCGGTGGCCACGCCCAGCAGTGGGCGCGCCTCGCCCGGGCCCTCGAAGCCCGTGACGACCCCGAGGGCATCGAGGGCGCCCGCGACATCTGGCAGCAGATCGCCGAACAGTTCCCCCACAGCGGCACGGCCGAACAGGCGCGACGCCACCTCGACCTGCTGACGCAGGGCTGAGCGGTCACCGGGCCCGTCAGCACGACACGAACCGTCCTGGTCCCCGACGAACTCCTGGGCCGCGTCACCGGCGCGGCCATGCCCCTGTCCTGGGGCGTCCTGTCCCTCGCCTCCCTCGGCGCGGGCCGACTGCCCGCCATGCTCGGACCGATCGCCTCGGTCCTCGTCCTGGCCGCCGACTCACTCATCGTCGCGCTCGCCGCCACCGCCGGCCCGGCCGTACGGCACGCGCCACCGCTGCCCGTTCGGCCTGTGCGTTCGGCGAGCACGTCGCGGTGGTGTCCGCCCCGCGACCAGGGTCACGGCTCCGACGTCTCCGATTCGAGCGAGGTGCGGGTCGCCTCGCCGTAGACGCCCGACTCGTCCTCCAGGAGGACACGGGTGAGCTGGTAGCCGCGGACCGCGCTCTGGACCTCCGGGTCGTAGTCGCCGTCGGCGTCACCGTTGTAGAAACCGATCTGGCGCAGGCGGAGCTGGAGTTCGGTGACCTCCGTCCCCTGATCCCCGAGGCCGAGGACCGGCGGCTGCCCGGCGGTCGGGGGCGGCGCGGGGGCCGCCGTGACGGTGGCGTCGCTGTTGGACGGGGTCTTGGTCGGGGTGCCGGAGCCGGTGGGCGTGGCCAGGCTCTCGGTCGGGGACGCCGTGGGCGAGGTGGAGGCGGTCGCGGACCGGGATGCCGTGGAGGCCGTGAGGGACGGGGTCGCCACCGGCGACGTCTTCGCACCGGCCGCCGCTTCCGGGATCCCGGCCCTGATGTCCTCGGGGCCCGAGCCGTCGCGCGAGGGAGCCTCGTACGAGAAGATTCCGCCGATGATTCCCACCGTCGCCAGGCCGGCCGCCGCGACGGCGCCCACTGCCGCGGCCGGCGCCGCCCG
>NZ_LRTR01000548.1 GCF_001550375.1 Streptomyces europaeiscabiei | reverse complement strand
GCCGCCCGGCGCCACCGGCGGCCGGCCCGGGTACGGCCGCCGGGAGGCTGTTCGTCGAGGGGAGGTTGCTCGTCGTGGGGAGGCTCTTCGTCGAGGAGGGGCTCTTCGTCGAAGGGAGCGGCCGGTGCGTGGCGCGGCTCGGCGGGGGCCGCCGTCGGCGCGTCGCCTTCTTCCGGGACACCGGGCTGCGGCTCGCGTGCGCCGGCCTGCGGGGCGGCGGCCTGCGGGGCGGCGACCGGATCGCTGTCGTCACCGACCTTCACGAACGGCCTTATACGGACCGGGTCGAAGTCCTCCGCGGCCTCGGCCTGCGCCGTACGGATGTCCCGATGAGCTTCCGACGCCAGGCGGCCGCAGGAGCAGGCCGGAGTGCCGTCCGCCGCCCGGGGCGTACCGCACTGCGGACAGGCAGGGGCTGTCGGTTCACTCACGCTTGGACTCTCTTCGGACGGATTCCAGAGTTTAGACAGATCTTCTCCACAGAATCCCCAAGACTTGCTTGAATCACAAACTTTCCTCGGCCGAGTACCTTTCGGCGACGACGAGTTCGCGCTCGTGATGTCTTCATGTGACGGGGCTGGCGCGCGACCCGCCACTCGGTGTGTCATGCCTCTGACATCAACCCGGTGCGCCGGAGTGGAAGGAACCCCGTGAGCCTGTCCCGTCCCCATCCCCGTCCCCGTTCGCGCCCTCGCGCCCGTGCCCGCGCCCTCGGCGCGGTCGCCGTGCTCGCCCTGGGCGCGCCCGTCGCGTTCTCGGGTCCCGCCGCCGCGGCGGTCCCCGCGTACTCGGTCTATCTGCAGAACGCCGTCTCCGGTCTCAACGCGGCGGACAGCAGCGGCACGGTCGCCGCGCACAACCCCAAGGGCAACGAGGACCACCAGCAGTGGACCCCGGTCGCCGTCAGCGGCGGCCACCAGTTGCGCAACGCCGACGAGTCGGGGATCTGCCTCGGGCGCGGCGGCACCTCGGCGGTGACCGCGGCCTGCGGCGCGGACGGCACCACGTGGACGATCACCGAGGCCACGAACAGCACGTACAGGATCGGCGTACCAGGCACCTCGCAGTACCTGACGGGCGCCTCCTCCGACTCCTCCCTCGTGCAGATCGGGTCGAGCGGCGACCACGCCCGCTGGTACCTGACACCGGTCACCCACGCCACGACGGCGATGCCGTCCACCGACACCCGCACCCTCGACCAGGTCTCGTTCCTCACCTCGCACAACGCCTACGCCAACGGCGTCGACGGCAACTTCGCCTCGTTCCCCGTCAGTCTTCTCCCCAACCAGTCGCGCGGTGTCAGCCGGCAACTGACGGACGGGGTGAGGGGGTTCATGCTGGACGCGTACACCGTGTCGGGGCAGGCGATGCTCTGTCACAACAGCTGTGACGGGGTCGGCAGTCCGGTTCCGCTGGCCACCGACCTGCAGCGCATGGTCGACTTCCTCAAGGCCAACCCCGGTCAGTTCGTGACCGTCTTCCTGGAGGACTACACCGCCTCCGACGTACTGAAGTCGTCGCTGGCCTCCGTCACCGGTCTGTCCGACGTGCTGTACCGGCCCGACCAGGAGGGCGTGGCGACGGCCGGCTGGCCGACGATGGCGGACCTCGCCGCGCGGGGCAAGCAGTTGCTGCTCTTCAGCGACCGCACGCGCGCGAGCGACGTCTCCGCCGGCCAGACCACCCGGAACACCTTCGGGGTGATGTACCAGCGCGAGTGGACCGTGGAGAACTACTGGTCCATGGGCGGTGGGCTCGGTGGCTCCGACTGGTCCTGCTACAGCCGCTGGGGCACGAGCAGACCGCTCACCACGGACTCGACCGCCTTCCACCCGCTGTTCGTCATGAACCACTTCCGCGACTACACGATCAGCGGCACGGCCGAGACGGACAACGCCAAGCTCCTCAACCGTGCGCAGAACTTCTGCACTCCGGCCGCGCGCAAGAAGCCCAACTACCTCGCCGTGGACCGCTACGAGCTGGGCTCGCCGTCACCGCTCACTACGGTGGGGAACCTCAACACGTACGTCCTCACGGCGGGCCAGTAGCCGTCGCCCCGGCAGACGGCCGTTCAGCAGCGGACGGCCGTCCGCCGACCGTCGCCGTGCCAGCTGCGCGCCCATCCTGCGGGGCGCCGTGCGTATGCCCCGCAGGACGGGCAGCTGGCTCGGGGACAGCCTCGCCCGCTCCCCGCCGCCCGCGATCAGGGCGTTGACCGACGCCATCGGGTCACCGCCGACCGACCGGGCCACCAACGCCCCGACCACCAGTGGCAGCAGCACCACCGCGAGGGCCGAACCGGTGGCGGTGGCCGTGGCGGTGACGTTCCGGAGGGGGCGCGGGCGCGAGGGGTGCGTGTCCATGACGACAGTGGACCAGCGGCCCGTGGTGCGGCGCATCGGCGCGCGTACTCAGTCGTCCCGGCCCAGGTACTCAGGCCGCCGCCACGGCCTGCCGCTCCCCCGCCTCCTGCTCGCCCGCCTCCCGGTGGATCGGCGTCCCCGACCCGGTCAGTGGTACGCCTGTGCCGCCACGCCGGGCCGCGACGATCTCCGCCGCGATGGACAGGGCGGTCTCCTCGGGCGTACGGGCGCCGAGGTCGAGCCCGATCGGGGACCTGAGCCGGGCCAACTCCCGCTCTGTGAGGCCGACTTCGCGCAACCGCCGGTCGCGGTCGGCGTGCGTGCGGCGGGAGCCCATCGCGCCCACGAACGCGACCGGCATCCGCAGGGCCGTCGTCAGCAACGGGATGTCGAACTTGGCGTCGTGGGTGAGCACGCACAGGACCGTACGGCTGTCCGTCCCGGTGCGCCGGAGGTAGCGGTGCGGCCAGTCCACCACGAGTTCGTCGGCCTCGGGGAAGCGAGCCCGTGTGGCGAAGACCGGCCGGGCGTCGCACACGGTGACGTGGTAGCCGAGGAACTTGCCCGCGCGCACCAGCGCCGCCGCGAAGTCGATCGCCCCGAACACGATCATGCGGGGTGGCGGCACCCGCGTCTCCACGAGGAGGGTGAGGCCGCCGGGGCAGTGCGATCCGTCCGCCGAGAGCTCGATCGTGCCCGTGCGTCCGCTGTCCAGCATGGCCCGGGTCTCGGCGACGGCCGCCCGGTCCAGGTCGGGGTGCCCGCCGAGACCGCCTTCGTAGCCGCCGTCACGCCCCCCGTCGTACGCCTCGTCACGCCCCCCGTCGTACGCACCGTCACGCACTCCGTCGTACGCACCGTCACGCACTCCGTCGTACGCCCCCTCGGCGCGTACGAGCAGGGCATGCCCGAGAAGTTCGGCCGGGCCCCGGACGACGCGGGCGACGGCGGTCGGTTCGCCCTGGGCGGCGGCCGAGAGCGCGGCGTGCAGTACCGCTCGGGCCGGTGACCCGGCGGTGACGGGGGTGACCAGGATGTCGATGACGCCGCCGCAGGTCAGGCCTACGGCGAAGGCGTCCTCGTCGCTGTAGCCGAAGCGCTGGAGCACGGTCTCACCGTCTGCCAGCGCCTGTTGGCACAGCTCGTACACCGCGCCCTCGACGCACCCGCCGGAGACCGAACCTACGGCCGCGCCCCGGCTGTCGACGGCGAGGGCCGCGCCGGGACCGCGCGGGGCGCTGCCGCTCACCGCCACGACGGTGGCGACGGCGAAGTCCCGGCCCTCCTCGGCCCACGCACTCAGCTCGGTGGCCGCGTCAAGCATCCCGGCCCGCCGTCAGGACGCGGTCGGGTCGGATGGGCAGGTGGCGGTGGCGTACGCCGGTGGCGTGCCAGACCGCGTTGGCGACGGCGGCCGCCGCGCCCACGATGCCGATCTCGCCGATGCCCTTGATGCCGACGGGATCCTCGGGGTCGGGGTCGTCCACCCAGGCGGCCTCGACGGCGGGCACGTCGGCGTGCGCGGCCACGTGGTAGCCGGCGAGGTCGGCGCCGTAGTGGCCGCCGGAGGCCCGGTCGCGTACCGCCTCCTCGTGGAGGGCCATCGAGATGCCCCAGGTCATACCGCCGATGAACTGGCTGCGGGCGGTGAGGGGGTTGACGATCCTGCCCGCCGCGAAGACGCCGAGCATGCGCCGCACGCGTACCTCGCCGGTGGCGGGGTCCACGGCGACCTCGGCGAACTGGGCGCCGTAGGAGTGGCGTTCCTTCTGGGCGAGGGCACCGATGGCGGCGGTGGTGTCGGAGCGGACGGTGATGCCCTCCGGGGGGACGCCGTCGCCCAGGGCGAGCCGTTCCCTCAGTTCGGTGCCGGCGGCCGTGACCGCCCAGGCCCACGAGCGGGTGCCCATCGAGCCGCCGGCGATCATGGCCGGTCCGAAGTCGCTGTCGCCGATCCGCACCCGGACCCGCTCCGGTGTCACCTCCAGCGCGTCGGCGGCGACCAGGGTGAGCGCGGTGCGCGCTCCGGTCCCGATGTCCGCCGCGTTGATCCGCACGGTGAACGTGCCGTCGGTCTCGGCCGTCAGGGATGCCGTGGACGGAGCGGCTCCCGCGCCGAAGGAGGCCGCCGCCGTGCCGGTGCCGAGCAGCCAGCGCCCGTCGCGTCGCAGGCCGGGGCGCGGGTCGCGGTCGGCCCAGCCGAACCGGCGGGCGCCCTCGCGGAAGCAGGCGTGCAGATTGCGGCTGCCG
>NZ_LRTR01000547.1 GCF_001550375.1 Streptomyces europaeiscabiei | reverse complement strand
TGTCGGCGAGGGCGTGACGCTCCGCCGAGGGCGCCCTCGCGGAAGCAGGCGTGCAGATTGCGGCTGCCGAACGGCAAGCCGGAGACGGGACCGCGCTCCGGTTCGTTGCGGGCCCGCAGCTCGATCGGGTCGATGCCCAGCTTCTCGGCGAGTTCGTCGAAGGCCGACTCCAGTGCGAACGACCCCGGCGCCTCACCCGGCGCACGCATGAACGTCGGTGTCGGCACGTCGAGCCGTACGACTCGGTTGGCCGTGTGGTGGGCGTCGGCGTCGTACATCACGCGGGCCGGTCCGGCGGCCGGCTCGACGAACTCGTGGACGGTCGAGGTGAGGCACTGGGAGCGGTGCTCCAGCGCACGCAGCCGTCCGTCGGGGTCGGCGCCGAGCCGGACGCGCTGAGTGGTGGGGCTGCGGTAACCCGCCAGGGAGAACATCTGGCGCCGGGTCATGACCACCCGGACGGGGCGCTGGAGGACGGTCGCGGCCATGACGGCGGCGACCTGGTGCGCGCGGACGCCCTTGCTGCCGAAGCCACCGCCGACATGCTCGGAGCGCACCCGCACCGAGGCGGGGTCGAGGGAGAACAGGTTGGCGAGTTCGCCCGCGACCCACATGGTGCCCTGGTTGGAGTCGACGACGTCGAGTCGGCCCGCGTCCCAGCGCACCGTCACCGCGTGGGGTTCCATCGGGTTGTGGTGTTCCTCGGGGGTGGTGTACTCGGCGTCCAGGACGACGGCGGACGCGGCGAGTTCGGCCTCCAGGTCGCCCTTCTCGATCACCGCGGGACCGAAGCCGCCCGCGTCGTAGGCCTCCGGGTGCCCGGCGGCGAAGGCGATGTCGTGCGGCTCCTGCTCGTAGTGCACCACCAGCGCCTCGGCGGCCTCCCTGGCCTGCTCGGAGGTCTCGGCGACGACCAGCGCCACCGGCCAGCCCAGGTGCGGCACCCGGTCGTGCTGGAAGACGGCGATGGTCGGATCCGGTGTCATCCCCATGAGACCCGTGTAGTCGGTCGTGACACGCGGGGCGTTCTCGTGGGTCAGGACGGCGAGCACGCCCGGCATCGCGAGCACGTCGGCGCTCTCGATCGCGCGGATCCGGCCACGGGCCACGGTCGACAGCGCCAGCCAGCCATGGACGAGCCCGGTGAAGGGGATCTCCCCTGCGTAGCGGGCGGCCCCGGTGACCTTGTCGCGGCCTTCGACACGGGTGTGCGCGGTGCCGACGGCGCCCTGGTGTGCCGTGGGGGCGGTGGTCATCGGGTGGCCTCCTCGGTGAGTTCGGACAGGACGGCCACGACGAGGTTGCGCATGAGCGTCACCTTGTATCCGTTGTGCGGCAGCGGCTCGGCGTCGGCCAGTTCGGCGTCGGCGGCGGCCGCGAAGGTCTCGGCGTCGGCCGGTGCACCGGTCAGCGCCCACTCCGCCGCGTACGCCCGCCACGGCCGGGAGGCGACCGCCCCGAAGGCCAGCCGCACCTCGCGCACGATGCCGTCCCGGACGTCGAGCGCGGCGGCGATGGAGCCGATGGCGAAGGCGTACGAGGCGCGCTCGCGGACCTTGCGGTAGCGGGAGTGGGCGGCGACCGGAGCGGCCGGCAGGGTGACACCGGTGATCAGGGCGCCCGGCGGCAGGGCCGTCTCGAGGTGCGGGGTGTCGCCCACCGGAAGGTAGAAGTCGGCGAGTGGCGACTCGCCCGGTCCGTCGGCTGTTTCGTAGGTGACGACGGCGTCGAAGGCGGCCAGCGCCACGCCCATGTCGGAGGGGTGCGTGGCCACGCAGTGCCCGGAGGCGCCCAGGACGGCGTGGTTGTGGTGCTCGCCCTCGATCGCGGGGCAGCCGCTGCCGGGGGTCCGCTTGTTGCAGGGTTGGGTGACGTCGGCGAAGTAGCCGCAGCGGGTGCGCTGCAGGAGGTTGCCGCCGACGGTGGCCATGTTGCGCAGCTGCCCGGAGGCACCGGCCAGGACCGCCTGGGTCAGCGCCGGGTAGCGGCGGCGTACGTCGGGGTGGGCGGCGAGGTCGCTGTTGGTGACGGTCGCGCCGATCCGCAGTCCGCCGTCCTCGGTGGACTCGATCCCGCCGAGCGGGAGTTCGCGGACGTCGACGAGGCGGGCGGGCCGCTCGACGCCGGTCTTCATCAGGTCGACGAGGTTGGTGCCGCCGCCGAGGAAGCGGGCCTCGGGGTCGGCGCCGAGCAGGGCGACCGCGCCGGAGACGTCGTACGCCCGCTGGTAGTCGAACTCCCTCACGCCACGGTCTCCTTGGTCTTCGCGGTGCTCTCGGCGGCGGCGCGGGCGACGGCCTCGACGATCGACACGTAGGCGCCGCAGCGGCACAGGTTGCCGCTCATCCGCTCCCGGATCTCCCCGGGCGTGAGCGGTGGCGGTCCCGCCTCGGGACGGACGTCGTCGGTGACGGCGCTGGGCCAGCCCGCCGCGTGCTCCTCGATGACCGCGATGGCCGAACAGATCTGGCCGGGGGTGCAGTAGCCGCACTGGAAGCCGTCGAGATCGAGGAACGCCTGCTGCACGGGGTGCAGTGCGTCCCCGTCGGCGACACCCTCGATGGTGGTGATCTCGCGCCCCTCGGCCGCCACCGCCAACTGCAGACAGGAGACGTTGCGGCGTCCGTCGACGAGGACGGTGCAGGCACCGCACTGCCCCTGGTCGCAGCCCTTCTTGGTGCCGGTCATGTCGAGTCGCTCGCGCAGGGCGTCGAGCAGGGTGGTGCGGTGGTCGACGGAGAGCGTGTGCTTCTCGCCGTTGATGTTCAGGGTGATGGCGCTGTACGTCGAGGAGGTGGCTGGGGACATGATCAGCCTTCTTTCGCGTATCCGGGGCATGTCGAAGGGACTCGCTCCGGCAGGCGGTCGAATCAGGGATGTGGACAGCGCTGCTGCCGACGCCGGTCGCGTCGACGCTACGATGAATCAACCGGACAGCTGTCCTTTCCGGGAAAACGTAACGGACAGTTGTCCACTTAACAAGGACGGGTTTCGGCCAGGGACCCGTGAGGAGGCCGCGTGTGGCAGAAGAAGGGCGCCCCTCTGCGCGCGGACGCACAGCGGAATCGCGAACGCATCCTCGCGGTCGCACTGGCCGAACTGACACGCTCCGCCGACACGCCCCTGAGCCGGATCGCCAGGAAGGCATGCGTCGGACAGGGCACGTTCTACCGCCACTTCCCCACCCGGGAGGCACTCGTCCTGGAGGTCTACCGGCACGAGACGCGTCAGGTCGCCGACTCCGCCGCCGAGCTGCTCACCACCCGTGAGCCGGACCGGGCGCTCCGCGAGTGGATGGACCGTCTCGCCCGGTTCGCCATGACCAAGGCGGGCCTCGCGGACGCGATCCGCCAGGCCACCTGCGGCTCCGACAGCCCCGGCCACGCCCCGGTGGTCGAAGCCGCCGAACTCCTGCTCCGCGCGGGTGAGAAGGCCGGGACCGTCCGCACCGGAGTCACCGCGGACGACTTCTTCCTCGCGATCGCCGGCCTCTGGCAGATCGACCCCCGGGACGACTGGCAGCCGCGCGCCACCCGCCTCCTCGACCTCGTCATGGACGGCCTGCGCACCCGGGCACCGGGAACGGAGAAGTGAGCGCCGCCCGGTCCGGCCGGGCGGCGCACGAGGAGTACCGGCGAACGGCCTGCGTCAGCACCGCGCCCCGGCGTCCGCGCCGTCCACGGACCACAGGAAGGCCGAGGACAGGACGGACGACCTACGCACCGGGTCACCGGTCACCGGTCACCGTGAACGGGCAGCGAGCAGCGAGCAGCGAGCAGCGAGCGCCACCCGAACCGGCCGGCGGCGCACAGACGGCACCGCCCGACACCATCCCTCAGAACCGCGCCCCGACGTCCGCTCCGTTCGCGGGCCGCAGGAAGGCCGAGGCCGGGATGGAGCCGTCGGTCGCCCTGGCTCCGGTGATCGTGGCCGCGTCGGTGCTCGCGAAGGACCAGGTGCCGCCGAGGTTCCAGGAGTTGCCGCTGCCGCCGGAGCTCGAGCCCAGCGAGACGTTCGTGCCGTTGGCCACCGCGAGGTTCTTCGTCAGTGTCCCGTCGGCGTCCGCGAAGTCGAACCCCGTGCCCTTGTTGCGCCACGCCGTGCAGCGCTCGGCCACCAGCGCGCCGGGGTTGGAGTTGTCGATGAACCCGCCGGCCGAGTTGTCCCACGCCGCACTGTTGCGTACGACGTGCGCGGCGGCCGGGTCCTCGTCGCCGCCACCGCCGAGCTTGAAGCCGTTGCCGTCACCGGTGTAGTTCGGCAGGCTCCAGCGGTTGTAGCCGTTCCCGTACGCGACGCTCCCCTCGACGGTCACCGGGGAGAGGAACTCCCAGAAGTCCAGCCCGTCGTCCGCGTTGTTCCACAGCCGGGCCCCGCGCACCACGTTGCCCGCCCCGGCGCCCTCCTTGATCGCCAGGCCGTCGGCGCTCTCGCCGTTCTTGCGCGGATCCCGGTTGCCGTGACTGTCCAGGTTGATGATCTGGTTGGCACTCGACGCACCCTGGAGGTGCACGCCGGACTCGTAGTTGTTCCGCGTGACCAGGCGCTCGAAGACATTGCCGCTGGTGTCCACGCCGAAGATCCCGTACGGCCCGTTGACGATCTCCAGCCCGCTCAGCCGCCAGTGCTCCCCCTCGATGTGGATCGCGCCCCGCTGGGCCCGGGGGATGCTGGAGCCCACCGCGCCGGGCGTGTACGGCATGCCCTCGCCGTCGATGACGACCCGCTCGCCGTTGTAGTTGGCCAGCCTGATGGGCTGACTCGCCGTACCGCTCTTGAGCAGCTGGATGTTCGTGGTGGGCGCGTAGGTCCCGCCCCGGACGAGGATCGAGTCGCCCGCCTGTGCCAGGTCCACGGCGCGCTGGATGGTGCGCAACGGGGCCGCCGACGTGCCGGCGTTGCTGTCGCTGCCGTTGGTCGCCACGAAGAGGCTGCCGGCGGCGTGCGCGGCGGGGGCGGACAGGGCGAGGAGTCCGCCGGCCAGGACACTCAACAGGCTTGCACACACGGTGGATCGCAGTGGACGCATGGTTCGTCTCCCGGACAACCGAAGGGGAAAGCGCTTTCCATCTCGGAAGCTAGAGCCGTTGTCCCGAGCACGTCAATATCCATGCAAGTGATCCATGTTCTCATTCTTGAACGCGAGGGTCGCCGACCCCGCGCGGCCGGGCCCGGGGTCGGCGACCCGGTGTCATGACTTCTTGAGCTTGTACGCCTCCTTCACCGTCACGTCGAAGGTCGACGCCCGGTCGATCGACTCCAGCGCCACCGCGCCACCGGACCACCGGACCACCGGGCCACCGGGCCACCGGGGACGGCCTCTCCCCGTGTCTCGGCCGGCAACCGCGGACCGGCGTGCCGGACGATCAGAGGGAGCCCCCGGTCACAGTCGGCCCCGTCGGCGTGGCCGAAGCGGTACAGGGCAGGGCGCCGAGATCGACGAGTTGGTCGTCGACCCTGCCGGTGGCGACCAGCGGGGCCACATCCATGGGGATGACGCTGAGGCCGGCACCGCCGCCCCGCCTCACGAAGCCGATGATTTCGCGGCCCCTGCCGGGCTCGACGTCGACCTTGGCTCACCCTTCTCCGTGCCGACGGTCACCACGTCACCGGTGACGAGCGTGAACCGCCGGCCCTGGAGAGCGGCGAGGGACGAGGCGGAGCGGGCGTCGGCCGCAGGGGCCGAACTGGAGGAGGCGGTGAAGGAGGAGACGACCTCGGTGGACAAGCCGCTCCGGGTGGGCGACGAGCAGACGGCGGCCACCGCGCTGCCCGTCCAGGTCCGGACACGAGGCCTTCTCGCGCGAACTCCGTTGGACATGGGGGAAGTTCAGTGGAGTGAGAGCGCGAACGAAGAGACGTGCGTAAAGCCATCGAAAGGGTGATCCCTTTCCGACCTTGGAAAGGGTGATCCCTTTCCAAGGTCGCCGACTCGCCTCTCTCTCGGACACGGCAAGCCACCCGTGCAGCCGTCTTGACGTGTGAATGACAACGATGGCAAGTTCACATGGGAGCGCTCCCATCTCACCCAGGGTAGGGACCCACCATGCGCAGAACCCACCACTCCCCCTTACGGCACCTGCCGCTTCTCGGCCTTCTGACCGCCCTGCTGCTCCCCTTGGCGCTGACGTTCGCGCCGGTCGCCACCGCAGCCGACACGACTGCGACCCCCGTGCGCGTCATGCCGCTCGGCGACTCGATCACCGGCTCGCCCGGCTGCTGGCGGGCGGTGCTGTGGAACCGGCTGCGGAACGCCGGCCACACGGACATCGACTTCGTCGGCACGCTCGGCCCGCAGGGCTGCGGGCAGGAGCACGACGGCGACAACGAGGGCCACGGCGGCGAGTTGGTGACCAATGCCGCCGACCAGAACCTGCTGCCCGCCCGGCTGGCCGCGACGCTTCCGGACATCGTTGTCATGCACTTCGGCACGAACGACGTGTGGAGCGGTATCGCCCCCGACCGCGTTCTCGCCGCGTACACCAAGCTGGTCGGGCAGATGCGGGCCTCCAACCCGCGCATGCGGATCCTCGTCGCCCAGCTCATCCCCCTGAACCCCGGCAGCTGCTCGGGCTGCGCACAGCGCGTCGTCGACCTCAACGCGCGCATCCCCGACTGGGCTCGGGCCACGAGCACCGGCGACTCACCCGTGACGGTGGTCGACCAGTGGACCGGGTTCAGTACGGCGACCGACACGTACGACGGGGTGCACCCGAACGCCGTCGGCGACGACAAGATCGCCGCCCGCTGGTTCCCGGCGCTGAGCGCGGTGCTGGACGCGGGGGTACCGGGTGACCCCGGCGATCCGGGTGGCGGTCAGCCCGCGTGCGGCGCGGCCTTCCGGGCCGGCAACGTCTGGCAGGGCGGTTACCAGGGCGAGGTGACGGTGACGAACACGTCCACGTCCACCGTCTCGGGCTGGACCGTGACCGTCGTACCGGCCGACGGGGCCCGTCTCACCCAGGTCTGGAACGGGACCTCGACCACGGCGCCCGACGGCACGGTCACGGTCACCAACGCCTCGTGGAACGGCGCGCTCGCGCCGGGCGCGAGCGCCACGTTCGGCTTCGTCGCCACGACGTCCACGACGGCCGGGACGCCGTCGGCGACGGTCGGCTGTACGGCGAGGGGGACGGCCTCCTCATAACGGCCGAGGCTCCCTCCCCCGTTCCCCTCGCCCACTCTCCTCCTCCTGGAGCCGCCATGAGATTCCGTACGCGCACGACAGCCCTCGCCCGCATACCCCGCACAGCCACCCTCGCCGCAGCCCTTCTCGGTCTGCTCCTCCCCCTGTTCGCCTTCGGCGCGCCGGCGCACGCGGCGGCACCCGGCTTCCGCATCGAGAACGGCCGGCTCCTGGAGCGCTCCGGCAACGACTTCGTGATGCGCGGCGTGAACCACGCCCACACCTGGTACCCGAACCAGATGGGCTCGCTCGCCCACATCAAGGCCAAGGGCGCCAACACCGTGCGCGTGGTCCTCTCCAGCGGTGACCGGTGGACCCGTAACGACACCGCCGACGTGACGAACGTCGTGACGCAGTGCAAGCGGAACCGGCTCATCTGTGTCCTGGAGGTGCACGACACAACGGGCTACGGCGAGCAGAGCGGGGCGGTCACGCTCTCGCGGGCCGCCGACTACTGGATCGGTGTGCAGAGCGCGCTGACGGGTCAGGAGGACCACGTCATCGTCAACATCGGCAACGAGCCGTACGGCAACAACAACTACGCGGGCTGGACGGCCGACACCAAGGCGGCGATCCAGAAGCTGCGCACCGCCGGATTCGACCACACGATCATGGTCGACGCCCCCAACTGGGGCCAGGACTGGGCGTTCACGATGCGTGACAACGCGGCTTCCGTCTTCGCCGCCGATCCGGACGCCAACACGATCTTCTCCATCCACATGTACGGCGTCTTCGACACGGCGGCTGAGGTGAACGACTACCTCAACCGGTTCGTGTCGGCCCGACTCCCCATCGTGGTGGGCGAGTTCGGGCACGACCACTCGGACGGCAACCCCGACGAGGACGCCATCCTCGCCACCACGCAGCGGCTCGGCCTCGGCTACCTGGGCTGGTCCTGGAGCGGCAACGGCGGCGGCGTCGAGTACCTGGACATGGTCACGAACTTCGACCCGAACCAGCTGACCAGCTGGGGCCAACGCCTCTTCAACGGCGTGAACGGCATCGCCGCCACGTCCAGGGAAGCCGCGATCTACTCGTCCTCCGGCGGCGACACCACTCCCCCGACGACTCCCGGAACCCCGAGCGCCTCCGCGGTGACCTCCTCGTCCGCCACCCTGACCTGGTCCGCCGCCACCGACGCGACCGGCGTCACGGGCTACGACGTGGTCCGCGTCAACGGCACGACCGAGACCGCCGCGACCACCACCACGGGAACCTCGGCCACGCTCACGGGCCTGTCTCCCGCCACCTCGTACGGCTTCGCCGTCTACGCGCGAGACGCGGCAGGCAACCGCTCGGCGCGCTCGGGAACGGTGACCGTCACGACCTCCTCCGGCGGTTCCACGGCGGCCTGCGCCATCGGCTACCGGGTGACGGGCACGTGGTCCGGCGGGTTCCAGGGCGAGGTCGTCATCCGCAACACCGGCACCTCGGCGGTCGACGGCTGGACCCTCCGCTGGACCTTCCCCGACAGCCAGCGCGTCTCCAGCCTGTGGGGCGGCACGGTGGCACAGTCCGGCGCGGCCGTCACCGTCACCGCCGCGTCGTACACCGCGAACATCCCCGCGGCGGGATCGGTCACCCTCGGCTTCACGGCCACGCGCGGGAGCGCCAACCCGGCTCCGACCGCGTTCACACTCAACGGGGCCGCCTGTACGACTACTTGATCCCCATGGCATCCCCATGGCCCTTGGATCCCCTTGATTCCTCAGCCCGGACCCGGCCCCACCCCGCCCTTCAGTCGCTCCAGGTCGGAGGGCCGGACCTGGATGGCCAGTACGGCGATCAGGGCGGCGATGACGGTGAAGACGGCGGCCATGACGAAGGCGGCCGAGACGCCTGCGGTGAGTACCTCGTGGGACCAGGGCGGCGGGAGCTGCCCGGTCTGTTCGAACCGCAGGCGCTCGGCCGGTGTCGCCTGGGAGAGGAAGTCCGGGACCTGGTTCTCCGCCTCGTTGGTGCTGGCCGTGCCGTACATCGTGACGAGGATGGAGAGGCCGAGTGAACCGCCCACCTGCTGGGTGGCGTTGAGGAGTCCGGAGGCCGCGCCGGTCTCGGCGGTCCGGACGTCGGAGAGCGCCATCAGGGTCAGCGAGACGAACTCCATGCCCATGCCGAGGCTGAAGACGAGCATCGGACCGAGGACGCTGCCGACGTACGTGGAGTGCACGTCGGTCAGGGTCAGCCAGGCGAGCCCGACCGCGCACAGGATCGCACCCCCCACCATGAACGGTTTGGGTCCGTAAGTGGGCAGGAACTTCGAGGCCAGTGCGGCGCCGACCGCGATGACCGCGCTGACCGGCAGGAAGGCGAGCCCGGCCTGCAACGGGCTGAAGTCCAGCACGTTCTGCACGAAGAGCGTCAGGAAGAAGAACATGCCGAAGATGGCGGCTGCGAGGCACAGCATGATTCCGTAGGTGCCCGCCCGGTTCCGGTCGCGGAACATGTGAAGCGGGGTGATCGGCTGCTTCGAACGCCGCTCGACCAGGATGAACAGGGCGAGGAAGACCACGGCGCCGGCGAACGAGGCCATCGTGAGACCGTCCCGCCAGCCCTCCTGCGCTGCCCGGATGAAGCCGTACACCAGGAGCACCATGCCCAGGGTGGAGGTCAGCGCGCCGGTGATGTCGAAGTGTCCCGGGTGGCGTTCGGACTCCTTGATCCAGCGCGGCGTCGCCAGCACGATCAGCAGTCCGATCGGCACGTTGACGAACAGCACCCACCGCCAGTTCAGCCACTCCACGAGGATGCCGCCCGCGAGCAGCCCGATCGCTCCGCCGCCCGCCGAGACGGCCGCGAACACCCCGAACGCCCGGTTGCGCTCCGGGCCTTCACGGAACGTCGTACTGATCAGCGCCAAGGACGTCGGGGACGCGATGGCGCCGCCGACACCCTGGAGGGCGCGGGCGGCGAGGAGTTGGCCGGCGTTCTGGGCGAGGCCGCCGAGGAGCGAGGCCAGGACGAAGAGCAGCACACCGAAGACGAAGACCCGCCGCCGGCCGAGAATGTCACCGGCCCGCCCGCCCAGCAGCAACAGCCCGCCGAAGGTCAGCGTGTACGCGTTGACCACCCAGGCAAGGCTCGTCGTCGAGAAGTCCAGCGAACGCTGGATGTCCGGCAGCGCGATGTTCACGATGGTGATGTCCAGCACCACCATCAACTGACACGACGCGAGGACGAACAACGCCATCCCACTCCCACCACCACCCGTTTCCCGGGTGGTGGTGCGCTGCGGGGAAGTCGGCTGAGGATTGCTCATGGCGTATCGCAAAGGCAGGGTCCGGTGAACGGTTCCGTCCACCGCCGCGTTCACTGTTCGACCGTACGCCGGTGCCCTGGGCGCCACCACTTGAGCGCCGACGTCGCTTTGACGTGCGTACGGTGACCGTGTTGAGGGGGCGCCGGCGGGGCGAGTACGAGGGGGCCGTCCAGGGTGTCAGCGGTGCGTGCACGCACCCGCTCGAAAAAACAGGTGCGGGATCGGCACGGATGGAGTTACGGTCACCGCGATGACTACACACTCCCTCGGCAGAATGGGGGTCCCGTCCGCGCAAGGTGAGTGCTGATGCTCACTGACGTCGCGAACGGGAACTCCCGGCTTTCCCTCTGGTTGCGCGTGCGCGAGTTCGCCGTGCCACCCTCCATGATCGAGACTGCGACCGCCCGCCGTGCCGTCGGCGACTGGGCCGGGGCATGTGCCGCCGCAGGCATCGACATCGACCTCGACATGCGCTCCCTGGCAAACGGTCACGGCCAGGAGCTGGCGGCCCGGGTCCGGGCCGATCTTCGGCACTTGGCTCCGGATCTGCTGCGTTGGCACATGCCGAGGATCGCTCCCGACGGGCTGTTGCGTCCGGGCCTGACCATCACCCTGGCCCGGTACCACGCGGCGGGGCGCGACGGCCCGGATCCCGTGCACCTCGTGGCCCGGACTCCGCCCGCCTGGGCCGACGCCGGGCAGCGGATCGGCCTCGCGCTGTGGGACGGGTCCCGCTCCGGGGCCGGCGCCCGCGGTCATCCGCATCCGCACCCCAGCCGTCGGTACCGGCTCGATCTGCACCGCCATCTGTGGGATGCGCGCAGGGCGGGTGAGCTGCGGATTCGTTCCGGAGCCGAGCGGCCACCGGGCCCCCGGCCGCCGGGATGGGAGGAGTGGGGCACGCCTGCTGCGGAGCGCGGCTGTGCCGTCGAACGGTGGGTGGACGAGGCGGCGATCGTGCTGCGCGCCGAAGGGCGGTCCACCGGGACGGTCCTCGTGCGGTGCGGCACCCGGCGTAGATTCCTCATGGACCTGGACCTGGACCTGGAACCGAGCCCGGGTTCGGGCGCGGAGGCCCACAGGGATTTCGGCAACGGGTCAGCCGCCCCGCGGATCACGGCCGTATCCGGCGACGACGGTGCTTTCACCTCGCTGCCGGTCCTGCCCGACGCCGCGACCTGGGTGCTGCCCGATCTGGAGCTGATCCGTGCCGGCGCGATCGACGTCGGGCGGCTGCATCCACTGGTCGCGTCGGCCCTGATACCGGATCATGCGCGGTCGGGCCCGCCCGAGGCTCCGGACCTGACGGGCCGCCCACGGATCGTGGAGTGCCGGGGAGAGCGGCACCGTATCGGCCTGGTCGACGGGGCACTGGTGGCACTGGACCATGACCCGGCCGAGCTCCGGCGGGAGCAACTGCTGGTCGAACTGACCGGTACTCCCCTCCCCTGTCTGCGGGCCATCGACGAGGCACACCGTCGGCCGGACTGTCTCTCCGGCGTGCGCGAACGCCTGGACCACGGAGACATCGCCGGTGCGCTGGCCGTCGTCGAGGGGCTCCTCGGCCCCGAGGCGGTGCTGCGCGACGGCCCGCTGCGGGACGAGCTGGAGTCGGCCGCGCGACGACGGATCGCCTACGGCCTCTACCGGGCCGGCCTCGCCGATCCGAGCCGCGGCCGGGTCCGCGCCAATGTCGGTCGCCGCCCTCCCCGCCACCGCCGCCCCCGCGTCGCGACCTTCTTCTGACCGAGGACCTCGACCCGGGACCTCGACCCGGGACCCGGGTCCCACCCGCCTTCAGCCCACTACACACCAAGGTGATCAGACATGCCCACTTGCGCCCCGTTCGCCACGCCCACCATCCCCTTCTCCGATGCCGGCAGCGATCCCGACCCCGACCACACCTCCTCGCAACTCGACATAGCGGGCGACCTGTTGAGCCTGCTGCGCACCACGACCACCGAACCGCGCCCCGACACGCAGCTGGAGGCGCTGACCCTGGCCGTCGCCGCGGATCTGCCCGTACTGCTGTGGGGTGAGCCGGGGATCGGCAAGACCGCGGCGCTGACACAGCTCGCCGCCGCCCTGGATCTTCCGCTGACGACCGTGATCGCCAGCGTGCACGAGCCGTCCGACTTCTCGGGCCTGCCGATCGTGGGAGACGACCCGGCCGAGCAGGGTGTGCCGATGGCACCGCCGGACTGGGCGGTGCGGCTGGTGCGGGCCGGCCGGGGGCTGCTGTTCCTGGACGAGCTGTCGACGGCGCCGCCCGCCGTTCAGGCCGCGCTGCTCAGGCTGGTGCTGGAGCGGAGGATCGGCGCGCTCCAACTGCCGCCCGGCGTGCGGATCGTGGCCGCCGCCAACCCCCGGTCCTCGGCGGCCGACGGCTGGGAGCTGAGCCCGCCGCTGGCCAACCGGTTCGTGCACCTGCAGTGGACGCACGACCACGAGGTCGTCGTACGGGGTCTCGGCGGGACCTGGCCTCGGGCCACCCTGCCGCGGCTCGCGCCGGAGCGGCTGTCGGAGGCGGTGGACTTCGCCCGCCGCGCTGTGTGCGCGCTGCTGGCCGCGCGCCCCAAACTCGTGCATCAGCTGCCCAGCAGCGAGACCCGCCGGGGCGGGCCATGGCCGTCGCCCCGCAGCTGGGAGATGACGCTGCATCTGATCGCCTTCGCGACCGCCTCCGGTGTCTCTCGCGATGTACTCTCCCTGCTGGTCAGGGGCACCGTGGGCGACGGTCCGGGGCTGGAGCTGCTGGCCGGCCTGGACCGGCTGGACCTCCCGGATCCGGAAACGCTGCTCGCCGATCCGGCGGGGGCGGACCTGCCCCAGCGGGGCGATCTGCGGCAGGCCGTGCTCGACGGCGTGGTCGCCGCGGTCCGGGCGCGGCCGGAGAAGGACCGCTGGGACGCGGCGTGGGCTCTGCTGGTCCGGGCGCTGGAGACCGGGGCCCCTGATCTGGTGGTCGTCCCCGCGACCACGCTCGCCTCGCTGCGCCGCGACGACTGGGACGTTCCGGCGGCGATCGAGAGCCTCGCCGGAGTGGTCACCCTGTCGCGCAGGGCCAACGAGGCTGCGGCCCGTGCCAAGACGGCGACACGGGCCCGCCGATGAGCACCGACATGGGTAGGGAGGTGAGCACCCTCACGGGTGCGGACACCGGTTCCGGTGTGAGGCCCGGCGCGGCGGGCACTCGGGGCCTGGACTTCGACAAACTCTTCACCGCCCGGCTGCAGGCGGCGCGGGCCCGCCCCTATCTGGCGACGGCGTTGTTCGCGCTGCACACCGTCGAGTCCCGGCAGGTGCCCACCATGGGGGTGGACCGGTACTGGCGGTGTTACGTCTCCCCGGACTTCGTGGACCGTACGCCGGTGGAGGAACTGGCCGGGGTGTGGGTGCACGAGGTGTCGCATCTGCTGCGCGACCATCACGGACGCAGCGACCGGGTCGCCAAGGAGCGTGGGCTGACCGGTCCCGGGGAGCGGCTGCGGATGAACATCGCCGCCGACTGCGAGATCAACGACGACGCGTTCGGCGACGGGCTGGTCAAGCCCCAGGGGGCCGTCGATCCGGCGTACCTGAGGCTGCCCGAGGGGCAGTTGATGGAGGACTATCTGCTCCGGTTCCAACTGGGGCCGCAGACACTGGAGTTCGCGTGGCTGGACTGCGGCAGTGGCGCCGACGGTCTGGAACGGGAGTGGGAGCTGGGGCCGGACGGGGCGCACGGCCTGAGCGAGCAGGAACGGGACGCGGTCCGGTTCCGGGTGGCTCAGGGCATCACCGGCCGTCCGGGGTCCGCGCCCGAGGGCTGGAAGCGCTGGGCGGAGGAGGCGTTCCATCCGCCGCAGCCGTGGCGCGCGTTGCTGGGAGCGGCGGTCCGGTCGGCGGCCTCCGCGCCCGGCGCGGGCGAGGACTACAGCTACGGCCGGCCGTCGCGACGCTCGGCCGGCGTGCCGGGAACCGTGCTGCCGAGCCTGCGGCGCCGGCCGCCCCATGTCTCCGTGATCATCGACACCTCCGGGTCGGTGAGTGACACGGAGCTGGGCAGCGCACTCCTGGAGGTCGCGGCGATCTCCCGCGCCGTGGGCGGCCGACGGGACCTCGTCACCGTCGTCCCGTGCGACGCGGCGGCCCGGATCGCCCACCCGCTGTGCCGGGCCGAGGGGATCCCGCTGCTGGGCGGCGGCGGTACGAACCTGCGCGCCGGCTTCGCCAAGGCGCTCCGCAGCCACCCCAGGCCCGACGTCATCGTGGTCCTCACCGACGGACAGACCCCCTGGCCCGGCTCCCGGCCACCCTGCCGGACGGTGGTCGGCCTGTTCCAGCGGCATCACCGACACACCTCCTGGGACGAGGACGACCCGGACTACGTACCGGACTCCCCACCCGACTGGGCCCGCGTGGTCCAGATCGGATGAGCCTGCATCCCACTGCCGGAAATCGTTGGACGCGACGTCAAAAACACTGCTGACATGGGCGGATGAGTTCATTCTGGACGGGTGGGCGGGTACGGCTGCGAGGCATCGAGCCCGAGGACTGGCAGGCGTTCATGCGGATGGACGGGTTCACGGAGCACCAGCGGTCGGTGGACGCGCTCCACCTGCCGCGTTCCGCCGAGGGCTACCGGGTCTGGGCGGCGGAACAGGCCGTCGCCCGGCCGGACGACGACGTCTTCCGGCTGGCGATCGAGGCGTTGGACAGCGGCGAACCGGTCGGCGCCCTCTCGACCCACGACACCGTGGCGCGCACCGGCCGGTTCTCCTACGGCATCGGGATCAGCGGTGACCATCAGCGGCGCGGGTACGCGTCGGAGGCGATCACGTTGCTGTTGCGCTTCATGTTCGGCGAGCGGCGCTATCACAAGTGCGAGACGGGCGTGTTCGCCTACAACGAGGCGTCGCTCGCGCTGCACCGACGGCTCGGCTTCGTCGAGGAGGGCCGACAGCGCGACCACGAGTTCTTCGCCGGGCGCCATCACGACCTGGTGCTCTTCGGGATGACCGCTCCGGAGTTCGCCGTGCGGCATCCGTTCGACGAACTCTGACCGGCATCGCTCCTGTCGCCCCGCACCACGACCTCCCCACTCACCTCCCCCATGACAATGAAAACGATTATCGATAAGGTGGGCATGTCAAGCCTGGTGCCCCCTCCTCGTCGAGGTGTCGTCGGGCTGCCCTGACGCCTGTACGCACCGCACGAAAAGGGGAGCTGTGGCTCATCTGTTGGTGGTCGAGAGCTGGGTCGGATCGATGAGCAGACTGCTGCCACGGGCCATTCGGGAGGGTGGGCACGAGTTCACCTTCCTCACCCGCGACCTGCACCACTACCTGCGCTCGGCCCCCGAGGGCACGGCCCATCCGCTGCTCGGCGCGCGGAACGTGGTCACGGCCGACACCAACGACGTCGACACCCTCCTGCCGGAGGCGGAGCGCCTGCACTCGGTGTTCGCCTTCGACGGGGTCGTCTCGTCCTGCGACTACTACCTGCCGACGGTCGCCCGGATCGCCGGACACCTCGGACTCCCCGGGCCGGGCCCGGAGGCCGTCGAGAACGCCTGCCGCAAGGACGCCACCCGCCGCGTCCTCGCCGACGCCGACGTACCCGGACCCCGTTTCGCGCTCCACGAGGAGTGGGCCGACATCGCCCGGGCGGCGCGGGAGATCGGCTATCCGCTGGTCGTCAAGCCCGTCGACCTGTGCGCGGGCATGTACGTGCGTCGCGTGGACGACGAGGCCGAACTCGCCTCTGCCGTACGGTCGTTGGCCGACTTCCCGCTGAACGCGCGTGGGCAGCGCAGGGTGCCCGCCGTCCTCCTCGAAGAGCTGCTGACCGGGCCCGAGGTGAGCGTCGAGACCGTGTCGTACGCGGGAGTCGTGCACGTCGTGGGCGTGACCGACAAGAGCATCGGCGGGGCACCCGCGTTCATCGAGACCGGACACATGTTCCCCGCGGCCCTGACGGGCGCCGACGCGGAGGCCGCCGAGCAGACCGCGCTGGGCGCGCTCAAGGCTCTCGGGCTGACCGACGGCGTCGTGGCCCACACCGAGATCAAGCTGACCCCGGCCGGTCCGCGCGTGGTCGAGGTCAACCCCCGGCCTGCCGGGAACCGCATCACCGAGCTGGTCCGCCATGTCACCGGCATCGACCTCGCGGCGGCCGCCGTGGAGGTCGCCCTCGGTCGCGAGCCCGATCTGCGGCGCCGGGAGACGGGGCTGCGCAGTGCCGCCGTCGGCTTCCTCGTACCGGAGACCTCGGGCACGCTCGAAGCGCTGGACGGCGGTCGGCTCGCCGACCTGGCGGACGTGCTGGAGGTACAGCTCTCCGAGCCGGGGCGACAGGTCAGGTCGGCGGGCAGCAACAACGAGTATCTCGGCCATGTCATGGTGGGCGACCCGGCCGGGCCGGGCGCGCGCGGGCGGGTCGAGGAGCTGTTGGGCGAGCTGCGCTCCGGGCTGGTGATCCGGTGACCGCCGTCGCGCCGGTGGCCGGCGTCGCCACGTACGAGGAGCTGCTGGAGCACGCCCGTACCGGCCGGCTCGGCCCGGACCCGCGGACGTTGCGCGTGGCGGTGGCGTTCGTGACGCGGCAGGCGGTGCGGCACGACGGGCGGGGCACCGGCTATCGCAATGAGGTGCTCAGTCTGCGACTCGCCGGTGCCGTGGGGTCCTGTGCGGTCGAACCCGGTGCCCTGCCGGACGCGGCGATCGACGACTGTGTCGGCGCCGACGTCGCCCGGCTCCTGGAGCATCCGCTCCTCCCGGTCCGGGTGGCCGCGCTGGACGCCTATCTGATGCATGTCGGCCCGCACACACCGGAGAACGGGGCACACCCCTTCCCACTGTCGGGCGGTACGTCGCTGGAGAAGTCGCGGGCGCGGGCGCGCGCCGTCGTCGAGCTGCTCGATCTGCCGACGGGCGCCACGGTGCTTGTCGTCGGGGTCGTCAACTCCCTTCTGGAGGCCCTGCGTTCACGCGGCCTGCGCTATGTGCCGTGCGATCTCAAGGGCGGGGTCACGGAGTGGGGCGAGGAGGTCGTCACCGACGCGCTCGGGGCGGCCGACCGATGTGACGCGCTGCTGGTCTCCGGGATGACGTTGGGCAACGGCAGCTTCGAGCCGTTGCGGCGGCACGCGCTGTCGCACGGAAAGCAGTTGGTGATGTTCGCGCAGACGGGCAGCGCGGTGCTGCCCCGGTTCCTCGGTCACGGGGTGAGCGCGGTGTGCGCGGAGCCGTACCCCTTCTTCTGGCTGGACGCGGGGCCGGGCACGCTGCACCGCTACCGCCCGGACGGGGCGGACGCCGGCTCGGCTTCCCGTCCGGCATCGGGGGACGGCCAGTGACGTCGTCGACCGTCCTGCGTGCGGTCGCCCGCCCGGAGTTGCTGTCCCTCGTCGGGCGGACGCCGCTGGCGCGCGTGACCGCCGATCTGCCCGGCCCCCAGCCGGGGTTCTGGGCCAAGCTGGAAGGGCTCGCGGCGGGCGGAATGAAGGCGCGGGCCGCCGTGTCCATGCTGCTGGGTGCCCGGGAGCGCGGTGAGCTGCTGCCCGGTGCCCCCGTGGTGGAGTCGACGTCCGGCACCCTGGGCATCGGACTGGCCTTCGCGGGACAGGCGCTCGGCCATCCCGTCGTGCTGGTCGGCGACAGTGAACTGGAGCCGCCCATGCGGCAGTTGCTGCACTCCCACGGCGTGCGGCTGGAGCTGGTGGACCGCCCGGCACCCCGGGGCGGCTGGCAGGCGGCACGCCTCGCGCGGCTGCGGGAACTGCTCGCCGTACTGCCGGGAGCCTACTGGCCCGACCAGTACAACAACCCCGACAACACCGCCGGGTACGCCTCACTCGCCGCCGAACTCGCCGTCCAGCTCGACCACTTGGACGTCCTGGTGTGCAGCGTCGGCACCGGCGGCCACAGTGCGGGCATCATCGGCCCGCTGCGGCGGCACTGGCCCGCCCTGCGCCTCGTCGGCGTCGACTCCACCGGCTCGACGATCTTCGGCCAGCCCGCCCGGCCGAGGCTGATGCGCGGCCTGGGCAGCAGCATCCATCCGCGCAACGTGGCCTACGACGCCTTCGACGAGGTGCACTGGGTGGGCCCGGCGGAGGCCGTCGACAGCTGTCGCCGTCTCGCGCGGGGCAGCTTCGTCAGCGGCGGCTGGAGCACCGGCGCGGTCGCGCTCGTCGCCGCCTGGGCGGCCCGCGTCCACCCGGGCGCCGTCGTCGCCACCGTCTTCCCCGACGGCCCGCACCGCTACCTCGGCAGCGTCTACGACGACGACTTCACCACCGCCCACGGCATCGACCCCGCCGCCGCCGCCGTCCGGCCCGTCGAGATCCCCCACCCCGGCGCCGCCGAGGCCGTCGGCTGGGTCCGGTGCGGCAGGGTCCGCGACCCGCTCAAGGTCCCCCATGAGGTCCCCCGTCCGGAAGAGACACTGTGAAGGTCACCCAGCGCACCGTACGTCTCGAACTCGCCGAGCCGTTGCGCATCTCCCGCTCCACCATGGCCGCGCGTGACGCCGTGTGGTTGACCGTCGAGGACGAGGACGGGGTGCAGGGCCACGGTGAGGCCGTCACCAGCGCCTACTACGGCCTCGACACCGGCACCCTGGAACGCCTGTTCGCGGACGTCGCCGCGGACCTCGTACGGTTCCGCGATCCGCAGGGCGCGCTGGAGGCGCTGCTGGACGGCGGGGCGGCCGGTTCGCCGCAGACTCCGCCGGCCGTGACCGCCGCCGTCGGCGCCGCGCTCCTCGATCTGACCGGCAAGCGGGCGGGCAGCCCCGTTCACCGTCTGCTGGGCGCTCCGTCCGCTCCGGTGGCCGCGACCGCCCGGACCATCGGCATCACCTCGCCGATGCGTGCCGCGACCGAGGCCCGCCGGCTGGCCGCGAGCGGCTTCGAGGTCGTCAAGATCAAGGCCGGGGCGCCGGACCCGGAGGACGACGTCGAACGCGTACGGGTCGTCCGCGACGCCGCACCCGGGGTGAGGCTGCTCCTCGATCCCAACGGCGCCTGGACGCCGGCGCAGGCGGTCGCCCTGCTGCCGCGCTTCGCGGAACTGGGCGTGGAGGCGGTCGAGCAGCCCGTCGCTCCGGGCGATCCGGACGCGCTCGCCACCCTGGCCGAGCGCTCGCCGCTGCCCGTCATCGCCGACGAGGACGCCGTGGGGCTGGAGGACGTGCGGCGGCTGGCGGGGCGGGTGCACGGGGTCAACGTCAAGCTCGCCAAGTGCGGCGGCGTCCACGCGGCACTGCGGATCGCCGAGTCGATCGAGGGCAGCGGCACCGAGCTGATGCTCGGCTGCCTCACCGCCAGCAGCCTCGGTCTCGCACCTGCCGTCCACCTCGCCGACCGGGCCCGCTGGGTGGACCTCGACGGGCATCTCCTGCTCGCCGAAGACCCGTGGACCGGGATAGGCGGCGCCGACGGGTTCGTACGGACAACCAACACACCGGGACTGGGAGTTCGACTCCGCGCGACCGACGGAACCAAGGAGATACGCCGTGCAGACGTGGCATGAGATACGCCGCTTCCCGTTCGCGGTCCGCCTCCTGCTGGTCAACCAGCTCGGCGTCAACATCGGTTTCTACCTCCTGATCCCCTACCTCGCCACCCACCTCACCGAGAACCTGGGCATGTCCGCGGCCGTCGTGGGCATCGTCCTGGGCGTCCGGAACCTCAGCCAGCAGGGCCTGTTCATCATCGGGGGCTCCGCCTCGGACCGGCTCGGCGCGCGGGGCGTGATCATCGCCGGGTGCGCACTGCGGACCGTCGGGTTCGGGCTGTTCGCACTCGGCGACGGGCTGCCGGTGCTGCTCGCCGCGTCGGTGCTCAGCGGGCTCGCCGGGGCGCTGTTCAACCCGGCGGTGCGGGCGTACCTGTCGCAGGAGGCCGGGGAGCGCAAGGCCGAGGCGTTCGCGCTGTTCAACGTCTTCGCGACGACGGGGGCCCTGATCGGGCCACTGCTGGGCAGCGTGCTGCTGCTCGTGGACTTCCGTACGTCCGCGCTGACCGCCGCCGCGATCTTCGCGGTCCTCACCGTCGCGCAGGCCCTCGTCCTGCCCGCGCGGAAGGTCGAGCCGAGCGGCGGCGGTGTCCTCGGGGACTGGCGGGAGGTTCTCGGCAATCGGGCCTTCCTGGCGTTCGCGCTCGCCATGATCGGCATGTTCACCCTGGAGAACCAGCTGTACCTGCTGCTGCCCGCCGGGGCACGGGAGGCCACCGGCTGGGACGGCGCGGCCGGTCTCGTCTTCCTCGTCGGCACGCTCGCCAATCTCACGCTTCAACTGCGCATCACCAAGGCGCTCAAGTCGCGCGGTGACAGGGCCCGTTGGATCGGTGCGGGGCTCGCCGTGACAGGCCTGGCGTTCCTGCCACCGGCCGTGGGGGCGGGTCTCGGCACCTCCGGGTGGCTCGCCGCCGTACCCGTCCTGCTCGGCGCGCTCCTCCTCCACCTCGGCCTCATGATCGCCTCGCCGTTCGTGATGGAGCTGATCCCCCGCTTCGGTCGCCCCGAGCTGACCGGCACGTACTTCGGGATCTTCTACGTCGTCTCGGGCATCGCGGCGGCCGTCGGCAACACCTTCGTCGGGTGGGCCATGGACGCCGGGGAGCGGGGCGGCCACGCGTGGGTGCCCTGGGTGTGCTGCGCCCTGTTCGGGCTGCTCTCGGCGGCCGGCGTCGGCCGGCTGCGCCGGCTGGGGGCGCTGCCCGCGAACCCCGGGGCCGTCCTCCTCGCCTCAGCGGGTGAGAAGAGCAGCGCATGACGCACGGCAACCTCCTCACCGACAACCCCGAACTGTACGAGGCCCGTTTCCCCGATCCCGAGCGGCTGGCCGGGCGTTGGGCCGAGGACTGTCTGCGGCGCCACGGGGCCGGTCCACGGGTCCTGGACATGGGCTGCGGCACCGGACGCGACGCCGCCCACCTGCACGGCGCGGGCCGTACGGTGACCGGCGCCGACCTCTCCGAGGCGATGCTCGCCCATGCCCGCGTCCGGCACCCCGGCCCGGCGTACGCGCGGGCCGATCTGCACGGCTTCGACCTGGGCCGGGCGGCCTTCGACGCGGTCGTCTGCCTGGACAGCTCACTCCTGTACTGCCACACCGACACCCAGCTCGACGGCTTCCTCTCCTCCTGCCGCCGGGCGCTCGCACCCGGCGGGCTGCTGGTCGCGGAGATGCGCAACGGCGCCTACTTCCTGGGGCGCACGGACCTGCTCGACACCCCGACCGTCAACGCCTTCACCTGGCAGGGCACCGCCTACCGGTCCACCACCACTCTCACCGTGGACCGCACCGCCCAACTGCTGCGCCGTGTCCGCGTCTGGACCTCGGACGACGGAGCGCCACCCACCGAACAGCGTTCCGCCTGGCGGCTGTTGTTCCCGCAGGAGCTGCGCCACGTCCTGGCCGCGCACGGCTTCGAGGTGCTCGAACTGCACGACGGGCCGGGCCCGCGTACCGAACCACCGTGGCAGGAGGGGCGGTTGCCCGGCCGCTCGGCGGACGCGGACCGGCTGCACGTCGTCGCGCGACTCGCCTCCGCCCCCTGATCTCTCCTCCCCTGCTCCGCCCCTTCACACCCAAGGAACCCTCATGCACGACGAACGTTTCTCCGGTCTGCGCCGCCGCGGCTTTCTCGCCGCCACGGGTGCCGCCACGCTCGGCGCGCTCGCCCTGACGGCGTGCGGCGAGAGCGGCGGTACGGATGCCGAGGCGGACGGCGGCACCGGTACGCCCAGACGCGGCGGGCGGCTGCGGGCCGCGTTCGCCGGCGGCGGCGCCAGTGAGACCCTCGACCCGCACCTGGCCAGTCTGTTCGCCGACGTCGCCAGAGCCAAGGCACTGTTCGACAAGCTCGCCGACTACGGGGCCGACCTGTCCGCGCAGCCGCGCCTCGCCACGAAGTGGGAGTCGAACAAGGCCCTGGACCGCTGGCGGGTCACCCTGCGCGAGGCCACCTTCCACGACGGCAGTCCGGTCACCGCGAAGGACGTGCTGTACAGCTACCGCCGTATCGCCGACCCCGAGAAGGCGTTCCGCGCCAAGGCGTCCCTGGAGCCCATCGACCTCGCCGAGAGCCAGGCCACCGGTGAGCGCGGCATCGAGTTCGTGCTGAAGCGGCCGACCGCCGAATTCCCCAATGTGCTGGCCGCGTTCGGCGCGTACATCGTTCCCGAGGACACCGCCGACACGGACTTCGACAGGAAGCCGATCGGCTCCGGCCCCTTCCGCTTCGTCTCCTTCGCCCCCGGCCGCTCGGCCGTCTTCCGCCGCTACGACGCCTACTGGGAGGGCGCCCCGCACCTCGACGAACTCGAGTTCGTCGTCGCCAACGAGGAGTCCGCCCGCGTCAACGCGCTCCTCGGCGGCCAGGTCGAGTACGCCCACGAGCTGAACCCCACCACCGCCCGCGCCCATGAGGGCAAGGGGCAGATCGAGATCGTCCGGCTGCGCAACAGCGCCATGCAGGCCTTCTGCATGAAGACGGACCGGGCGCCCTTCGACGACAAGCGCGTGCGGGAGGCATTCTTCCTGATCGCCGACCGTCAGGAACTCGTCGACGGCGCCCTGTCGGGGGCGGGTGCGATCGGCAACGACCTCTTCGGCAAGGGCTACGAGTACTACGCCGCCGACCTCCCGCAGCGCGAGCAGGACCTCGACCGGGCCCGCGCGCTCCTGAAGCAGGCCGGTGCCGAGAAGCTGAAGGTCGGCCTGGACACCTCGGCCGTCGCCGCCGGGTTCACCGAGGCGGCCAGCATCTTCCGCGACCAGGCCGCGAAGGCGGGCGTCACGATCGACGTCAGGATGGGCAGCAAGGACTCGTACTGGAGCGACATCCTCGACTCGGGCACCCTCGCCTGCTACCGCTCCGGCGCCATGCCCATCGAGGCACACATCTCGCAGCGCCTGCTCACCGACTCCACCACCAACGCCACCAAGTGGCAGCACAAGGACTTCGACGCGCTGTACCAGCAGGCGCAGTCCACGCGGGACAAGGCGGAACGGACCGCCGTCTTCGAGCGGATGCAGCGCCGGCTGTACACCGAGGGCGGCTTCCTGATCTGGGGGTTCGCCGACTGGATCATCGCAACGGGCAAGACGGTGAAGGGAGTTGAGGCCAAGGCCCCCGCCAACACGCTGGACTGGGCGCGCTTCGACAAGGTGTGGCTCGCGTGAGCGGAAGCGATCTACGCTCTTTCGTCGCCCGGCGGCTGCTCCTCGGTGTCGCGCAGACCGTGGCCGTCGTGCTGCTGGTCTTCGCGCTCACCGAGGCGCTGCCGGGCGACGCCGCCGTGGCCCTGGCGGGTGACCAGCCCGACCCGGCGCGCATCGCCGCCATCCGCGAGGCGATGCACCTGGACCGGCCGGTGCACGAGCGGCTGGCCGACTGGGCGTTCGGCCTGCCGCACGGCGACTTCGGCACCTCCCTCACCTCGGGCCGTCCGGTCGGCCGGTACATCGCCGACGGCTTCGGGCCGACGCTGCTGCTCGCCTCGCTCACCGTGGCCCTGCTCGTACCGGTCGGCTTCGGTCTGGGCGTGCTGGCCGCCCGCCACGAGGGCGGCCTCGTCGACCGGCTGATCAGCTCCCTGACCCTCGCCGTGTACGCGGTCCCCGAGTTCGCCCTCGGTGTCCTGCTGGTGACCGTCTTCGCGCTGAAGCTGGGCTGGCTGCCGCCGACCGCCGTCGGCTACGGCACCGACCTGCTCGCCCACCCGGCCGCGCTCGTCCTGCCCGTCCTCGTCCTGCTGTCCCGGCCGGTCTGCTCCCTCGCCCGTCTGGTCCGCGCCGGCATGGTCGACGCCCTCGCCTCCCCGTACGTCGCCCACGCCCGCCGGTACGGCGTCCCGGGCGCCCGCGTCCGTCATGCCCACGCCCTCCCCAACGCTCTCGCCCCCGCCGCACAGCAACTCGCCCGTACCGTCGACTGGCTGCTGTGCGGCGTCATCGTCGTGGAGGCCCTGTACGTGATCCCCGGACTCGGCACCGTCCTCCTCAACGCCGTCGCCGAACGCGACGTACCCGTCGTCCAGGGCCTGGCCGTGGTCTTCGGCGTCCTGACCGTCGTCCTCAACCTGGGCGCGGACGTGGTCGCCCGGCGGATGGCACCCCGGGCGGGGGTGGCGGCGTGACCACCGGCACGGACATCAGCACGGCCGGCACGGGCGTCGCCACCCGTACCCGACGGCGACGTACGGGCCGTTTCGCGCTGGGCGTCGCGATCATCGCCGTACCTCTCCTGCTCGCCCTGCTGGGACCGGTGTTCGCGGGAGAGCCGGGGGCGCGCGCCGCGTCCTTCACGCTCGGCGACGGGCACCGGCTCGGTACGGACTTCGTGGGCCGGGACGTGTGGCAGCAGGTGCTGCACGGCGGCCGACCGGTCGTGCTGACCGCGCTCGGCGCCGGAGCGCTGGCCTATCTCGTCGCCCTGCCGGTCGGTCTGATCGCCGCGCTCACCCACCGGCGCTGGCTGGAGGAGTTGCTGATGCGGCCCCTGGACGTCCTGATCGCCGTCCCGTCACTGCTGCTGATCCTGCTGGTCGCGTCCGTGTTCACGCCGGGAGCCGTCGGCCTCGCCCTCCTCGTGGCGGTGGTCAACGTTCCGGACGCGGCCCGCCTCGTGCGCGCCGCCGCCACGGAGGCCGCCTCCCGGCCGGTCGTCGAGGCGCTGCGCCTCCAGGGCGAGACCTGGTGGCGTACCGCGGTGGGCTACGTCGGCCGCACCATCCTGCGCACGCTGGGCGCCGACGCCGGCACCCGGCTGACCGGTGTGCTGTACCTGGTCGCCACGGCCGCGTTCCTCGGTGTCGGGGTGGCCCCGGACGCCGCCGACTGGGCGGTGATGGTCGACCGCAACCGCACGGGCCTGTTCGTGCAGCCCTGGGCCGTGGTCGTCCCCGCCCTGCTGATCGTCGCGCTGACCACGGGCACGAATCTCCTCTTCGACGCCGCGCTGGAGAAGCCCGGTGGGCGCGACGGGAGTGGAGGGCGCGTCGGGCGCCGCGAGCGCAACCGGTGCCGGGTACGGAAGGAACGACGTTCGTGAAGCGGTACGACGACGGGACCGGCCGGGCCGCCCCGGCATCCCTGGCCGAGATCACCGACCTACGGGTCGAGGTGGGCGGCCGGGCGATCGTCGACGGGGTGAGCCTTCGGGTGCTGCCCGGCAGGGTCACCGCGCTGGTGGGTGCCTCGGGCAGCGGGAAGACCACGACCGGGCTGGCGCTGCTCGGCGAGTTCCCGCAGGGCGCACGCGTCAGCGGCGACGTCCACGTGGCGGCCGCCGGCCTCGTCGGATACGTACCGCAGCATCCGGCGGCCGTGCTCAACCCCGCCCGCCGGATCACCGCCCTCCTCACCGACATCGCCCGCACCCAGGTACGTCATCTTCCCCGGGGCGCCCGCCGGGCAGCCTCCCGGGAACGCGTACTGCGAGCCCTGGCAGATGCCCAGCTCCCGGACGCGGAGCACCTGTTGCGTCGCTACCCGCACCAGCTCTCCGGTGGCCAGCAGCAACGTGTCGTCCTCGCCCAGGCCCTTGTGCTGGGCGCCCGGGTCATCGTCGCGGACGAACCCACCACCGGCCAGGACGCGTTGACCAAGAGCCTCATCGTGGAGCAGTTGGCGGCGGTCGCGGCGCGCGGTATCGCGGTCGTCCTGCTCAGCCACGACCTCGACGTCGTACGCGCCCTCGCCGACGAGGTCCACGTCATGCGAGCGGGACGCGTCGTGGAGTCGGGTCCCACGGGGCGGATGTGGGAGGCGCCCCGGCACGAGTGGACCCATCAACTCCTGTGCGCACGAACGTCGTTCACGGAGACGGCGGTGAAGGCGGAGGGGGACTCGGGAGTGGACTCCGCAGTGGACGCGGGAGTGGAGGCGGGGGTGGGGGCGGACACGGCCGTCGACACGTTCACGGGCTCCCAGGACCGGGGCGCCCGGGCGGCCACCGCGCCCGTGTTGCGCGTACGCGATCTCACCGCCCGCCATCGCGACGGCTCACGCGGCGCGAAGGTGACCGTGCGGGCCCCCGACCTCGTGCTGCACGCCGGGGAGTTGCTGGCCGTGGTCGGGCGCTCGGGCAGCGGCAAGACCACTCTCGCCCGCTGTCTCGCCGGGCTCCACCGCGACCACGACGGCGACATCCTCCTGGACGGCACCCCCCTGCCGCGCAGTCTGCGCGACCGCGGGCGGGGGCAGTTGGCGGCGGTGCAGTACGTCTTCCAGGACGCCCGCGCCGCCTTCGACGAGCACCGCCCGGTCGTGCGTCAGGTCGCCCGCACCGCGGTCCGGCTGCGCGGCGTCGACGACC
>NZ_LRTR01000546.1 GCF_001550375.1 Streptomyces europaeiscabiei | reverse complement strand
CCGCCGAGGCCGAGGCGCTGACCACCCTGACGCGTCTCGGCCTCGCACCGGAGCTGGTGGGCCGCCACCCCGCCCGGCTCTCCGGCGGCGAACTCCAGCGCGCGGCCCTGGCCCGCGCCCTCCTCGCCCGCCCCCGCGTCCTGATCTGCGACGAGATCACCTCGGGCCTGGACACGGTCACCCGACGTGGCATCCTCGACGTCCTCACGGGTCTGCTCGGCGACGGCGAGGGTGCCGGACCGGCTCTCGTCCTGATCACCCACGACCTGGACACCGCCGCCGTCGCCCACCGCATCGCGGTCATGGACGCCGGGGAACTGGTCGAACAGGGTCCCGCCCGACAGGTCCTCACCGCGCCGCAGCACGCCTTCACGGCCTCACTCGTCTCCACGACACGGTGGTCGGCCAGGGCCTCGCGCTGAAACCGGAGCGGACGAGGCGACCACGAGCGGTATCCGCCGACGGCACGTCAACTCGCCGTGCCGTCGGCTCACCCCCGACTCGTCGTCGCCCGCGTGCCCGCGTCCCGGGCTCCGACGGGACAAGCCGCAGAGGCAGGGGGCCGTACGGAATGCGGGCGGTACCGTTCCGGTGGCCCGGTCCGAGGAGACCGGGCTCCGACCGGTCGAGCCGGATGGCGGTGCCGCCCGCGGGAGGGTCAGAGGATCTCGACCAGCAGGTCGCCGCCCTCCACCTGCTGGATCTTGTTGATCGCCAGGCGGGACACCCGTCCGGCCTTCGAGACGGTGATGGTGGCCTCCATCTTCATCGCCTCGATGGTGGCGACCGTCGCGCCGGCCGCGACCTCGTCGCCCTCGGCGACCACGAGGGTGACCACGCCGGCGAACGGGGCGGCGACATGGCCGGGGTTGGCACGGTCGGCCTTCTCCGTGACGGGAATGTCGGAGGAGGCGGCCTTGTCGCGGATCTGGATCGGCCGCAGTTGGCCGTTCAACGTGGACATCACCGTGCGCATACCGCGTTCGTCGGCCTCGCCGACGGCCTCCAGACCGATGAGGAGCCGCACGCCGGGCTCCAGGTCGACGGCGTACTCCTTGCCGGGGCCGAGGCCGTAGAAGAAGTCCTTGCTGTCGAGGACGCTGGTGTCGCCGTAGGTCTGGCGGTGCGTCTCGAACTCGCGCGTCGGGCCGGGGAACAGCAGCCGGTTGAGGGTGGCTCGCCGGTCCTTCTCCAGTCCGGCGCGGTCCTCGGCACCGAGGTCCTCGACGGGCTTGGCGTCGGCACGGCCCTGGAGGGCCTTGCTGCGGAACGGCTCGGGCCAGCCGCCGGGCGGGGTGCCCAGCTCGCCGCGCAGGAAGCCGATGACGGAGTCGGGGATGTCGAAGCGGTCCGGGGTCGCCTCGAAGTCCGCGGGGGCCACTCCGGCGCCGACGAGGTGCAGGGCGAGGTCGCCTACCACCTTGGAGGAGGGGGTGACCTTCACGAGGTGGCCGAGGATGCGGTCGGCGGCGGTGTACATCGCCTCGATGTCCTCGAAGCGGTCGCCGAGGCCCAGCGCGACGGCCTGGGTGCGGAGGTTGGAGAGCTGGCCGCCGGGGATCTCGTGGTCGTAGACACGGCCGGTGGGTGAGGCGAGGCCCGCCTCGAAGGGGGCGTAGATGCGGCGGACGCTCTCCCAGTAGGGCTCCAGGTCGCCGACGGCCCGCAGGTCGAGGCCGGTGGGCCGGTCGGAGTAGTCGGTCGCGGCGACGATCGCCGACAGCGACGGCTGCGAGGTGGTGCCCGCCATGGAGGCCACGGCCCCGTCGACGGCGTCCGCGCCGGCCTGGATCGCGGCGAGGTAGGTGGCGAGCTGGCCGCCCGCCGTGTCGTGGGTGTGGATGTGCACCGGCAGGTCGAACTCGCGGCGCAGGGCGGTGACGAGCTTGGTGGCGGCGGGGGCGCGAAGCAGTCCCGCCATGTCCTTGACGGCGAGGACATGGGCGCCGGCCTCGACGATCTGCTCGGCCAGCCGGAGGTAGTAGTCGAGCGTGTAGAGCTGTTCGGCGGGGTTGGAGAGATCGGAGGTGTAGCAGAGGGCGACCTCGGCGACGGCCGTTCCGGTGGCCCGTACGGCGTCGATGGCGGGCCTCATCTGGCCCACGTCGTTGAGCGCGTCGAAGATCCGGAAGATGTCGATGCCGGTCTCGGTGGCCTCCTGGACGAAGGCGTCGGTGACCTCGGTCGGGTACGGCGTGTACCCGACGGTGTTGCGGCCGCGCAGCAGCATCTGGAGGCAGATGTTGGGCGCGGCGGCGCGGAACGCGGCCAGGCGCTCCCAGGGGTCCTCGGCGAGGAAGCGGAGGGCGACGTCGTAGGTGGCGCCGCCCCAGCACTCCAGGGAGAGCAGCTGCGGCAGGGTCCGGGCGACCACGGGGGCGACGGCGAGCATGTCCTTCGTACGGACCCGGGTGGCGAGCAGCGACTGGTGGGCGTCCCGGAACGTGGTGTCGGTGACACCGATGGTCGGGGACTCGCGCAGCCAGCGGGCGAAGCCCTCCGGGCCCAGCTCGACGAGTTTCTGCTTCGAGCCGGCCGGCGGTTCGGCGACGGTGGGGCGAGGCAGCTTGGTGGACGGGTCGATCAGGTCGGGTCGTGCGCCGTTCGGCTTGTTCACGGTCACGTCGGCCAGATAGGTGAGCAGCTTCGTGCCCCGGTCGGCCGAGTGGCGGGAGGTGAGCAGGTGCGGGCGCTGCTCGATGAACGACGTGGTGACGTTGCCGGACTGGAAGTCGGGGTCGTCGAGGACGGCCTGCAGGAACGGGATGTTCGTGGCGACGCCCCGGATGCGGAACTCGGCGACCGCGCGGCGGGCCCGGTTGACGGCGGTGGTGAAGTCCCGGCCCCGGCAGGTCAGCTTGACGAGCATGGAGTCGAAGTGGGCGCTGATCTCCGTACCGGCGTGGGTGGTGCCGCCGTCGAGCCGGATACCGGAGCCGCCGGGCGAGCGGTAGGCGCTGATGCGGCCGGTGTCCGGGCGGAAGCCGTTCGCCGGGTCCTCGGTGGTGATACGGCACTGGAGGGCGGCGCCGCGCAGGGTGACCTTCTCCTGGGACAGCCCGAGGTCGGCGAGCGTGGCCCCGGCGGCGATCCGGAGCTGGGACTGCACGAGGTCGACGTCGGTGACCTCCTCGGTGACCGTGTGCTCGACCTGGATGCGGGGGTTCATCTCGATGAAGACGTGGTTGCCGTCGCGGTCGAGGAGGAACTCGACGGTGCCCGCGTTGCGGTAGCCGATCTCGCGGGCGAACCGTACGGCGTCGGCGCAGATTCTCATCCGCAGATCCGGGTCGAGGTTCGGGGCCGGGGCCAGCTCGATGACCTTCTGGTGGCGGCGCTGCACCGAACAGTCGCGTTCGAAGAGGTGGATGACGTTGCCGTGGCCGTCGGCGAGGATCTGCACCTCGATGTGGCGGGGCTCCACGACGGCCTTCTCCAGGAAGACGGTGGGGTCGCCGAACGCGGAGGCGGCCTCACGGGACGCCGCCTCGATGGACTCGCGCAGCGCGGCGGGGTCCTCGACGCGGCGCATACCACGTCCGCCGCCGCCGGCGACGGCCTTGACGAACACGGGGAAGCCGACGTCGTCGGCGGCGCGGACCAGTTCGTCGACGTCGGTGGAGGGCTCGGAGGAGCCGAGGACCGGTACGCCGGCGGCGCGGGCGGCGGCCACCGCGCGTGCCTTGTTGCCCGTCAGTTCCAGGATGTGCGCGCTGGGGCCGACGAAGGTGATGCCCGCCTCCTCGCACGCCCGGGCCAGCTCGGGGTTCTCGGACAGGAACCCGTAGCCGGGGTAGACGGCGTCGGCGCCCGCGAGGCGGGCGGCGCGCATGATCTCCTCGACGGAGAGATACGCCCGCACGGGGTGTCCCGGTTCGCCGATCTCGTAGGCCTCGTCGGCCTTGAGCCGGTGCAGCGAGTTGCGGTCCTCGTGGGGGAACACGGCGACCGTCCGCGCGCCCACTTCGTAGCCTGCGCGGAACGCGCGGATCGCGATCTCGCCACGGTTGGCGACCAGTACCTTGCGGAGCATTCCGGATCCCTTCGGCCTGCCTGGTGAGGAACACCATGGTCGCGGCAATACGGCCTACGTGCCATGAGAGCCCCGTCACTGACAGGTGATCGGAGGTCTGGCCTACGTGACCGGAGTGCGGGCAGCGTGCCCGCACTCCGGTCACCCCCGCACCGCGAACTGACTCCCCGTCTTCTCGCCGTCGTCCGTGACCGCCGCGGCCACACAGCGGAAGACCCGCAGCCCCTTGTCCCATTCGGCCGCCGACGGCGGGATGATGTCGACGTTCCACTCGTCCGCGATGTCACGGCCGTCGGCGGCCATCGTCGCGGCCATGACTCTCTGTGAGCACAGCGCCTTGACGTCCGGGTGCTTGATCAGGTCCCGCGCGTTGTTGGTCATGCCGTCCTGCGGCAGCGGCGCGATCGCGAAGGTCTCCCACACGTGCTTGGTCTGGCAGTCCGCACGGCTGACGGTGACGATGCCTGAGATGTCGACGATGCCGCTCCAGCACTCCGAGGTCACGACGCACCGGCCGCCCACGCCGTCGACGTCCGTCGCGGGGCAGTTCTCCGTGGTGGTCGCCGCCCCGAACCCCGAGGTGCTCTTGTCCTCGGCGGTGGCACCGGCGGACGGCGAGGCGGTGGTGGAGGAGCCGCCCCCGCCACGGC
>NZ_LRTR01000545.1 GCF_001550375.1 Streptomyces europaeiscabiei | reverse complement strand
TGGTGGAGGAGCCGCCCCCGCCACGGTCGTCCATGCCGCCGTTCTGGTACGTCACCACGGTGACCGACACGCTCACGGAGACGGCCACGGCCGCCAGTACGGCGATCACCGCCGGCCGACGCCGTGCCGCCCCCTTCCGTCCACCGTCGCCGTCGCCACCGGGCCCGGGAACGACGGTGGTTCCGCCCGCACCGCCCGCCCCGGGGGCCACGGTCGTACCGCCCCCGTACGGCGGCGCGTCCCCGTACGGCGGCATGGTCGTGGGCGGCACGGCCCCGTACGGCGGCATGGTCGTGGGCGGGGCACCCCGGTACGGGGGCATCGTCGTCATGCCGGGCGCCGGCCCGAAGCCACCGCCACCTCCCGCTCCGCCACCACCTCCCGCTCCGCCACCGCCGCCTCGCAGGTCCACGGTGTCGAGGTCGACGGCGGCGAGGGCGTCGCGGAACGCGCCCGCGTCGGACATACGGTGGGCGGGGTCGGCCGCCAGGGCGTACCGGAGCGCCGAGTTGAAGGCGGGCGGCAGCCCGGGGAGGTCGGCGTACGGCCAGGTGTGGCGCACGATCAGTTCGGCGAGGCTGAGCTGAGTGCCGTCCTCCGGGTAGTGCGGCGGGCGGCCGCACAGCAGGGCGTAGACGGTCGCGGCCAGTGAGTACACGTCGCCGGCCGGGGTGGGGTCCGCCATGTGGAAGGCCTCGGGCGGCGCGTACGCGGGGGTCAACGCCTCCCGGGTCACGGACAGTTCTCGTCCCGGCTGAGGCATGGCGGCCAGGCCGAAGTCGGTGAGGGCGACACCCCCGTACCGGTTGACCATGACGTTGCCGGGCTTGATGTCGCGGTGCAGCACCCCGGCGGCGTGGGCGGCGGCCACCGCGTCGGCGAGGCCCACACCGATGTCGCGTGCCTCCTTGGCCGGGAACGCGCCCTGCCGGTGCAGCCGGTCGCCCAGGGAGCCGCCGGGGCACAGCTCCAGCACCATGTAGGGGCGGTTGTCGGTGAGAACCCCGGCGTCGTACACCGGAACCACATGAGGGTGTCCGGACAGTTGCCCCGCGGCCGTGACCTCGCGCATGAAGCGCTGCCGGTCACGCGGTGTGGACAGCACCCTGCTGTCCACCTTCAGCGCGACCTCCCGACCCACGGCCAGCTGCCGGGCCCGGTACACCGTGGCGAATCCGCCCTGTCCCAGGACGTCGTCGATCTCGTAACCGGGCAGGTCCGTTCTTCCGGGCCCCATGGTGTCGTACCCCCAGCGCGCAGCCCCGGTCAGCACGTCCGACCGAGGTGAGGCGAGACTCTAGCCGAGCCCGGTGACACCGGGACGCCGCGTTCGGCCACCGGGCAGCGCCGTCGTTCGGACCAGGGGGCCGAAGTGGCCTTCGAGGACGGTCCGGGTGATCTGGGGGCGGTCCCACAAGGCGAGGATCTCGTCGGCGGGGCCGACGGCCGGGAGGGGGTGCCGGTCGCCGTGCACCACGAGGGAGGCGGCCGGCATCCGGCGACGCAACGGCAGACTCCGCCCGGAGAGGCCGACCCGTCAGGCGAACGTGGCGAAGTGACTGTCACGGAGGGCGCCCCTTGGCCGAGTCCACCCCCCGCGAAGGCCCAGCTGAGCACCACCACGCAGCCTGTTAAAACGTTTCATTCCTCAGGAATTCACTTGCGCCCCACCTATTGACCGGATTCGGCGCGGAACCCTAACCTCCGGGCAATCACATTGAAACCTTTCATGATGCGACTCTCATGAACCGGCCCCTACGACCGAAGGTGCACCATGGCTCAGGACTTCCCACGGCGAAGACTTCTCCAGTTCGGTGGCATCGCGGCCGCCTCCGTCGTCCTGTCCGGGCCCCGGCCCTTCTCCGCCTCCGGCCCGGTGGGCATGGCCGCTGCCGCGGAGGCGACGCCCGCGCCGACCGGGATGCTCACGGATCTGCTGCCGCAGGCACTCGGTACGGGTGCCGGGCAGAACCCTCGCTTCAGCTGGCAGGTGCCGGACCTCCGCGAGGGCACCGTGCAGCGCGCCTACCAGCTCCAACTGGCGGCCACCCCGGGCGGTTTCGAGGACGACGACCAGGTGGTGTGGGACTCCGGGAAGCAGGACTCCGTCGACTCCACGGCCGTACCGTACGGCGGACCGGCGCTGAAGCCCCGTACGGCCTACTGGTGGCGGGTCAGAAGCTGGGTCAACAAGCGTTCGGCATGGTCGGAGCCCGTCCTGCTGGCCACCTCGGTCGAGGACGAGTGGGAGGCGAAGCCGATCTGGGTGCCGGCCGGGCCCGTGATGACCGACGGCACTTTCACCGTCCGCGTGAAGATCACCGCCGTGGCGGCCGGCCTGTGGTTCCGGGCCACGAGCACCGCCAACAACTACATGTGGCAGCTGCGCGCGGGCACCACCGGTGTGCTGCGCAAGCACGTCTGCGTGAACGGCACGTACACCGTGCTCGGCGAGGTGAAACTGCCGTTCGCGGTCACCGTCGGGGAGTGGGTCGACCTGCGCGTCACCATGACGGGCGCCACCTTCACCACCACCGTCGACGGCACCGTCGTCGACACCGCCACCGACAGCCGCTACGCCTCCGGCAACGTCGGCCTGCGCAACGGCAGCACCGAGTCCCAGACCTACGACCGGGTCACCTTCACGGCGGCCGACGGCACGGTCCTCCTCGACGACGACTTCGCCTCCGACAAGGGCACCTTCGCCACCGGCACGGTCTCGGGCGGCGTTCTCACCTTCCCGACCGGTGCCTCCTCGCTCTCCGCCTACGGGGCCGACGACACATGGGCGCTCCTGCGCCACGAGTACGACACGAAGGCCGGCAAGGAGATAGCGGCGGCGATCCTCTATGTGGCGGCCACCTCGCCCGATCCGGCCCGGCAATACGTCGCGAAGGTGTGGAGCAACGGCACGACGGTCGGCTACGCCTCCGTCCGCTCCGGCGCCGGGACCGCCTACCAGGCCTTCGACGTGACCTCCACCCTGCGGGCGGACGGGAAGGCCAACGCGCTGGCCGCACTGTGCTGGACCACCTCGCAGCAGAAGTTCCTGGCCCAGCTGGAGATCACGTACACGGACGGCAGCCGGTCGACGGTCGCCTCCGGGGACGGCTGGAGGGCGCGCCGCCAGGCCGGGCTGCTGCCCTCGAAGGGCAGTGCGGGCAGCAGCTACTTCACCGTTCCGCAGGAGTACTGGGACCTGCGCCGCGAGCCCGTGGGCTGGACGAAGCACGGCTTCGACGACGGCGACTGGGTCAAGCCGGTGGTCCGTACCGCGATCGACGGTCTCGTCCCCGCGCTGATCGAGGCGATACGGCCGCACGACGTCACCCCCGCCTCCGTCACCGAGGTCGCCGACGGCCGCTGGCTGGTCGACCTCGGCCGGGAGATCGTCGGCGGGCTGGCCCTGGAGGTCACCGGCGGCGCGGGCGACACCGTCGAGGTGCGGCTCGGCGAGGAGCTGAACACGGACGGCACGGTCAAGTACCAGCTGCGCGCCACCAACACCTACCGCGAGGTGTGGACGCTGCGGGACGGCGAGCAGCGCTTCGAGCACTGGGGCTACCGCGGCTTCCGCTGGGCCGAACTGCGCACCACGCTGGACCTGTCGAAGGCGGTCGTCACCGGTCGCGCCTGGAAACTCGACTGGAACGACTCGGACGCCTCGTTCCGCAGCTCCGACGCCGACCTGGACCGGGTGTGGGAGCTGTGCCGCTACTCCATCGAGGCCACCCGCGGCGACCTCTACACGGACACACCCACCCGTGAGCGCGGCCCCTACGAGGGCGACGCGCTGATCAACCAGCTCTCCGAGTACGGCGTGCAGCGCTCGTACGCCCTGGCCCGCTGGTCGAACGACTATCTGGTCCGCAAGGGCACCTGGCCCACCGAGTACCGGCTGATGTGCGCGATCTCCGCGTGGGAGGACTATCTCGCCACGGGCGACGACCGGCAGCTCGCCAAGGACTACGACCTGCTGACCGCGAAGAACCTCACCTCGTACCTGGACTCCCAGGGACTGGTCCGCAAGGCGGCCGGCAGCACCAGCCAGGACCTCGGCGATCTCGTCGACTGGCCCGCCGCCAGCCGGGACGGCTATGTGTTCACCAACGTCAACACGGTCGTCAACGCCTTCCAGTACGCGGCCTTCGAGGCGCTCGCCGGGTGCGCCGCGGCCCTCGGCAAGGACGCCGACGCGACCGCCCTGCGCGGCCGGGCCGACACCCTCGCCACCGCGATGCGATCCACCCTCCTCGACAGTGCGGGCGGACGCTTCCTCGACGGCGTCGGCACCACCCACAGCGCCCAGCACGCGACCGCCTTCCCGGTGGCGCTCGGTGTCGCGGACGCCCTGGACGACAAGGTGCTGTCCAGGCTGGGCGACACCCTGGCGGCGGGCGGCATGAAGGTGAGCGTGTACGGGTCGCAGTTCCTGCTCGACGCGCTGTTCCGGCTGGGCCGCTCCGACGCCGCCCTCGCCCTGCTCACCTCCACGGCCACCAACTCGTGGCTGCACATGCTGGACGCGCTCAAGGCGACCATCGTCACGGAGGCGTGGGACCCCGCGCTCAAGTCCAACATGACGCTCTCGCACGCCTGGGCGTCCGCGCCGGCCAACGCCGTGGCCCGGCACATCCTCGGCGTGCAGGTCACCGAGCCCGGCGCGGCCGGGTTCCGGATCCGGCCCAGGACCGGGTCGCTGACCGAGGTCGACGGTACGGTGCCCTCCCTGCGCGGGCCGGTCTCGGTCCAGGTGCAGCGCTCCGGGGACACGCACACCACCCGGGTCACGTTGCCGCCGAACTCAAGTGCCGTGCTGGAGGTGGAGATCGGGGACGCCGCCCCGAAGGCGTACCGGGTGAAGGCGGTCACGCCGCGCGGGGAGGGAAGCGCGAAGGTCGAGTCGTTCACCGATCTCACGGGCACGGTGCTGCGGATCGGCCCGCTCGGCTCGGGTACGACGGAGGTGCGCCGCAAGACCTCCTGAGCCTCTCGGGGGGCGGGAAGTGGCCGAAACCCGGAATGCGCGCCCCCGCTGAGCTAGCCTCAACATCCTTGGGGGCGAACTGACGTACGCCAAAAGTCATTTCGGGGGTGTTGTGTCAGACCAGCGGCCGGTGCCGCCATCATCGACGGCGGACAGGGCTCCGGCGCTGCGACAGGCAGGTGCTCTGCCTCCGCGCCCCGGCGACCCGGACCGTATCGGTCCCTATGTGCCGTTGGGGCTGCTCGGCAGCGGCGGAATGGGGCGCGTCTATCTGGCGCGCCCCGCGGACGGCAAACCCGACCTCGTCGCGGTGAAGGTGATCAGGCCGGAGTACGCGGAGGACATCCGGTTCCGCCGCCGATTCGAGCAGGAGGCGGCGGTGCACAGCCGGGTGCGCACGCCACACATGCCGCGCCTGGCCGGCACGGGCTTCCGGGACGAACTGCTGTGGATGGCCACCGAGTATCTGCCGGGGCTCGATCTGGCGGTGGCCGTGGACGAGGACGGCCCCCTGCCGGCCGTCGCCGTCCGGCGGCTGGTGGCGGAGCTGGGACAGGCCCTCGCCGACCTCTCCGCCGCGGGGATCGTGCACCGGGACCTGAAGCCGTCCAACGTGCTGCTGTCCGCCCAGGGCGCGCACGTCATCGACTTCGGCATCGCGAAGGCCGCCGACGCGAGCGCGATCACCGGCACGGGCAACCGGGTCGGCACCCCGGCCTACATGTCTCCGGAGTACCTGCGGACCGGCGAGTGCGACACGGCCTCGGACGTGTTCTCCCTGGCCTGCACCCTGGTCTTCGCGGCGACCGGCAGCGCCCCGTTCGGCGACGGCACCGGCGTCGACGTCATGCACCGGGTGGCGTTCGAGGAGCCCAACCCGGACGTGCTCGCCGAGATCGCGACGACCGACGCGAAGCTCGCCTCACTGCTCTCCGCCTGCCTGGCCAAGGAGCCCGGACAGCGGCCGACACCGGGGCAGCTGATCGAGGCGGTCGCGCCCGGCTCCCCTGGCTCCGAGGCGGTCGCGCCCGACTTCTCCGGTTCCGAGGCGGCCGTACCGTACGGGACGTTCGACTGGCCCGGACCGCTGGGCGCCCGCGTGCTCGCCCGGCAGCGGGCGTGCGAGACGCTGCGCCGCGTCCCCCTCGAACAGCCCGGCCCCGAACCGCTGGGGAAGGCGGCG
>NZ_LRTR01000544.1 GCF_001550375.1 Streptomyces europaeiscabiei | reverse complement strand
CGACACCCCGCGCCCCGACGCGTCCGCCTCCGCGTCCGCCGCCGGCTCCGGCACCGGCACCGGCACCGGCACCGACCCGGACACCGAGTCCTCCGCACCCGCCCCGGGGACCAGCGCGCCCGACGAGACCACGCCGCCCCCGAGCGACGCGCCCACCGAGCCCACGACCCCGGCCTGGCTCACGGACTGCACGTACTACTACGGCAACGGACGCACCCGCCTCGGGGACAGCGGCCAACGCGTCCTGCAGGTGCAGTGCATGCTGTCCAAGCGGGGCTACGGCCTCGGAGGCGGCGGTGTGGACGGCGAGTTCGACGCCGGGACGAAGGCCGCGGTGCAGAGTTTCCAGCAGGACAAGGGGCTGCTCGTCACCGACGGCGTCGTACGTCCGCGGGTCTGGAAGGCGTTGCGCTCCACGGGGTGAGGCGGGCGGCTCGCACAGCCGTGCCGGTCAGTCGACGAACAGTCCACGCGCCGCGGCCCGCGCGTCGAACTCCTCCAGGTGGGCCTGGGCGTCCGGGAGGGCGTCGCACATCGCCTCCAGCAGGACCTGACCCAGCAGCATGGGGGCACCGACGGTGTCGAAGACCAGGCCGGTGCCCACGGCGGCGGGAAGCAGCAGGTCACTGTGGGCGGCGACCGGGGCGAAGGTCCCGTCGGCGACCGTCACCACCGTCAGGCCCTCGGCACGGGCGTGGGCGAGGGCGTCGAGAAGTTCGCGCGGGTGGCGGGGCAGTGCGAAGCACAGCAGCGCGCTCGCCCCGGCCTGCCGGGCCGCGTCGATGCGGTCGGCGAGCAGTGAGCCGCCCTCGTCGAGCAGCCGTACGTCGGTGTGGACCTTCGCCGCGAAGTAGGCGAAGCCGCGTGCCTGCGCGGCGGAGGCGCGCAGCCCGAGCACCGGCAGCGGCCGGGAGGCGGCGAGCAGCCGGCCCGCGCGTTCGACGGGTTCGGGGTTCGTGAGCAGGGACGCCAGATGACGCAGATTGTCGATCTCGGTCTGCACGGCGCGCTGGTACGGGTTGGCCGACCGTCCGTCGAAGCCTTGCCCGGCGGGTGCGACCGTACGCAGATGGGCGCGCAGTGCCGGATAGCCGTCGAAGCCGAGGGCGACCGCGAAGCGGGTCACCGACGGCTGACTCACACCGGCCAGGTGGGCCAGTTCCACGCTCGACAGGTAGGGCACGTCCGCCGCCTGCCGGACGAGGCAGTGCGCGATGCGGCGCTGTGTGGGGGTGAGCCGACGGCCTTCGAAGAGCTGCTGCAGCCGCGCGGCCGCGCCGACGGCACCATGTCCTTCGGTGCCGACGCCATGAGGTCTCCCGGTGCCGACTCCGCCGGGCCCTTGGGTGTCGACGGCGTCCGTCATCTGCTCTCCCGGCCGGTCGTGTTCGGTCCCCTCCCCCTGCCCGGCGGGGTGCACGGTGCCGGGCAGGAGCGGGGGCGGACGGTGTGGGGCGTGGCCGAGAACGGTCAGCCCGCGAGGCCGGTGGACGTCAGCCAGTCCTCGGCGACGGTGTCGGCGTCCTCCTTGTCGTTGACGAGCTTCTTCATCATCTCCAGCAGGTCCTCGGTGGTGAGCTTGGCGGAGACGGCGTTGAGCGCCTCCTTCGCCTTGTCGTTCACCGCGTCCTTGTAGACGAGGGGCGTGACGTTCTGCGAGGAGAAGAGGTTCTTCGGGTCCTCCAGGACGACCAGCTTGTCCGTGACGATGGCGGGGTCGGTGGTGTACAGGTTGGCGGCCTGCACCTTGTCGTCCTTCAGCAGCTTCACCAGGGTGGTCTGGGCACCCGCGTCGAGCGGCTGGAACTTCCCGAATTCCACGCCGTAGACCTTCTTCAGACCTACGCCCCCTTGCGTGCGGGTCTTGAACTCCGACCCGGCCCCGATCGTCATGTCCCCGGCGACCGGCTTGAGGTCGGCGAGGCTCTTAAGGTTGTACTTGGCGGCGGTCTCGGCGGTGACCGTCACCGAGTCCTTGTCCTCGGCCGCGGCGGAGTCGAGGATCTCCACCGACGACGGGAGCTTCTCCTTCAGCTCGGCGTTGATGTCCTCGGTGCTGGTCGCGGTGCTGTTCTTGTCGACCGCCACCGACAACAGGGCGCCGTTGTACTCGGGGAAGACTCCTATGCCGCCCTTGACCACCTGGTCGTAGTAGACCTCGCGGGCGCCGATGTCGAACTTCCGGGTCACCTTCAGACCCTTGCCCTCCAGGGCCTGCGCGTAGATCTCGGCGAGCAGCTGGTTCCCGGGGAAGTTCGCCGAGCCTACGACGATGGCGTTGCCGTCGCCGCCGGCGCTGTCGCCCGCAAGCGGATTGTCGCCGCTGTCACCGCCACCGCCGCAGGCGGTCAGCGTGAGTGCGGTGATGAGGCCGAACGCGGCGCCTCGGTACATGCCTCGCATGGCTTGTCCTCTCTCGGAGCCCGGAAGCTCGGAAGATTCAGAAACAGAAACAGGAACAGGAACAGGAACAGGAACAGGAACAACTTCGGGATGCGGGGGGGGTGGGATGCGGGAGATGGGTCTGGGGTGCGCCAGTTCAGGACTTGGATGCCGTGGCCCTCAGACCCGGCGAGACGATCACACGTCGCAGCGCGGTGAACACGATCTGGACGACGAGCGCGAGGGCGACGACCACCGTGGAGCCGCCGATGACCAACTCGTAGTCGTTGCGGGAGAGTCCGTCGACGATGTAGCGGCCCAGGCCGCCGAGACCGGGGTAGGCGGCGACGGTGGCGGTGGCCACGACCTGGATCGCGGCGACCCGCAGTCCGAGGAGGATCAGCGGCAGCGCCATCGGTACCTCGACCCGGGCCAGGACCTCCCACTCGGTCATGCCGACCCCGCGCGCGGCGTCCCGGGTGGCGGGGTCCACGCCCCGCACCCCCTCGAAGGTGTTGATGAGGATCGGCGGTACCGCGAGCGCGACCAGCGCGACCAGCACGGGCGCGGTGCTGAGCCCCGCGAGCGTGACCACGAGGACGACCAGACCGAAGGTGGGGATCGCGCGGGCGAGGTTCGCCACGCTGGCCACGGCGAAGGCACCACGGCCGGTGTGTCCGACGAGCAGTCCGAACGTCAGCCCGATGACGGCGGCGAACAGCAACGACAGCCCGCTGTAGGTGAGATGCTCCAGCAGCCTCTGCGGGATGCCCTCGTCTCCGTGCCACTGCGCCGAGGACGTCAGCCAGTCCCCCACGAGCTCCATCTGGTTCAGGAAATCGTTCATGCCGACGTCACCTTGTTCCGGGACCACGGGGTGAGCAGCCGCTGCGCCAGGACCAACAACGCGTCGGTGACGAGCGCCAGCAGCATGATCAGGACGATCGCGGTGACGATCGGGGTGGGGAAGTCGAGTTGGAGACCGCGGGTGATGTAGTAGCCGAGGCCACCCTGTCCGATCAGCTGTCCCACGGCGACGAGGCTGATGGACGAGACGGCGGCGACCCGTACGCCGGCGATGACCACGGGTACGGCGATCGGCAGCTCGACCTGGACGACCCGGCGTACGGCGCCGAATCCCATCGCGGTGGCCGCGAGCCGGACGGGCTCGGGAACCGAGGCGAGGCCGTCGACCACGTTGGGGACCAGCACCGACAGGGTGTAGAGCGTCAGCGGGATCATCACCGTCTGTTCGGTCAGCCCGGTGTAGCGGACGAAGATCATGAACAGGGCGAGGGACGGGATCGAGTACAGGATGTTCGACACGGTCAGCACGGGCGGGTAGAGCCAGCGCCAGCGGTGACACAGGATGCCGAGCGGCACGGCGATGATGAGCCCGAACAGCACCGGCAAGAGGCCGAGTCTGAGGTGGATGCCGGTGTACTCGGCGAGTTCGGCCGTGTGGTCGGCTATCCACTGCCACCGGACCAGCGGTTCGTCGTCACTCATCGGTCACCTTCGCCCGGGGTGTCGGGGGCGGCCGTCCTGTCCGCGGGCGAGGCGGGCCCGGCCGACGCGGACTTCGAGGATGTGGACTCGGCCGACGCGGACTCCTTCGAGGCACTCGCCGTCGAGGCGCTCGCCTTCGTCACGTTCGCCGTCGACTCCCCCTCCGTAGAAGCGACTTCGGCCGGCGCGCTCCCGGCATACTTTGCGGCGGCTGCCTCGCCGGTGGCAGTCCTGGCGGCGACCGCGCCGGCGGACAGCTCGTACACGTCCGCGACTCCCGCGACCGCGCCCTCCGCGTCGACGGCCACCGCGAGGCGGGCGGGTGACAGGAGGGCGGAGTCGAGGGCGGCGCGTGCCGAGTCGCCGACGAGGCTGAAGGTGTGGCCGAGGGGTGCCAGGGGCGCGTCAGCGAGGGTGCCGCTGTCCGGCAGCGCGGCGGTCTCGGCCCAGCCGAGCGGCCGTCGGGCGTCGTCGACGACGAGCACCCAGGGCGCGTCCACCGTCCGAGCCTCGGCGACGGGAGAGGCGGCCGGCAGCACCGGGCCGTCGCGCAGCGGCAGTGCGGCCGCGTCGACGAAGGAGAGCCGGCGGATGCCCCGGTCCTGCCCCACGAAGTCGGCCACGAAGTCGTCGGCGGGACGGGCGAGCAACCGCTCGGGGGTGTCGAACTGGGCGAGCTTGCCGCCGGTGCGGAACACCGCGATGTTGTCGCCGAGTTTGATCGCCTCGTCGATGTCGTGGGTGACGAACACGATCGTCTTGTGCAACTCCTTCTGCAGCCGGATGAACTCGGCCTGCAGCTCCGCCCGCACGATCGGGTCGACCGCGCTGAACGGCTCGTCCATCAGCAGCACCGGCGGGTCGGCGCCCAGCGCCCTGGCCACCCCGACGCGCTGCTGCTGCCCGCCGGAGAGCTGGTTCGGGTAGCGCTTGGCCATCTCGGCGGGCAGGCCGACCAGTTCGAGCAGTTCCGCCGCCCGGGACCGAGCCTTCTTCCTGCCCCAGCCCAGCAGCAGCGGAACGGTCGCTATGTTGTCCAGGATGGTGCGGTGCGGGAACAACCCCGCGTGCTGGATCACGTACCCGATACCCCGGCGAAGCTCGGGCGCGTTGACCTCCCGGATGTTCCGGCCGCGCAGGCTCACCGTGCCGGCGGTCGGCTCCACCATACGGTTGATCATGCGCAGGGTAGTGGTCTTGCCGCAGCCGGAAGGACCGACCAGGACCGTGATGCCACCCTCGGCCAGTTCCAGGCGGAGGTCGTCCACCGCTGTCGTGCCGTTCGGATATTTTTTGCTCACCGCGTCGAATCTGATCAAGACTGCCCCTTACCCGACTGCATATGGTCATGCAGAGTCGTCGGTGACTGAATGACAGTCAATGGAATTCAGTGAACGGCACGTTACGTTCACACCAAGCCTCGCCACGGATGCCTGGACTTTTCGCCATATGTAACTTTTGATCATCTTGTTGACGAGGCGGCACAGAGGAAGGAGGGCCCGCCCCATGCGGTGCGCGACGGGGACGAGCGAAGGTCCGCAGGTCGTCGTCGACGGGCGGACACCGTCGCACGAAGAGGTCATGTCCACCGCCCGGCACGGAGGCCGGGTCGTCCTCGCGGACGAGGCCGCGCAGGCGGTGGATCTGGCGGCGCCGACCGTACTGGGGCGGGGACCGGAGTTCCTGCGGCGCTCGATCAGGGAAGTTGTTCCCCGCCTGGACGACGACCGGCCGTGCGGGGTGGACGTGGAGACGGTATGCCGCGACATCCTCGAGTCCGACGACGTCCGGAGCACACTGCGCGCCCTGACCGGGGAAGCGTCGGCCTTGGTGGGAGGAGCGGCATGACCAACTGCGACGTGCACCAGCATCTGTGGACCCCCGCGCTGGTGACGGCCCTGCGGTCACGCCGCGAACCACCGTTCCTGGACGGCTGGACCCTGTTCCTCGACGGTGAGCCGCCCTACGCGATCCCGCCCGCCGACCACGACATCGCCGGCCGTACGCGGCTCGCCGACACCGACGGCCTCGGCCGGGCCCTCGTCTCGCTCTCCTCCCCGATCGGCGTGGAGTGGCTGCCCGCGACCGAGGCACGCCCCCTGCTCGACGCCTACCACGAGGGCTCGGCCGCGCTCCCCGAACCGTTCGGTGCCTGGGCCGCCGCCTGCGTACGGGATGTCGACGCGAAGGCGACGGCCCAGGACCTCGACCGCGGCTTCGTCGGCCTCCAGCTCCCGGCGAACGCCCTTGCCGACGCGGCCGGATACGCACGCTGCGCCCCGCTCCTCGACCTCCTCGAAGAGCGCGGCCTCCCGCTGTTCGTGCACCCGGGGCCCGCGCCGGGCGGCGCCGAGGGGCCCGGCTGGTGGCCCGCGATGGTTCCCTACGTCCAGCAGATGCACTCCGCCTGGTTCGCCTTCCGCGCCTTCGGCCGCCCCCGCCACCCCCGCCTGCGGGTGTGCTTCGCCCTGCTGGCCGGGCTCGCCCCGCTGCACGGGGAGCGCTTCGCCGCCCGGAGCGGCGGGAGTGACGCCGGGGTGGACCCGGACGTCTTCGTCGAGACGTCCTCCTACGGTCCGACGGCCGTCGAAGCCGTGGTCCGCGCCCTCGGCGTGGGCGCCGTCGTCCAGGGCTCCGACCGCCCCTACGCCGAGCCCCCGCAACAGCCCGGCTTCGGCCTGGGCGGGGCGGCGGCGTACGCCTTCCGCATCGCCAATCCACGGCGGCTGCTCACCGGGAAGGACAGCTGAAGCCGACGTGGTCACGGGCCCGAGGAGCCCGTGACCACGCGATGCCCTCGGTGAGACCTTCCGACCGCCGGTGATCGCCCGTCAGCGGCCGGGGCGGATCAGCCCCGTGAGGTAGCGCCACAGCGAGGAGCGCTGCCGGGCGGACACGTCCGGCACCACCGTCTCCACCGTGCCCCCCACGCCCGCGTCCCCCGCCGGGTCGTCCACCGGTGGCCGTTCGGCCGTCGGCACCAGTTCGTACCGTACGGGCAGCGAGCGCAGGCCCCGCATGAACGGCGAGGAGCGCCAAGGCAGTTGGTCGACGGGGAGCGCGAGGTCCAGGTTGGCGAACCGCTCGAACAGCCGGCCCACTCCGACGGCGGCGACCGTCGAGGCGAGCTCGCGTGCCGGGCACTGCCGCGGGCCCGCGCCCCAGGACAGGTGCGCCCGGGTGCTGACCGTGGTGTTGGGTGCCACGTGGTCGGCGAAGAGCGGGTCGGCGTGCGCCGCGGCGGAGGAGACCCAGACCGGGTCGCCCGCGCGGATCGTGTAGTTGCCGAGCCGGGTGTCATCGGCCGCGAACCTCGGCACGAAGTTCACCAGCGGAGGCTTGCGCATGACGACCCGGTTCATGGCCTCACGGACCATGCCGGCGGAGAGGCTGGCCCGCACGCTGTCCTCGCCCGAGAGGACCTCGACGACCGTGTTGGAGACGAGGATGCCGACGTGGTCGGACGTCATGCCCAGCAGCATGAACAGTTCACGGGCCAGCTCGTCGAGCGAGAGGTCGGGGTGGGCGGCCAGCAGGTAGGAGGGGAAGTCCTCGCCCGGCGTCTTCAGCTTCAGCTCCGCCAGTTCCGCCAGCGCGCCCAGCAACCGGTCCAGGGCGGGCCCCGCGTCCGGGCCCGCGTCCAGCACCCGCCACATGTCCATCAGGGCGTCGTCGCCCTGGGAACCGGGGAAGCCGAGCAGATGGCTGGCCACCATCAGCGGCAGGGGCCGGGAGAACTGCGCGGAAAGGTCCGCGAGCCCCGTGCCGCCCGCCTCCCCCATCAGGGTGATCAGCTCGTCGGCGTAGACGGTCACGGCCGCCTTCAGCCGCTTCGCCTGGGGGTTGCGCGGGTCCTGGAACGGCTTGAGCGCCTGGTCCCACGCCATCCGCAGCGACGGGTAGCCGGGGCCGCCCTGGATCAGTACGTGGTTGACCTCCAGGGAGGGCCCGAGCGGCCAGTCGGCCGGGACCCTGCCCTCGGTCCGGGCCCGCCAGTTCTCCAGGCCCTTGGGCCATCCGGCGTCGTCCTGGAGCACCTGGAGCGCCTCGCGGTAGCCGAGCACCAGCCAGGCGGGCACGCCCAGCAGGTCGACCGGCGCCACCGCGCCGTGCCGCTGCCTCAGCCGCTCGTACACCAGCGAGGGGCGCGTCTCGTAGTCCCGGGTCAGCAGCGGTTCGGGAGACATCGCCTCCAACCCCGCGCCGTCCAGTTCCACGGACACACCCTCACCCGACTGGGTTTCCCTCACCATGCCGCCCCTCCGACACTCCCCGTACCGGACCACCTTCATTCGGTAGCCGGAACCGTGGGGACCCTACCCCAGGGTCACTTGCGGGGGAACGCCGGGCATCACCACGCACAGCTCCAGCCCCGTGACTCACAGCCGTGAACCGGGCGGCGGCACGGCCACCCGTCACCGCCCGGCGCGGGCCGCCTTGATGAAATCCCTGATCAGACCGGGGTCCTTGACGCCTCGGCTCTGCTCCACGCCGCTGGAGACGTCGACGCCCCAGGGATCGGTGGCGGCGACGGCGTCGCGTACGTTCTCCGGAGTGAGACCGCCCGCGAGGAGCCACCTCTCCCCCGCGGCCGCCAGCGGCTTGCTCGCCCAGTCCCAGGCGATGCCCGAGCCGGGGACGGGCGCGTCGACGAGGAGCATGTCCTCGCCGAACTCCCCGCAGCGCGGCACCGAGTCGCCGAACGCCGCGGCACGGATCAGGGTCCAGTCGCCGGTCGCCAGGTCGTCGTAGTACGCGCGGTCCTCGGGGCCGTGCAGCTGGATCGCCCCGATCCCCGACTCGGTCGCCAGGGACCGCACGTCGCCGAGGGGCTCCTGACGGAAGACGCCGACCGTCAGGACGTGCTCGGGCACGCGACGGCTCAGCCGGGCGGCGGTGGCGGCGTCGATCCGGCGCGGGCTGGCCGAGAAGACGAAGCCGATGGCGTCGGCGCCCGCCTCGACGGCCGTGTCGACGTCCTGCTCGGTCTTCAGGCCGCAGATCTTGATGAAGAGGGAGTCACTGGAGTTGCTCACGGCCCCAGCCTGCCGCATCGACGGCTGTGCGGGAACGGCGGCCACCTGGTCCGGCACGGGGCACGATCAGCGCCACGCTCCCGACAGACGCCGGGTGACGACCGCGCTGAGCGTCCGCACACCCCGGGTCGAGCCCGGGTCGATGCCGGTGAGTTCCCTCACCCGGCGCAGACGGTAGTCGAGGGTGCGGGTGTGGACGTTGAGAGAGGTCGCCGTGGTACCGCGGTGCATGTCGTGGCGGTAGTACGCGTCGAGGGTGAGCAGCAGGTCCGGGCCGGAGTCCAGCCGACGGGCCAGCGAGCGCAGCCACGCGTCGACGAACGGCACGTCCGCGACGGCGAGTTCGACGAAGACGTCCGCCAGGGTGTGCGGCCTCGAACGGCCGGAGGCGGGCCTCAGCGGGGCCGCCCGGCTGATCCGCCGGGCCCGGTCCAGGGCGTCGCCCGGCGCGGACAGCGGCGCGGTGGCGGTGCCGACGGCGCAGGGGCGGCCGAGAGCGAGGGCGAAGTCCCGCACGAGATCCGGCAGGTGGTCGGGGGCAAGATCGGGCAAGAGGTCGGGAACGGCGTGCGGCGGTACGTCCTGGGGCCCCGCGGCGCCGGAGAACAGGGGCACCACAGCGATCAGCTCACCGCTCCCGTCGCCGCCCTCCGGGCCCCACATGACCGGCGCCCGGTGGGCCTTCACCAGTGTCTCGATCTCGTTTTCCAGGAAACGGTCGACGGCGGGCGGGTCCGACAGCCGGAACACCGTCACGGCGCAGTAGTCCGGCAGTTCCATGTCGACGGCCGCGGCGAGTTCGATCGATATCGGATCGCCGTTCAGCAATGACCGGGCCAGCAGGGCTACCTGCTCGGTGTACGACATTCGACGGCGCAGTACGCGGACGAATCCCTGGCGGTAGGCGCCGATGCCGCGCTCGCCCTGCGGGGCGAACCACGTCATCATCCGCATGAGTTCGTCGACACCGCCGCCGCGCTGGGCGTCGGTCGCCTCGTTGATCTCGCGCAGCATGAGCGCGGTGTGCACTCGCAGCACCTGCTGCCGCGTGTCGAGCGACATCCCCGCACCCGCCCGCAGCTCTCCCATGGACCCGATGAAGCCAAGATCATCATCGCTCAACTCGCTGTTGTGCGGCGACAGTTCGACCGTGCGATGCCGTAACCACATCGCGTGTTCCAGCGTCTCGGCCCGAGCCCGGGGGTCGTTGTCCAGGAACCCGAACTCCGGGATCTCGCGCGTGTACGTCTCTACCTCCCGGCGGGCGTTGGTCGACGCCTGACGGGCCAGTTCGGCGAAGAGGCTCCCCATGCAGGCGAGCATGCCATTCCGAACGAACGGGCCGACAGACGAGATCCGGACGGCGTTCATCACTGCGCATAAATCGGCGGCAAGTATGCCGACAGGGCTTTTGTCACAGTGCGCAAAATTCCCGGATCGGTGCGTTCCCCTCCCGGCTTCCGCTTGTGGAGGGGTCGTAAAGCGGCCTTAATGAGAACCGCGTGAACGCCCGTGGGGGAAGACCGGGACAACCATTCCGGCGCGACTCCGGAACAGCTCCGGCAATCAGTACGGGCGCGGATACGAAATTCCTCGGCCAGGCGCCCCGCAATGGCGCTCGCCCAAACGGGAGGGAAACCCGATGAAAGCAGGCACGCGAAAGAGAATCACGGCGGCGATGGCGGCCGTGGTCACCTCGACGGCGCTCATGCTCGGCATGCCGGGCACCGCTTCGGCCGCCCCCGCCGCCGTTCCCAGCCTGCGCGCGTTCGGGATCAGCGGCGACGGCACCCTGATGGCCACGTTCATGACGGACCGGCCGGACGTGCTCAACTGGGTGCGGGTCATCACCGGGCTCAGCGGCGACACGGCCCTGGTCGGGATCGACTTCCGGGTGCAGAACGGCGTGCTGTACGGCGTCGGCAACAAGGGCGGCATCTACACGATCAAGACCCCGCCGGCCAGCGTGGACGTCGTGGTCACCAAGGTGTCACAGCTCCAGTACGCCCTGCACGGCACGGTGTTCGGCGTCGACTTCAACCCGGCCGCCGACCGCCTCCGGGTGATCAGCGACCAGGGCCAGAACCTGCGGCACAACCTCCACGACCACACGACCATCCAGGACGTGAACCTCACCACCCCGCCTGCCGAGGGCACGACCAAGGGCGTCACCGCCGCCGCGTACACGAACAACGATCTCAACGGGGCCACCGCCACCACGCTGTTCGACATCAACACGACCTCCGACGAGGTCGTCATCCAGTCACCGGCCAACAACGGCACGCTCGCCCCGACCGGGAGCCTCGGTATCGACGCGCAACTCAAGGCCGGCATGGACATCTACAGCACCCTGTCCGGCGGGAAGACGGTCGACAACGCCGCCTTCGCCTCCCTCACCCCGCACGGTGCCGGCACCCCGTCGCTCTACAGCGTCAACGTCCTCACCGGACAGGTGAGCTCCATCGGCCAGTTCCCGCTGAACATCACGGACCTGGCCATCAGCCTCACCGGCTCCTGACCCTCGACGACCACACCCTCGCCGCGGCCCGGCCACGACCGGACCGCGGCGAGTCCACGTCCGGATCTGCCTCGTGCTTCCCTGGAGCTGGTGGCGCGGGTCGAGGCCGAGCACGAGGAGGGCGAGGGCGAGGAGGAGCAGGAGGGGGAAGAGGAGGGCTGGCGGGTCTACGGACCCGTCACCGCAGCTCCTCCAGGTCGAGGTCCGACCCCACGACCAGGGTCACCACCCCTGCGGCGGCGTCCGTGGACGGCGTGGCCCTGGTGTCGGGAAGCCGTGAGGCGAGGACCTTCGCCTGCTTGGTGAGGTCGGCCGGATGGGCGACCGTGGTGGTGTCGGTGTTCTCGGGCGCGTTGCCCGTGCCCACGACGGTGAAGCCGGCCTCGCGGAGCTTCTCGGCGACGGCCGCGGCGCGCCCGCTGACACCGGTTCCGTTGAGGACCTGGACGCGTACGGTGGACGCGTAGATCAGGTCGTTCTTGGCCTCGGCCTGCAGCCGCTTCTTGTCGACCTCCTTGTCGTTGGCGAGGGAGGTGAACAGGTCGGCGGCCTGCGGGTACTGCCAGACGATGTTGGCCTTGTCGGTGGGGACGTCGGCCTCGCGCGGGTAGTTGGGGACCGTCAGGAAGGTCAGCCGGTCGCTCGGGATGCTCTTGAGCTCGGAGGCGAGGTCGTAGAGCGGGTCGATTCCGGCGAGATCCTCGTCCGCGGTCAGGGACTTGGTGGCGGACTGCAGGAAGTCGTAGAGCGACGTGGGGCTGGTCAGCTTCGACTTGGCCTTGGCCGCCAGGGCCTCCATGAACTCCTGCTGACGGCCGATGCGTCCGATGTCGGAGCCGTCGCCGACGGCGTAGCGGGTCCGTACATAGCCGAGCGCGGTCTCGCCCTGGACGGTCTGGCAGCCCGCCTCCATGTCGAGGCGAGCCTTCTCGTCGTGGATGGCCTGCTCCGGGCAGACCTCGATGCCTTCCAGGGCGTCGACCATTCCCTTGAAGCCCTGGAAGTCGACGGACATGAAGTTGTCGATGCGCAGACCCGTGTTGGCCTCGACCGTCCGGATCGAGCAGGCCGCCGCGCCGGCGACCTCACCGCCCGAACCACCGATCGCGAACGCCTCGTTGATCTTCGCCAGGTGCGGACCGGACGTGCCGCCGTCACCCTTCTCGCACGCCGATATCTCCACCCACGAGTCACGTGGAAAGGACACCACGGTGGCCCATTCCCGGTTCGCGGGGATGTGCAGCACCATCAGCGTGTCCGACTGCATGGTGGTCAGGTCCTTGCCGTACTTCGCGTTGGCCCCGTCACGGCTGTCCGAACCGACGACCATGATGTTCTTCGAACCCGGGCTGAGATTGACCGGGCGGTCCCCGCCGACCTTGCCGTCCACGTCGGCACCCGTGATGTTGTTGTCCAGGTCCTTGTAGACCCAGGCGCCGACACCACCGACACCGAGGACGAGCAGGGCTGCGCCGCCCGCGAACCAGCTCACCCTCCGGCCCCGCCGCGTCAGCCGTGTCCCCCCGCCTCCGGCACCCGCGCGCCGCCTTCCCGTACCACTCACCGGCCTTCCCCCGCCTCGGCCGCACCCGGCCGGTCGACTACCCCCTGGGCGTCCGGTACTTGTGATCACCGAACCCGCAGGACTCTACATGCATGTAGATATACGGATCGGTGCCGCACACGTCTCATCACACCCCGCGGTCACGAAGGGCACAGAGGCGTCGCAGCGTAAAGAATCAGGGCCATCGTCACGGCAGAGTTCGCCGATGCCGTCGCCGCGACCGCCGCCCCGACGACCGCTCCGCCGTGTACGACACGGCCGTAGGCAGAGGTAGCGGGCAGGCGCGCGGCCGGTCGGACGCCCGGCAGCAACCGGTGGTGCCCGGCGCCGGGGTGGGCCC
>NZ_LRTR01000543.1 GCF_001550375.1 Streptomyces europaeiscabiei | reverse complement strand
GCCGCCACAGGGTCCGGCCGCAGACCGGCAGCACGGCGAGAAGCGCCGGCCGGCCGGCGACCTCGTCGTACGGCACCGCCGCGCGCACATCGGCGTCGGACCAGCCGTCGGGCAAGGGGGTGGCGGGCAGCCGGGCCACGCCGACCCTCATCAGCAGGGCCAGGGCAAGGCAGACCGTGCGGCACACCACTGAGAAGGACGAACACCCACGAGGCCTCAGGCGTCCCCTTCGGCCCTCGCCCGCCCGAGCAGCTCGCGCAGCAGACGCTCGTCGTCCGGCTCCAGGGAAGTGACGAAGCTGGCCAGCACGGCCTCGCGGTCGCTCTCGCCGTCGAGGACCCTGCGCATCCGGTGCGCGGCCAGGCCCGCCTGGTCGGAGGCCGGGGTCCACGCGAAGGAGCGGCCGGAACGCTCCCGGGTCACCGCGCCCTTGGCCAGCAGCCGGGTCAGGATCGTGATGACCGTCGTGTAGGCGAGGTCCCCGCCGAGGCGTTCCTGCACCCACCCCGCGCTCTCGGGGCCGTGCGCCTCGCGCAGCGCGGACAGGACGAGCGCTTCCAGCTCACCCTGGCCGCGCCGCCGGGGACGCTGCTGGTCCGTCACGCCTGTCCCCTTTCCGCCTGCCGGTCGATCCGCATCGTAGTCTCTACAGGATTGTAGAAGGGGGATTGTCGAAATACCCCCACTCATCTTCTACAGTGCTGTAGATTTCGAATCGCGCGGAACGCCAGCAGTGCAACCAAGACATCAAGAAGGAGTCCACCGTGGGAGTTTCCCTGTCCAAGGGCGGCAACGTCTCGCTCAGCAAGGCGGCACCTGGCCTGACGGCCGTCCTGGTCGGTCTGGGCTGGGACGTGCGCACGACCACCGGCACCGACTACGACCTCGACGCGTCGGCGCTGCTGCTCGACGCCTCCGGGAAGGTGCTCTCCGACGGGCACTTCATCTTCTACAACAACCTCACCAGCCCGGACGGTTCGGTCGAGCACACCGGTGACAACCTCACCGGTGAGGGCGAGGGCGACGACGAGTCGGTCAAGGTGAACCTCGCGGCCGTGCCCGCCGAGGTCGACCGGATCGTCTTCCCGGTCTCGATCCACGACGCCGAGAACCGGGGCCAGAGCTTCGGCCAGGTGCGCGGCGCCTTCATCCGCGTCGTGAACCAGGCGGGCGGCGCCGAGATCGCCCGCTACGACCTGTCGGAGGACGCGGCCACCGAGACGGCCATGGTCTTCGGCGAGCTGTACCGCAACGGCGCCGAGTGGAAGTTCCGTGCCGTCGGGCAGGGCTACGCCTCGGGGCTGGCCGGGATCGCCTCGGACTTCGGCGTCAACATCTGAGGCGACCCGGCGACGGGGCCGTATCGCCCGACCGGCCTCCGTCCCGAGGACCGGGCGGACTTCGAGGCCGTGCTGGGCCAGGCGCTGGACGCCCCGGACATCCGGGACGTCCAGCGCGCCGACCCCAGCGGTGCGGCCGTACGGCGGGTCCGTGCGCCGACGGACGCGGACACGATCGTGGCGGCCGGCGCGGGCTGAGTACCGCACGTATCGCACCGCGCTCGCGTCCCCTGCCGGTGCCGGGCGGAGGGGCGGAGGATACGGCCGGTGCCGGGCGGAGGGGCGGGGACGCGAACGCTGTCGTGGCCGGGCGGACCGGTGACACACCGGCTGCCGTCGCTGCCGAGGATACCGAGGGGCGGGTGTGGCGTCGCGCCGCCGACGCCGAGTCGCTGTCAGTGGTGGCGGTGCTCACGCCCTCCCTGGCCGCCTGTTCCGCCGCGGTCGTGCTCGCGCTCGGCCACCTCCTCCAACTGGGCGGCGCGCGGGGCACGTTGCCCGGTTCGCTCGTGGCCGCCGGCTGGACCCTCGCCCTCTTCGCGGCCGCGAGCGCCCTGCCGACGATCGCCGCGCCGTGCCGTACGGCGCTGCGCGGCCCCGGTGACCCGGCGCGGCCCGCTCGGCCGGAGCAGGCCCAACTGGTGTGGCAGCAGGCGCTGTTGCGCCGGCGGCATGCTCCCTCACCTGCGCCGCTGTCTCCACGAGGACCCGTCCCTCCGTCCCCTGCGGCGGACGGGTCCCGTGGCTTCGGACTGAGCGGACGCACCGTCCGGCCGGGTCAGTGGCGCGAGTCCCCCTAGTCGTCCCGCTTGACCACGCACAGGGCCCAGATGATGAAGGCCGAGAAGGCGATCATCACGATGGACCAGACGGGGTAGTACGGCAGGGACAGGAAGTTCGCGATGATGATGAGGCCGGCGATGGCGACTCCGGCGACACGGGCCCACAGGGACGCCTGGAAGAGACCCAGGCTGACGAGGACGGCCACGGCGCCCAGGGCGAGATGGACCCAGCCCCAGCCGGTGAGGTCGAACTCGAAGACGTAGTTGCGGGTCGTGACGAAGACTTCGTCCTCGGCGACGGCCATGATGCCCCGACAGACGCCGAGGACGCCCGCGATCATCAGCATGATCGCCGCGAAGACTGTCAGGCCCTCCGCGAAGGGCCGTGACCGCTTGGTCTGACGCATGTGCCCGGTGTGTGTGGCGGTCATACCGCTACCTCGATTCGGTGTCGTGCGGTGTGCTCAACGCCCGGCGGCGGACGGGCCTGCGCCCGTACCCGCCGAAGCGCCGTGGCCGCTGAGGACCAGTTCCTTCGCGCGGCGGAACTCGTCGTCCGTGATGTCGCCGCGTGAGCGGATCTCGGACAGTCGGGCGAGTTCGTCGACACTGCTGGGGTGTCCGCCTCCGCTCCTGGCCGTCTCCCGGACGTAGGAGTCGAAGGCCGCCTGCTGCGCACGCGCCTGGGCCACCTCGCGGCTGCCCATGTTCTTGCCGCGGGCGATCACATAGACGAACACGCCCAGGAACGGCAGCAGGACCGTGAAGACCAGCCAGCCCGCCTTGGCCCAGCCACTCATGTCGTCGTCGCGGAAGATGTCGACGACGACTCGGAAGAGCAGCACGAACCACATGATCCACAGGAACAGCAACAGCATGGACCAGAAGACGCTCAGCAGCGGGTAGTCGTACGCGAGGTACGTCTGACCACTCATGTCTCTCCTCCGTCCCGGACGATCGCCCGGCAGGTGTTCTGCCGTCCCAGGCGCGCCCATGGCACCGTCCTCGGCGCCACTCCCAGCATGCCCACGGCAAGGGTCGGTCGGCCTCACCCCGGGCGGGTGAGACCGGTGTCGTCCGGGGCGGGGTCCCCCGCGGAGGCGAAGACCGCCGCGGCCGCCAGTACGACCACGACCAGGACGGCGACGAGGACGACCGCGCCGACCGTGGGGCGGTTCCACAGGAGCAGCGCCAGGGCGCCCGCCCCGAGCACGATGCCGCTGGTCCAGCGGGGGTGGGCGGCGAGCCGGCGTCCGGTCCGCCCGGTGCTCATCC
>NZ_LRTR01000542.1 GCF_001550375.1 Streptomyces europaeiscabiei | reverse complement strand
CGCCCGGCGGCGCAGGCAGGGCGGGGGAACCCGCGGTGCGGGCCACGTCGGGGGTGCCGCCCGTACCGCCGGGCGCGAAGCGTTCCAGCAGCACGTCGTGCGGGGGCCGTCGGGTCAGCGACGAGGAGGTGTACCGCCGGCCCACCGCGCTCCCCTCGTCGTCCGGCAGGGCCTCGCGCAGATGGGCGGCGACGGCGCGCGCGATCCCCCGCGACCGCTGCTCGCCCCCGCCCTCGGCGACGAGGTCGAGCAGAACGTCGAGCTGTTCCCGGTCCTCCGGGGAGAGCTTTTCCCGGATCGACTGTGGCTCCGACACGAGCGCGGCGATTAGTTGCTGCTCGTACTCGTCCATTCGTTCCCTCCTCCAATCCGGAATCCGGATGCGGCCGTACGCTAGTGAGCTACGATCCGATTGGCAATTCAAGAGCCGGGGCGGGGGCATTCCCCGAAGCGGGCAGGGGGCTTTCGTGTACACCGAGAATCAGGGTTTAAATGATCACTCCGGTGAATCCGGGATGCCGGACCGATTCGCTCGGATCGACGTGGTCGTGCAACTCCTCGAAGCCGCCGAGGACGCCCTGGGGCAGGAGGACCCGGGAGACGTCGTGGAGCTCGTCGACGAGGTGGAGCGGATCCTGGCGGAGCTGTCCGACTCCCCCTCCGGCGCGGGCGAACGGCGTCTGCTGCTCGGCATGTCGGCCGACGCGGCCCGGCTGCGCTACACGCACGGGCAGGAACCCCAGGACCTGGACGACACGATCGCCCGCCTGGACACCGTCCACTCCCTGACCGTCGAGGCTTTCACGTCCACCGGGCCGGAGGGCCCGCCCGACCACGGTGACCTGATCCTGGTCCGCCGCGAACTCGCCCTCGACCTCGCCGAACGCTGGCGAACGAGCGAGACCGGTTCGCGTCGGTCGGCCGACGCCGACCGGGTCACCGGCCTGCTCGGCCCGATCCTCGACGGACCCGACGTGCGGTATCTGCCGGACCCCGCCCAGTGCCGGGCGGTACTGGGCCTGGTCCTCTCCGACCGCTGCCGGTGCCCCGAACACGACACCCCCGAACGGCTCGCGGACCGCCACGCGGCCATCGGCCACCTGCGGACGGCCCACGACTGCGACGACCTCGACCCGGATCTGCGCCCCGCCGTGGCCTTCGACCTCGCGTTGCTGTCCTACCTCGAACTGGGCGACCGCTACCAGAAGTCCGCCCACCCGGTCGGATCCCCGGACCCCGCCTCGGAGTTCGGGGCGGTGCTGGCCGTACTGCGGCCTCTCCTGGCCGACCGTGGTCCGGGCGGCGCCGACGCGGCCGAACTGGGCGCGGACGTGTGCGACGCGCTCACGCAGTACGGCACCGGACAGCGAGCCCAGGCGACCGCCGTGGACTGGTACCGGGCGGCCCTCACCCATCCCGCACTGCCCGAGGAGGCCGCCCACCGCATCACGACGAACCTGGGGCTCGCCCTGGCGGAACGGTCCGAGCGCAATCGGAAGGACCGGCATCCGGCCGACCCCGCACCGGCCGTCGACCGCGCCGAGGCGGCCGCCCTGTGGGAGAAATCGCTGGCCCGGCTCTCCTCCGCCGCGGACACGGGCGGTTCCGGTACGGCCCCGGACGACGCCGCCGAGGCCCATGAGGACAAGGTGGCGTGTCTGGCGGGGATCGTCGAACTGCTCTGGATCGAGCAGTCGGACGGGCTGCTGGACGACGAGGGCGCCGACCGTCTCACCGCCCGGGCACGTGAACTCGCCTCCCTCATCGGGCCGGACGACACCGACCGGGCCGTACTGGTGCTGAAGACCGCGATCGCTCTGACCCAGCGAGTGATCGGCCGCGGTACGCCGTACGCGTACGACCTCGCCAACCACGCCCTCATGACCGGCACCGCCGATCCGGACCTGGCCCTGACCCGAGCGCTGCCGCGCATGGTGTCGGACCTCCAGGAGGCCATCGACCTCATGCGCACGGGCACCGGCCTCTACCACCACCAGGACGAACTCCACCTCGGCGCCCAGTGCCTGCTGGGCACCGCGCTGCTGCTGGACTTCGCCTGCGCCCTGCCCCAGGTCCGGCACGCATCCCTCCGCGATGCCCTGCGGATTCTGCGCGTGGTCCTGGAACGCGCGCCGGCCGACAGCGAGTTCCGCGACGAGAACCTCCACGGGGCGTTCCTCACCGCGATGCTGTACCGCGTCTGGTACACCGACCCGTTCGCCGTCCCCCAGGGCCCCGGCGGGCCACCGCTTCCGAACGTCACCGGATTCCCCACCGTCGAGGACGATCTGCACCTGCTCGCCGGTCTGCTGGACCCGGCCACCCTGGAACGGGAGCCGCACTTCGTCTGCGTATCCGTCATGGTGAACTTCCTGCGGTCACCGGACTCCATGCCCTCGGCGGCCGACTGCCGTACGTGGTCGGCCCAGTTGCTGCGGGCCGCCCCGCTGCTCGAACCCGAGGCGTGGGCGCTCAGGGCCACGATGCTGGCGGTCGCGGGCACGTTGGGACTCGCCCTCGGCATGAAGGGCGAGGCCACCTTCGCGGACCGGGCCGCCGCCACGGCGGCGCTGCGTGAGGCCCGTGCCCTGCTGCCACCCGGCTCCGAGATGCGCCGGCACATCGACGAGGCGCAGCGACTGGGCGGGGTGACCGACTTCCAGGCGTTGCTGCGCGCCCTGTTCCCGGCCGCCGCGGGACCTCGCCGGCCGGCCGAGCCGCCGAGGTCC
>NZ_LRTR01000541.1 GCF_001550375.1 Streptomyces europaeiscabiei | reverse complement strand
GAGGTCCCGGCCGAAGGACCCCGCGCCCGCGGACCCGCGGGACGACGAGGGCGCGTTCACCCCACCCACGATCGACCCCGCCGCGACGGTCCTGCTGGGGGACGGCTCACCGGACCCGTTCGCCGTTCCCCTCGGCAGGGTCGCCGAGATCCTGGCCGGCGACACGGAGACCGCGAGCGCACCCGAAGCCGCCGCGCGTTCTCTGATGCACTACCGCCGCTGGCTGCGGGAGCGGGACGGGCAGGACCTGACCCGGGCCATCGCCCTCGTGCGGCACGCTCTGGCCGTCCTCGGCACCGCGTCGTCGGACGACGTACGGCGGCCGGGTCCCACCTCCACGGCCCTGGCCGACCGGTGCGCCGAGTTCCTGGCCCATCTGCTCCTCGACCGGCACGTCCTGCTCGGCGACCACGCCGATCTCGACGCCGCCGTCCACGAGTACGACCTGCTGCTCGACCGCACGCCGGGCCACCTCACCCGGCCGCCGCTGCACACCGTGCTGGCGCAGGCGGGCGATCCACGGGTTCCGCCGCATCTCTTCCGCGCCGTGGAGCGGACGGAGCACGCTCCCTTCCACGCCGAGCTGTCGGCGGCCGCCGGGTCGGCGTGGCTCCTGCTCGCGCGTTCCCGGCGACGCCACTCCACGACGCTGGCCGGTGACGCCGTGCGGGCCTGGGAGGAGGCCGGGCGCACGCTGCCGCCGGACCATCCGAGAGTTCCGGCCGTCCGTGCCGAACTGGCCACGCAAGCCCTGCGGGAGGCACGCGAGGCGGGCGACGCCGCAGCCGTACGGGCCTCGGTCGACGCTCTCGTCGAGGCCGCGACCACCTGCCCGGCCGGGAGTCCGCACCGCCCCGCGCTGTGCCTGCGCGCGG
>NZ_LRTR01000540.1 GCF_001550375.1 Streptomyces europaeiscabiei | reverse complement strand
CGACGCGTCCGGCCCGTCCGGCCGCGTCCAGGGAACACACGGCCCGGCGGCCGTGCCGGGCCGACATGACGCGCTCGGCCAGGGCATCGCGCTGCTGAGGGACGCGGCGGAGGAGGGCCCGCACGAGTTCCACGGCTCGCGCGGGCGGTGCCTGTACGGGCTGGGCACTCTGCTCCTGACCCGGCATCTGGATACGGGGCGGCGCGAGGACCTGGAGGAGTCGGTCGCCGTGCTGCGGGAGGCGTGGGTGGTGCTCAACGCGAGCCCCGGCGATCCCTTCGCCATCGCGCTGATCCGGACCATCGCCCTCGCCCATCGCGCCTTCGGCCCGCAGGACGGCGAACACCGGCGCCGGTCACGTGAGACGGCCCGGTCGGCGCTGACCGCCTACGGTCGCTCCGTCCTCCTCCAGTCGGGCGCGGACCACGGGCTCGAAGCCGCGCGGGCCATCGCGCCCGACATGCTGCGGCTGGTCCGCTGGAGCCTCGCCGACGGCCTGCCCGAGTCGGCTTTCGAGGCGCTCGAACTAGGCCGCGGACTGGTGCTGAACGCCGCGACGATGAACGTCACCGTCCCCGATCTGCTCCGGAACGCAGGCCGGCACGCTCTCGCCGACGCATGGGTGCGGGCCGCCACCGACGAAAGCCGGCTGAGCGACGTACCGGACGACCTGCGGCGCCGCGTGCTGGAGGCGCTGGCGGGCAACGCCGCCGAGAAGCGCCTCCTCTCCGCGCCCGGCCCGGCCCCGCTCGGACGCACCCTGCGCCGGCTGGGGACAGACGCGTTGGCCTACCTCGTCCCCGGTGAGGACGGGACGCCCGGCCACGCGGTGATCGTCACGGCGACCGGGGTGGTCCGCTCGTTGCGGCTGCCGAAGCTGACCTCCGTGTCCGCAGGCCCCGTCGGCGCGTACGCCGCCTCCCTGGAGGCGTTCCAGAGGGCGGGCCGTCTGGAACGGCCCGCGGCGCACCACCCGCTGGTCATGCACGAACTCCACCGCAAGCGTCTGCTGCGCCTGGAGAAGGAGTGGCAGCAGGCGCTCCAGCGGCTGTGCTCGTGGGCGGGTGAGGCCGCGATGACACCGCTCCTGGCAGCCGCCGAGGCCTGGTGGCCGGGCCGGCCCCCACGCATCGTCCTGGCGCCCGTGGGCCCCCTCGGCATCGTCCCCTGGCACGCGGCGCGCTGCCCGGTGTCGGCCCCCTCGACGCCCGGTGAGCGGGCCACGGGGAACGGCGACCACGCGTGCGAGCGGGCCGTCATCTCCTACTGTGCCAGCGCCCGTCAGCTCATCGAGGTGGCCGCCCGCCCCACGGCCGTCCTGGGCCGGGGGGCCGTGGCCGTCGTCGTGGACCCGGACGGCTCCCCCACGATGCACCGTGAGGCGGCACTCGTGGCGTCCCTCCACCCTGAGGTCACCGTCATCGGCGGCATGGGGCGGGAGGGGAACTCCCCGGGGAACTCCCACGGGGCGAGGCCCGCGCCACTGCCGCCCGAGCCCCGGTCGCTCGAACCCTTCCTACCGGGCCGGGGGCCCGCACCGACGGCGCTCCTGCACGTCAACTGTCACGCGGACACCGGCCCGACCTCCAACGACTCCGTCCTCAAACTGGACGCCACGCACACGGTGTCGGTGCAGGACCTCCTGACCGGGGCGGCCGGTCGCGATCCCGGGATGCCGGGCGGCACGGTCCTGCTCGCCAACTGCACCAGCGACCTGACCCTGAGCGATCACGACGAGGCACTGACGCTGGCGACGGCCTTCCTGGGCGTGGGTGCCACGGCCGTCGTCGGTTCCCGCTGGGCCGTCGCCGACGATCCCCGGACCACGCTGCTGGTGCTTCTCGTCCACCACCACATGAAGCGGGGCGTGTTGCCGCGGGACGCGCTGCGCGCGGCCCAGTTGTGGATGCTGGACCCCGACCGGATCCTGCCTCCCGAGCTGGCGGAGTTCGAAGCGTTGGTCGGGGACACCGCGAACGGCCCGCTGGACGAGCTGGAGGTCTGGGCCTCTTTCACCCATCACGGCCAGTGAGGACGGCTGACGGGCCCCGGCCGAGCGTCCTGCTTCCCGGGGCTCGCAGGGAGCCCGGGGCCCGCCATCGGCCGGGGGCCCCTCATGAGTCCGGGGCCCGTCATGGTCCGAGGTCGTCGACTCCCAGGTCGCGGCGCATGGCGTGGCGCATGTCCGAGAGCAGCGTCCACGCCGCCCGCAGCTCCGGCTCGAACGCGTCCAGCGCCGGGCCGTCCGTGGACGGCCCGGCGAGGGCCTTCTTGAGCGTGCCGTATCCCGTGTTGAGCCGTCGGCTGACGGCGCCGGCGGAGGCGAGCACGGTCGTCCGCACGATCATCTGGGCCTCGGCGTAGCTCTCCCGGTGGGCGGAGCGGCGCTCCTCCAGCTGTTGCAGACAGGCGTCGACGCCGGTGCCGTCCTTCAGCGCGTGCCACAGGTTGACCTGGGCGGTCTGGTACTGCCGGGCGGCGGTGTTGAGGGCGATGCAGCAGGCGCGTCGGAGGTCGAGCAGCTCGCGTCCTCGGGCCGCCGACAGCTCGGCCTGACGCATCCGCTCGGCGTGTTCGCGTTCCTCACGCTGCTGCCGGGCCAGCGCCTGGAGTTCCAGGCGCTTGGCGCGGTCGGCCCGGCTCTGCGTCAGCAGCGCGGCGCCCAGCGTGCCCACGACTCCGACCGAGGCGACCGCCAGAGCCACCCACGCGTCCCCCACCCCGCACCTCCGCCCTGCCCCGCCCTGCCGAAGGCGTCATCGACCTGCCGTATGCGTCACCGGCTTTCAGTCCCCGAGGACGACCACCCTTCGAGGCGTGCCCGCCCCGGCCGAGGTGGGGGAGGCGGCGGACCGTCCGGCGGGTACCGCGCGCTCCCGGCCCCAGGCCCGGATCTCCTCGATCTGTTCGGGGTTGCTGCGGCTGAGGGGCGCCGTGTTGGCGAACGTGTCCTCGACGAACGACGGATCGAGGCGCTCCGCCCCGCCGCCCAGCAGGACCTCGGCGCCGACGTCGTGGAGGGCAGACTCGATGTCGGAGCCCGCGAAGCCCTCCGAGAGATCCACGAGGCGGTCGACCTGGTCCGGATGGGGTTCGGCCTTGACGTAGCGCCGGTAGTAGAGCGTGATGATCTCCCTGCGGTCCTGGTCGTCCGGCAGATCCACGAAGAACAGCTCGTCGAATCGCCCCTTGCGCAGCAGTTCGGGCGGCAGACTGCGCACGTCGTTGGCGGTCGCGACCACGAAGACCCGGGAGTCCGACTCCTGCAGCCAGAACAGGAACTGCCCGATGATGCGCTGCTGCACGCCGGAGCTGTCGTGGGCGCCGGCCAGTCCCTTCTCGATCTCGTCGATCCACAGGATGCAGGGGGCGACCCGGTCGGCTGCGTCGAGCGCCTCCCGCATCCGCCCCTCGGACTCGCCGAGGTAGCGGCCGTGGATGCTGGCCATGTCCAGTCGGTAGAGGGGCAGTTGCCACTGCTGGGCGATGGCCTTCGCCGACAGGGACTTGCCGCAGCCGGGGACACCGACGAGCAGGACCCCGCGGGGCGGGCGCAGCTGTGTGCCCCGCAGGTCGGTGTGGATGAGCCGGTGTTTGCGTTCCAGCCAGCCGCGCAGGTTGGTGAGTCCGCCGACGGAGTAGTCGACGTCCTTGCGGGCGAGGCGTTCGAGGCCGGCGAGGTTGCTGAAGATGCGGTCCTTGGAACTGGCGAGGGCCAGCACGTCGTCGGCTTCCACCGATCCCTTGGCGATGAGTGTGGCCAGGAGGTTGACCGCTTCGCCCTCGGTCACTCCCTGGAGGAACTCGGCGGCCCGGCGGGCGTCGTGCTCGGTCCAGGCGATGGCGACCATGCCCCGGTGGTCGCCGAGGAAGCCGCTGATGGTCTCGTACATCTCGTCGGCGTTCGGCAGGTCCAACTGCAGGCTCATGCCGAGTCGTTGCAGGCCGCTCCAGATCGGGTTGTCCGTGATGAGGACGACGCATCCGGCGTGGGTGTCGGCGATCCTGGCGAGTTCGGCGACGTTACGGGTGAAGGGTGTGTCGGATTCCAGCTCCCCGGGGTCGACGAGGACGAGGGTGGCGTGCGGGCGGGCGCTGAACTGGGCGGCGGCGAAGTCCATGGCGCCGGTCAGCGACCGGTCGTCGAGCACGGCCGATCCCGACCTCAGGTCGCGTAGTCCGGTGGCTCTGGTGTGGATCCAGAACTGCTGGTTGGCACGCCGCGGTTGGGTCGCGACCTCCTTGAGCATGCGCAGGGCGCGGGCCTGTTCGATGGTGCGCAGCCCGACGACGGGCACCCGCGCGGTGAGGTAGTTGTCCAGGTCACGCCTGCTGTCGGAGTAGTTCGCCATGGTGGGCTCTTTCGTGATGCCGTCAGTCGGGGGTGACGATGCGACGTCCACCGGTCGGCTCGTACCAGCCGACGGGGGGCGGGGCGGATGGCTCGGACAGCACGGCGGTGAGGGGGTTGTCGCGCAGGGTGCGGCGCCGGGTCTCGACGGCGTGGGGGTCCGCACCGTCCGCGAGCAGGGACCGCACGCCCCGTTCGAGTTCTTCCTGGAGCCGGTGGGTGTGCTCGTCCATGAGGCTCGTCATGCGTCGGCGGAAGTCGGCGGGCAGGCTCGTGTGGGTGATGACGGAGCGAACGGAGCGCAGCACGTCACGGCCGCGGGTGAGGGCCCGGCCGACGGAGAACTCGTCCGTCGCGTCGTTCACCTCACGGACCATCAGGTCGAGGCCGCTCTGCAGTCGCCGGTCGACGGCCGCGGCGATGCGTGCCAGCAGCCGCTGCCAGGTGTCGGCGGGCAGGTCCTCGGCGGACAGCGGCGGCAGGTGGAGGGGGCCGCTCTGTTCACCGTCGGCCCACCGGTCCAGGGTCCGGGCCCAGACCTGGTAGTCGCTGTCGCCGCCCCACCGCATGCGGTTCACAGGTCCCTCGGCGGTCGGCGCACGAGTTGCTCTCCGGGCGGCAGGGGGTCCCAGGCCGGGAGGTCGGTCACGGTCTGCCGCAGCCGTCTGGTGACGGGATCGGGCGCGGGCCGCCCAGCAGGCTGCGGCGTGGCCGAGGCCCAGGGGGCGGGCGCGGC
>NZ_LRTR01000054.1 GCF_001550375.1 Streptomyces europaeiscabiei | reverse complement strand
GACGCGGGCGCCGACGCGGGCGCCGATGCGTGCGCCGGGGCGTGCGCCGGCGCCGAGCGAGGAGACCCGATGAGCCACCGGAACACCCCCCTCTCCTTCGGCTACGGCACCAACGGCCTCACCGACCTCCGCCTCGACGACGCCCTCGCCCTCCTCGCCGACCTCGGCTACGACGGTGTCGGTCTGACGCTCGACCACATGCACCTGGACCCGCTCGCCCCGGACCTCGCCGCCCGCACCCGGCGCCTCGCCCGAAGGCTGGACGACCTCGGCCTCTCCGTCACCGTGGAGACGGGCGCCCGCTATGTCCTCGACCCACGCCGCAAGCACGGCCCGACGCTGCTCGACCCCGACCCGGACGAACGTGCCCGCCGGGCCGATCTGCTGATCCGCGCGGTGCGGGTCGCCGCCGACATCGGCGCCCACGCCGTGCACTGCTTCAGCGGAGTCACCCCACCCGGCACCGACGAGGACACCGCCTGGAAGCGCCTCCCCGACGCCCTGGCCCCCGTCCTCGACGCCGCCACCGCCGCCGGCATCCCCCTCGCGATCGAACCCGAACCCGGTCACCTCCTCGCCACGCTCGCCGGCTTCCACCGCCTCCGCGAGGCCCTCGACAGCCCCGCCGCCCTCGGCCTCACCCTCGACATCGGGCACTGCCAGTGCCTCGAACCACTCCCTCCGGCCGACTGCGTCCGCGCCGCCGCGCCCTGGCTCCGCCACGTCCAGATCGAGGACATGCGCCGCGGCGTCCACGAGCACATCCCCCTCGGCGAGGGAGAGATCGACTTCCCACCCGTCCTCGAAGCCCTGGCCGCCGTCGCCTACCGAGCCCTGACCGTCGTCGAACTGCCCCGCCACTCCCACGCCGGCCCCCACTACGCCGAACAGTCCCTCTCCTTCCTGCACCGATCCCTCCCGCACGCATCCCTCCCGCACCGACCCTTCCCGCACCGACCCTTCCCGCACCGAACGACCGGCCGTACGGCCCCTCCCGGGAGCACCTCGTGATCCACCACCGCACCCCGGCCGACGCGACGGCCCGCCCCGCCCACCCTGCCCGCGTCACCCCCGCCGACCTGCGCGGCCACCTGAACGACCAGCTCACGGGAGCCGCCCGCACCTGGCTGGGGCGGGCGCTGGACGAGGCCGCCGGCCATCCGGGCACCCATGGGCCCCTCTCCGTCTGGGAGCTGCGCCTCGCCGAGGCGGGTCGACGCTGCGGCAGCGAGCACGCCGACGCCGCCCGCGTCCTGATCCTGCACGCGGCCCAGGCGGACCCCGACGCGCTCACCCGGGTCTACCGCCAGGGCACCGCCGACGAACGCCGGGCGGTCCTGCACGCGCTGCCCCACCTCGTGCCCGGCCCCGACGCGCTGCACCTGGTCGAGGACGCCCTGCGGACCAACGACACCCGCCTCGTCGCCGCCGCCCTCGGCCCGTACGCCGCCCGCCATCTGGCCCCGCACCAGTGGCGGCACGCCGTGCTCAAGTGCCTGTTCACCGCGGTGAGCGTCGACGAGATCACCGACCTGGCCCGCCGTGCCCACGGCGACGCCGAACTGGCCCGCATGCTCGGCGCCTTCGCCGAGGAACGCACCGCCGCGGGACGTCCCGTACCCGAGGACCTGTACCGCGCCCTGGCCCTGACCGCGTCCCCACCGGCCGACGAGATCGGCATCGACGGCAAGGAGTCCTGATGCGCCTCTTCGACCCCCACATCCACATGACGTCACGCACCACCGACGACTACGAGGCGATGCACGAGGCGGGCGTCCGCGCGGTCGTCGAGCCGGCCTTCTGGCTGGGCCAGCCCCGTACCTCCCCCGATTCCTTCGTCGACTACTTCGACTCCCTGCTGGGCTGGGAGCCCTTTCGCGCCGCCCAGTACGGCATCGCCCACCACTGCGCCCTCGCCCTCAACCCCAAGGAGGCGAACGACCCGCGGTGCGCACCCGTCCTGGACCAGCTGCCCCGATACCTGCTCAAGGACCGGGTCGTGGCCGTAGGAGAGATCGGCTACGACTCCATGACGCCGGCCGAGGACCACGCGCTCGAACACCAGCTGCAACTGGCCGCCGACCACGGCCTGCCCGCCCTCGTCCACACCCCGCACCGGGACAAGCTCGCCGGTCTGCGCCGCACCCTCGACGCCGTACGGGCCTCCGCCCTGCCCGTCGAACGGGTGCTGCTCGACCACCTCAACGAGACCACGGTCGAGGAGGCCAGGGACAGCGGCGCCTGGCTCGGCTTCTCCGTCTACCCGGACACCAAGATGGACGAGGAACGCATGGTCGCCGTCCTCAAGGAGTTCGGCCCGGAGAAGGTGCTGGTCAACTCCGCCGCCGACTGGGGCCGAAGTGATCCCCTCAAGACCCGCAGGGTCGGCGACGCCCTGCTCGACGCCGGATTCGACGAGGACGACGTCGACCTGGTGCTGTGGCGCAACCCCGTCGCCTTCTACGGGCTGAGCGGCCGCCTCGCCCTCGACGTCACCGCGACGGACGCCACGCACGAGGGCAACAGCATCCTGCGCGGCGGGGAGTGACCCATGCGCTTCCGTCACCCCGACGGTTCCACCGTCCACCTCGCCTACTGCACCAACGTGCACCCGGCCGAGAGCCTCGACGGGGTCCTCGCCCAACTGCGCGACCACTGCGCGCCCGTACGCCGCCGCCTCGGCCGGGACCGCCTCGGCATCGGCCTGTGGCTGGCCAAGGACGCCGCCGCGGCCCTGGTGACCGACCCGTCCGCCCTGCGCGGCCTGCGCACCGAACTCGACCGGCACGGCCTCGAAGTCGTCACCCTCAACGGCTTCCCCTACCAGGGCTTCGGCGCCGAACAGGTCAAGTACCGCGTCTACCAGCCGGACTGGGCCGACCCCGAACGCCTCGACCACACCACCTCCCTCGCCCGCGTCCTCGCCCGTCTGCTCCCCGACGACGTCACCGAGGGCACCATCTCCACCCTGCCCCTGGCCTGGCGCACCGCCCACGACGACACCCGCGCCGCCCGGTCCCGCGCGGCCCTGCGCACCCTCGCCGAACGCCTGGACGCCGTGGCCGAGCTGACCGGCCGTTCCATCCGCGTCGGCCTGGAACCCGAACCCGGCTGCACGGTCGAGACGACCGCCGACGCCATCGGCCCCCTGACCGACATCGGCCACGACCGCATCGGCATCTGCGTGGACACCTGCCACCTCGCCACCTCCTTCGAAGACCCGCACACCGCCCTGGACGCGCTCACCCGAGCCCACGTCCCCGTCGTCAAATCCCAGCTCTCGGCCGCCCTGCACGCCGAACACCCGCACCTTCCCGAGGTCCGCGCAGCCCTCGCCGCCTTCGACGAGCCCCGCTTCCTGCACCAGACCCGCACCTCCACCGCCGCCGGCCTGCGCGGCACCGACGACCTCGGCGAGGCCCTGGAAGGGGACGCCCTGCCCGACGCCTCACCCTGGCGCGCCCACTTCCACGTCCCGCTCCACGCGGCCCCCACCGCACCCCTCACCTCCACACTCCCGGTGCTCAAGACCGCCCTCACCCACCTCGTCGGCGGCGCGCACCCCCTCACCCGTCATCTGGAGGTCGAGACCTACACCTGGCAGGCCCTGCCGCCCGAGCTGCGCCCCAGCACCCGCGCCCAGCTCGCCGACGGCATCGCCGCCGAACTCGCCCTCGCCCGCGACCTGTTGACGGACCTCGGCCTCAAGGAGCTGCCATGAACCCCAAGGAGCTGCCGTGACGCCGCCGCAACCCGAAGCCGGTCCCACCCCTCTCCTCGTCCTGGACGTCGTCGGCCTCACCCCCCGTCTCCTCGACCACATGCCCCACCTCAAGGCCCTCGGCCGGTCCGGCTCCCGTGCCCCGCTCGGCACCGTCCTGCCCGCCGTCACCTGCGCCGCCCAGTCCACCTTCCTGACCGGCACGCTCCCCGCCGAGCACGGCATCGTCGGCAACGGCTGGTACTTCCGCGAACTCGGCGACGTCCTGCTGTGGCGCCAGCACAACGGCCTCGTCGCCGGGGACAAACTGTGGGACGCCGCCCGCCGTGTCCACCCCGGCTACACGGTCGCCAACGTCTGCTGGTGGTACGCCATGGGCGCCGACACCGACATCACCGTCACCCCCCGTCCGATCTACTACTCCGACGGCCGCAAGGAACCCGACTGCTACACCAGGCCCCCGGCCCTGCACGACGAACTCACCGCGAAACTGGGCACGTTCCCCCTGTTCCACTTCTGGGGACCGGGCGCCGACCTGGTCTCCAGCCGCTGGATCATCGACGCGACCCGCCACATCATCCGCACCCGCCACCCGGACCTGACCCTCTGCTACCTCCCTCACCTCGACTACGATCTGCAGCGCTTCGGCCCCGACGACCCGCGCTCCCTGAAGGCGGCCGCCGACCTCGACAAGGCCGTGGCGCCCCTGCTCGACGACGCCCGCGCGGAAGGCCGCAGCGTCGTCGCGCTCTCCGAGTACGGCATTACCCGCGCCGACCGCCCGGTCGACATCAACCGTGCCCTGCGCCGCGCCGGTCTCCTCGACGTGCACACCCAGGACGGCATGGAGTACCTCGACCCGATGGCCTCACGGGCCTTCGCGGTCGCCGACCACCAGATCGCCCATGTCTATGTACGCCGCCCCGAGGACCTGGACGCCACCAGGGAAGCCCTCGCGGATCTGCCCGGCATCGAGCAACTCCTGGACGACGAGGGCAAGAAGGCCCATCACCTCGACCATCCGCGCTCCGGCGAGTTCGTCGCCGTCGCGGAGCCGGACGCCTGGTTCACGTACTACTACTGGCTCGACGACGACCGCGCGCCCGACTTCGCGCGACTGGTCGAGATCCACCGCAAACCCGGCTACGACCCGGTCGAGCTGTTCATGGACCCGCTCGACCCGTATGTGAAGCTCAAGGCGGCCACGGCACTGGCCCGCAAGAAACTCGGTCTGCGCTACCGCATGGCGGTCGTGCCGCTGGATCCCTCGCCTATTCGCGGCAGCCACGGCCGCCTTCCCACGAGCGACGACGACGGTCCGCTCATCATCTGCTCCACCCCCCGAGCCGTCGGCGACCGCGTGGCGGCCACCGATGTGAAAGCACTCCTGCTGCGCCTTGCCGGTCTCTCCCGACCGGTGACAAGTACCCACAAGTCCTGACTGGTCACAAGTGAAGCACTCACCACTGACAACGCCCTCCCACACAGAGGAGTTCCAGGCATGAGCCGCACCGACAAGACCGACCCCGAACTCGCCCACCGCCTCAGCAGACGAGGCATGCTCGGCGTGGCCGCGGGCGCCACCGTCGCCGCCCTGCTGGGCTCGGCCGCCCCGGCCCAGGCCGTCGCGGGCACCGAAGCCGCCGCCGCGGGCAAGGGCAGGGGCCGCCCCGTCCTCCCGCCCGGCCGCCTCGGCATCCAGCTCTACAGCCTGCGCGACAAGGTCTCCACCCTCGGCTTCGCCCCGGTCTTCGCCGAGCTGGAGAAGTACGGCTACGACGAGGTCGAGTTCGCCGGCTACACCCAGGGCTCGGCGGGCCCCATCACGCTCGCCCAGCTGAAGCGGCTGGCCCGCGACCACGGCCTCACCCCGATCGGCAGCCACGTCGGCTACTACGCCGACGACCCGAACGCGTACACCTTCGCCCAGAACCTCACCAAGGTCCTCGACGACGCCCAGGCCCTCGGCCTCAAGCACATCGGCACCGCCGCCGGCCCCTTCCGCTACGGGACGACCGTCGACGCGATGAAGCGGGCCGCCCACGAGTTCAACACCTACGGCGCGGCGGCCAAGGCACGCGGCATGAAGTTCTACCAGCACAACCACTCCGAGGAGTTCTCCTTCGCCACCGACGACCCCAAGGTCCGCCTCTACGACGTGCTGCTCCGCGAGACCGACCCCCGCCTCGTCTACCTGGAGATGGACATCTTCTGGGCGTACGTGGCCCAGTTCCGGTTCTCGAAGCGGCCCGACGGCACCTCCGCGCCCTTCGAGCCCCTGGACTACGTGCTCAGGCGCCCCGACCGCTACCCCCTCTTCCACGTCAAGGACGGCGAGAGCGACCCGTCGAACCCGTTCGGCTACCGCATGACGGACGTCGGTGACGGCGACATCGACTACCAGAAGTTCATCTCGGCCGTCACCCGGCTGAAGGGCCACCGCCTCGCCCACCACTGGCAGGCCGAGCACGACAACCCCGCCGAGTCCTTCACGTTCGCCCGCCGCTCCAGTGAGCACCTGCACTCACTGCGGGAGAAGTGCTGACGGAGGCCGGCGAACCGACGGCAGCAGGCGGCCGCCCCGTGGTGCGAGACCACGGGGCGGCCGCCTGCTGCCGTACGCGCAGGGCGTCAGGCCACGTCGTCACCGAGCGGACGGGGGTTGGGAGCGATGTGCCGGTTGCGGGGCCGCCCCGGCGGATGCAGGAAGATCGCCACGAACCCGGCGAACAGCGAGATGGAGCCGGCGAGCACGAACGCGCCCGCGTAGTCCCAGGCGCCCACGACCACGGCGCCCATGCCGGAGCCGAGCAGACCGGACACCAGCTTGGAGCTGTAGACGAGACCGTAGTTGGAGGCGTTGTTGTTCTCGCCGAAGTAGTCCGCGGTCATCGCCGCGAACATCGGGAAGATGGCGCCGCCGCCGAACCCGGAGATGCTGGAGAACACCAGGAAGAGCGGCAGGTTGCCGATGTTGCCGGACCAGAGGATGCCGTACTGGGACAGGCCCAGCACGATACAGACGAAGATCAGGCACTGCTTGCGGCCGTAGCGGTCGGAGAGCCAGCCGATGACACCGCGTCCGGTGCCGTTGACGATCGCCTTCAGGGACATGGCCGTGGCCACGATGCCGCCCGCGAAACCGGCCTCGTTGCCGAACGGCACCTGAAAGGCGATACCGAAGATGTTCACACCCGACGTGCACAGCAGGCAGAGCCACATCAGCGCGACGCGGCCCGTCCGCCAGGCCTCACTCGGCGTGTACTGCTTCACGGCCGGCGGGTTCTTCTCCAGCGCGCGCCGCGCGCGGGGGTCGTCCGGCTTCCGCAGCGGGTCGACCTCGGCCGGCCACCAGTTCTTCGGCGGGTCCTGGAAGAAGTGACCGGCCACGGCGACGACCGACGCGAGGAACACACCGACGCAGACGAGCACCCAGCGGAAGTTCGTCAGGTCCATGAACCCGGTGAAGATGAACACGAACGGCACCGAACCGTAGGCGAAACCGCCGTTGACGAAGCCGGTCTTGCCGCCCTTGCGCTCCGGGTACCACTTGCCGACCATGTTCACGCAGGTCGCGTAGACCATGCCGGCGCCCATACCACTGAACATGCCGAATCCGACGTACGCGACGACGACGTGCGGTGCGAACGCGAGGGACAGATAACCGAGCAGCGTGCCGACGGCGCCCAGCATCATCGCCCAGCGAGCGGGCAGTCTGCCGCTCTCGCGGAGCTTCCCGGCGGGGAAGGCCACCGCGGCCTGGAAGAACACCCACACGCCCAGCATCCAGAAGATGTGCTGGTTGCTCCAGCTGTGGGCCGTGTGCAGGGTCTCCTCGGCGGACGCGAACGCGTACTCCGCCGAGCTGATGCCCATCATGCCCACCCAGGGCAGGATGACCATCCACTTGCGTTTGCGCCCCATGATGTCCAGGTCGGACTCGCCGACCCGGTACATCCGGCCGTTGGCGTCCGTCACCTCCCTGTAGGGGACGGGTGTGGAGATGTCAGTTGTTGCCATGTCGATCGAACCCTCCGCGTGGAAGAAGTCTGGCCAGCGCCCCCTGTCCGTGCTTCTTTGCGCCGGGGCCCGCGGTGAGCGGTCGCCGCAGGCCCCGTGGTTCGAGCCGTCGCTCAGCTCATCGATCTCCCCCCAACATCCCGCCCGTCTCCCACCACCGCCCTACCAGAGGGGCCTTCGGCCCCCAGCCTTTCTGCCGCCCGCGCCCAGCGATACTTCGCGCCGAGTGCGGCCACCGGCTTCTCGGTCGTGTACGGGTACGCCACGACCCCACGCTCGAAGAGGTACTGGCAGGCCTCCTCCACCTCGACGTCACCCGCGAGCGACGCGACGACCGGCTTCTCGATGCCCCGTTCGCGGAACTCGGCCACCACGCGCGCGGTGAGCTCGGCGAACACCATGGGCGGGGTGACGATGGTGTGCCAGTAGCCGAGGACGAGGGAGTGGATGCGGGGGTCCTCAAGGCCCAGCCGGATCGTCGCCTCGTACGTCGACGGCGGCTCGCCCCCGGTGATGTCCACCGGGTTGCCTGCGGCCCCGAACGGCGGGATGAACTTCCGGAAGGACGCGTCCAGGTCCGGCGGGATCTCCATCAGGGTCAGCCCGTTGTCCGTCACCGCGTCCGACAGCAGCACACCGCTGCCGCCCGCCCCGGTGATGATCACGACGTTGTCGCCCTGGGGAGCCGGAAGCACCGGCAACGCACGCGCGTACTCCAGCATCTCGTTCAGCCCCGGCGCCCTGATGACACCGGCCTGCTTCAGGATGTCCTCGTACACGGCGTCGTCGCCCGCCAGCGCGCCCGTGTGCGAGCCCGCCGCCTTCGCCCCGGCCGCCGTACGGCCCGCCTTGAGGACCACCACCGGCTTCCTCGGGACGGTCGCCCGCGCGGCCTCCACGAAGGCCCGCCCGTCCTTGAGGTCCTCCAGGTGCATGGCTATGCACTCGGTGTGCGGGTCCTCGCCGAACCAGGTCAGCAGGTCGTCCTCGTCGAGGTCCGACTTGTTGCCGAGCCCGACGATCGCCGACACACCCGTCCTCGTGGTCCGCGCGAAGCCCAGGACGGCCATCCCGATGCCACCGGACTGCGAGGTCAGCGCCACCCCGCCCTTGACGTCGTACGGCGTGCAGAACGTGGCGCACAGGTCGTGCCACGTCGAGTAGTAGCCGTAGATGTTGGGCCCGAGCAGCCGGACCCCGTGCCTCTCGGCGATCTCCACGATCTCGTCCTGGAGTTCGTGCTCACCGGTCTCCGCGAAACCCGACGGGATCAGCACGGCGTTGGGGATGCCCTTGCGACCCACCTCCTCCAGCGCCGAGGCCACGAACCTGGCGGGGATCGCGAAGACCGCCACATCCACCTCACCGGGAACGTCCGTGACACTCTTGTACGCCTTGCGGCCCAGAATGTCATCGGCCTTGGGGTTCACCGGATGGATCTCCCCGGCGAAACCGCCGTCGACGAGATTGCGCATCACCGAGTTGCCGATCTTGCCCTGCTCGTTGGAGGCCCCGATCACGGCGACCGACGAGGGCTGCATCAGCCGGCGCATCGACGTGAGGATCTCCTCGCGCGTGTACGTACGCCGGGGCTTCGGCACCGACTCCGCGAGGATCACCCGGATGTCCGCAGCGAGGGCGCCCAGAGGTGTGGCGATCACCGGGTTCAGATCCACTTCGGCGATCTCCGGGAAGTCCCCGACGAGTTCGGAGACCCGGCGGATCTGCTCGGCGATCGCCCACCGGTCCACGGCAGGCGCCCCGCGCACCCCGCGCAGGATCTCCGCCGCGCGGATCGAGTCCAGCATGGAGAGCGCCTCGTCGGCGTCGACCGGCGCGAGCCGGAACGTCACGTCCTTGAGGACCTCGACCAGCACCCCGCCGAGCCCGAACGCGACGACCTTCCCGAACGTCGGGTCCGTCACCGCGCCGACGATGACCTCCTGCCCCTTCGGCAGCAACTCCTGTATCTGGACGCCCTCGATACGGGCATCGGGTGCGTACGCGCGCGCGTTGTCGACGATTGTGTGGAACGCGGCCCGTACATCACCGGCGCCCTCCACTCCGACGATCACACCGCCCGCGTCGGTCTTGTGGAGGATGTCCGGCGAGACGATCTTCATCACCACCGGCCCGCCGAAGCGCGCCGCGTACGACACCGCCTCGTCGACGTCCCGCGCCAACTCCTCACCGGGTACGGCGATCCCGTACGCGTCGGCGATCACCTTGCCCTCGGGAGCGGTCAGCGCGCTCCGGCCCTCGGCCCGTACGGCGCCGAGGAGCGTGCGCACCCTCTGCACCCGGTCTTCGGCCATCAATCAGATCACTCCGTTCGACTTGAGCAGGCGCAGTTCCTCGTCGCCGAGGCCCAGCTCGCCGACGTAGACCTCTTCGTTGTGCTCGCCGAGCAGGGGGGAACTGGTCACGTCCACGGGGGAGTCGGACAGCTTCAGCGGGCTGCCGACGGTCACGAAGTCGCCGCGCTCGGGATGCGGCACGGTGACGACCATCTCGTTGGAGACCAGGGACTCGTCCTCGATGATCTCCTTGGTGGAGAGGACCGGCCCGCACGGGATGTTGTGGGCGTTGAGCCGCTCCAGCACCTCCCACTTGGGAAGCGTGGACGACCACTCCTCGATGAGCTGGAACATCTTGTTGAGCTTGGGCAGCCGGGCCTCCGGCGTCGCCCACTCGGGGTCGTCCGCCAGCTCGGGCCGGCCGATCAGCTCGCTCATCGGCTGCCAGCCCACGGGCTGCACGATGACGTACACGTAGTCGTTCGGGCCGCCCGGCGCGCACTTGACCGCCCACCCGGGCTGGCCGCCGCCGGACGCGTTCCCGGACCTGGGAACCTCGTCGCCGAAGTCCTCGTTGGGATATTCACGGAGCGGGCCATGTGCCAGCCGCTGCTGATCCCTCAGCTTCACCCGGCAGAGGTTGAGGACGGCGTGCTGCATGGCCACATTGACCCGCTGGCCGCGCCCGGTGTTCTCCCGCTGGTACAGCGCCGCGAGAATCCCCGCCACGGCGTGGATGCCCGTGCCCGAGTCCCCGATCTGGGCCCCCGTCGCCAGCGGCGGCCCGTCCTCGAAGCCGGTGGTCGCCATCGACCCGCCCATGGCCTGCGCGACGACCTCGTACGCCTTGAAGTTGGTGTACGGACCGTCGCCGAACCCCTTGATGGAGGCATAGACGATACGCGGATTGATCTCCTGGACGCGGTCCCAGGTGAAGCCCATGCGGTCGACCGCGCCGGGCCCGAAGTTCTCGACCATGACGTCGGAGCGCCGGATCAGCTCGGTGAGGATCTCCTTGCCGCGCCCGGTCTTGGTGTTGAGGGTGATGCTCCGCTTGTTGCAGTTGAGCATCGTGAAGTAGAGGGAGTCGACGTCCGGGAGGTCGCGCAGCTGCTTGCGCGTGATGTCCCCGGTCGGCGCCTCCAGCTTCACCACGTCCGCGCCGAGCCAGGCGAGCAGCTGGGTGGCGGACGGGCCGGACTGGACATGCGTCATGTCGAGGACGCGGATGCCTTCGAGAGCCTTGGTCATGCCGAGGTCACCTCACTTGTACATCGTCTGGTTCATGGTTCCGGGGGCGTACGCGTCCGGGTCGACCCAGACGTTGATGAGCGACGGCTTGCCCGACTCGCGGGCCCGCTGGAGCGCGGGGCCGATGTCGGCGGGGTCGCGGACCTCCTCGCCGTAACCGCCCAGCATCTGGGCGAACTTGTCGTAGTGGACATCGCCGAGGGTGTTGCCGATGCGCTCGCGTTCCTCGCCGTACTTGGCCTTCTGGCCGTAACGGATCTGGTTCATGGAGGAGTTGTTGCCGATGATCCCGACGAAGGGGAGGTCGTAGCGGACGAGGGTCTCGAAGTCCCAGCCGGTGAGGGAGAAGGCGCCGTCGCCGAAGAGGGCCACCACCTCCTTGTCGGGCCGTGCCTTCTTGGCGGCGAGCACGAAGGGCACGCCGACGCCGAGGGTGCCGAGGGGGCCCGGGTCCATCCAGTGCCCGGGTGACTTGGGCTGCACGACCTGACCGGAGAAGGTGACGATGTCGCCGCCGTCGCCGATGTAGACGGAGTCCTCGGTGAGGAACTCGTTGATCTCGCTGACCAGCCGGTACGGGTGGATCGGCGAGGCGTCCGATTTCAGGCTGGGCAGCCGCTTCTCGATGGCGGTCTGCTCGGCGGCGCGCAGCTCGTCGAGCCACTCCTTGCGCCTCGACGCACCCCCGTTGATGCGCCCGGAAGCCGCCTCCGTCACCGACTTGAGCACGAGGCCCGCGTCGCCGACGATCCCGAGGTCGATGTCGCGGTTCTTGCCGACGGTCCGGTAGTCGAGGTCGATCTGCACGACGGTCGCGTCCGGCGACAGCCGTTTGCCGTAGCCCATGCGGAAGTCGAAGGGCGTGCCGACGACGACGATGACGTCGGCGTTGGAGAACGCGTACCGGCGGGAGAGCTGGAAGTGGTGCGGGTCGCCGGGCGGGAGCGTGCCGCGGCCGGCGCCGTTCATGTACGCCGGGATGTTCAGCGTGCGCACCAGCTCGATGGCGGATGCGGTGCCGCGGGTCGTCCACACCTGGCTGCCCAGCAGGATCGCGGGCTTCTCGGCGTGCACCAGCAGATCGGCGAGCTTCTCGATGGCCTCGGGGTCGCCGGCCGACCGGGTCGAGGCCCGGTAGGCGCCGGCCTTGGGCACGCGTGCCTTCTCCACGGGCACCTTGGCGTCAAGGACGTCGCGCGGGATCTCCAGGAAGGAGGGACCGGGCGCGCCGTGGTAGCACTCGCGGAACGCCATCGACACCATGTCGGCGGCACGGGCCGTGTCCGGCACGGTCGCCGCGAACTTGGTGATCGGCGTCATCATGTCGACGTGCGGCAGGTCCTGCAGAGACCCCATCTTGTGCTGGGTGTGCGCGCCCTGGCCGCCGATCAGCAGCATCGGGGACTCCGCGCGGAAGGCGTTGGCGACACCGGTCACGGCGTCGGTCGTACCGGGGCCGGCGGTGACGACCGCGCAGCCGGGTTTGCCGGTGATGCGGGCGTAGCCGTCGGCGGCGTGGGCGGCGACCTGCTCGTGGCGTACGTCGACGACCTCGATGCCCTCGTCGACGCAGCCGTCGTAGATGTCGATGATGTGGCCGCCGCACAGGGTGTAGATGACCTCCACACCCTCCGCTTTGAGTGCCTTGGCGACGAGGTGACCACCGGAGATGAGGTCCTGGCTGTTGCCGTCGGGCATGGCGAAGTCCTGTCCCTTCGTAGGGGTTTTCATGGGGCCTTCGTGGGCGTCTTCGTAGGTGCTGGAGCGGTATTGGAGCGGTATTGGAGCGCTCTCGCGGTTGATTGCATACAGTCGACGAATACTGTATGAAGCTTGTTATCCCGCATCCGGTGGGTGGTGTCCAGGGGGCGTGCGGCACTTTTGAGTCAGGAGCCGGAATGGACCTTTTCGAGCACCAGGCAAGGGAACTCTTCGAGGAACACGGCATATCGGTGCCTAGGGCCGAGGTCACGGACTCGCCCAAGGAGGCCCGGGAGATCGCCCGCAGGCTGGGCGGACGCGTCGTCGTCAAGGCGCAGGTGAAGACCGGTGGACGCGGCAAGGCGGGCGGGGTGAAGCTCGCCGCCGACCCCGCGGCCACCGAACTGACGGCACGGCAGATCCTCGGCATGGACATCAAGGGCCACACCGTCCGCAAGGTGATGGTCGCCGAACCCGTGCCGATCGAGAGCGAGTTCTACGTCTCGTACGTCCTCGACCGCGCGGCGGGCCGCTTCCTCGCGATCGCCTCGGCCGAGGGAGGCATGGACATCGAGGACGTGGCGGCGACCCGGCCCGAGGCCGTGGCCCGTGTCCCCGTCGATCCCGTCGAGGGCGTCACCTCGGCGAAGGCGGCCGAGATCGCGCGGGCCGCCGGCCTGCCCCCGCAGACCGGTGACGTCCTCGTACGGCTCTGGGAGGTGCTGACCCGCGAGGACGCGTTGCTCGTCGAGGTGAACCCCCTCGTCCGAACCGAACAGGGCCGGATCCTCGCCCTCGACGGCAAGGTCACCCTCGACGACAACGCGAGCTTCCGGCAGACGCGTTGGGGCGACGAGGGCTTCGCGCACGACGACCCGCTGGAGGCGGCCGCGGCCGCCAAGGGCCTCAACTACGTGAAGCTGGACGGCGAGGTCGGCGTCATCGGAAACGGCGCCGGACTCGTCATGTCGACCCTCGACGTGGTCGCGGGCTGTGGCGCCCGCCCCTCCAACTTCCTCGACATCGGCGGCGGCGCCTCGGCCCAGATCATGGCCGACGGGCTCTCCGTCATCCTCTCCGACCCCGAGGTGAAGTCGGTCCTCGTCAACGTCTTCGGAGGGATCACCGCCTGCGACGCGGTCGCCGACGGCATCGTGCAGGCGCTGGACAGCGTCCGGTTGACCAAGCCGCTGGTCGTCCGCCTCGACGGCAACAACGCCGTACGCGGCCGGGCCATCCTCGACGGCCGCGACCATCCCCTCGTCCACCAGGCCACCACCATGGACGGCGCCGCGCGCCGCGCCGCCGACCTCGCCCACGCGATCTGAGGAGCCCGGACATGGCCATCTACCTCAGCAAGGAGAGCAAGGTCCTCGTCCAGGGCATGACCGGCGGCGAGGGGATGAAGCACACCCGCCGCATGCTCGCGGCGGGCACGAACGTCGTCGGCGGCGTCAACCCGCGCAAGGCCGGCCGGACCGTCGACCTCGACGACCGTGTGGTCCCCGTCTTCGGTTCCGTCCACGAGGGCATCGAGGTCACCGGCGCCGACGTCACCGTCGTCTTCGTCCCGCCCGCCTTCGCCAAGGCGGCCGTCGTCGAGGCCGCCGACGCCGGCATCGGCCTCGCCGTCGTCATCACCGAGGGCATCCCGGTCCACGACTCGGTCGCCTTCACGGCGTACGCGCGCTCCAAGGGCACCCGCATCATCGGCCCCAACTGCCCCGGCCTGATCACCCCCGGCCAGTCCAACGCCGGCATCATCCCCGCCGACATCACCAAGCCGGGCCGCGTCGGCCTGGTCTCCAAGTCCGGCACCCTCACCTACCAACTCATGTACGAACTCCGCGACATCGGCTTCTCCACCTGCGTCGGTATCGGCGGCGACCCCGTCGTCGGCACCACCCACATCGACTGCCTGGCAGCCTTCCAGAACGACCCCGACACCGAACTGATCGTCCTCATCGGCGAGATCGGCGGCGACGCCGAGGAACGGGCCGCCGCGTACGTCCGCGACCACGTCACCAAGCCCGTGGTCGGCTACATCGCCGGGTTCACCGCCCCCGAGGGCAGGACGATGGGCCACGCGGGCGCGATCGTCTCCGGCTCGTCCGGCACCGCCCAGGCCAAGAAGGAGGCGCTGGAAGCGGTCGGGGTGCGGGTCGGTGGCACCCCCACCGAGACGGCCCGGCTGGTGCTGGCCGCCCTGGAGGAGGCCTGACCTCACTCCCCCGCTGTTGTGTCCCCCGCCCCCGACCGTGCACCGAGAGCGGAGAAACCCATGGCACCACCCACCCTCACCACTCCTGCCCCTCTGACCCTCAAATCCGGCACGGCCTGGACCGACGCCTGGCAGCGGTGTCTCGCCGTCGCCCCCGAGGCCTTCAGGGACGACCGGGTCCTCAACCACTGGGGCGCCGCCTGGCGAGCCGACGGCCGGCCACTCCCCGCCACCAGTCCCGTCGACGGCAGCCCCATCGCGGGCCCGCCCCGTCTGGACGGCGCCACCGTGCACCGGGCGGTACGCGCATCCCTCGACCAGCACCGCGCCTGGCGCCACGTCCCCCTCGACGAACGTCGCGCCCGGGTCGCAGCCACCCTCGACGCCCTCACCCAGCACCGCGAACTGCTCGCCCTGCTCCTCGTCTGGGAGATCGGCAAACCCTGGCGGCTCGCGCAGGCCGACGTGGACCGGGCCATCGACGGCGTGCGCTGGTACGTCGACGGCATCGAGCCCATGGTCGAAGGACGCGTCCCCCTCGACGGCCCCGTCTCCAACATCGCCAGCTGGAACTACCCCATGAGCGTGCTCGTCCACGCGATGCTGGTCCAGGCGCTGGCGGGGAACGCGGTCATCGCCAAGGCCCCGACCGACGGCGGCGTCGCCTGCCTCACCCTGGCCAGTGCGCTCGCCGCCCGCGAGGGCATCCCCGTCACCCTCGTCAGCGGCAGCGGAGGCGAGCTGTCGGAGGCACTGGTGCGCGCCCCCGAGATCGGCTGCGTCTCCTTCGTCGGTGGCCGCGACACCGGCGCCGCCGTGGCCACCGCCGTCGCCGACCTCGGCAAACGACATGTACTGGAACAGGAGGGACTGAACACCTGGGGCATCTGGAACCACACCGACTGGGACGCCCTCACCGCCGTCGTCCCCAAGCTCTTCGACTACGGCAAACAGCGCTGCACGGCCTACCCGCGCTTCGTCGTCCAGCGTGAACTGTTCGACGAGTTCCTGGCCGCCTACCTGCCGGCGGTCCGCACGCTCAGGGTCGGACACCCGCTGGCCGTGGAGCACCCCGACGACCCGTACCCGAAGCTGGACTTCGGGCCCGTCATCAACGCGGCCAAGGCCAAGGAACTGACCGACCAGGTCGCCGAGGCCGTCGACCGGGGCGCCGTCCCGCTGCACCGGGGCCGGCTCGCCGACGCGCGCTTCCTGCCCGGCCAGGACACCGGCGCGTACGTCCAGCCCGTCACCCTCCTCAACCCACCCTCGTCCTCCCCGCTCCACCACGCGGAACCCTTCGGCCCGGTCGACACGATCGTCCTGGTCGACACCGAGGCCGAACTGCTCGCCGCCATGAACGCCTCGAACGGCGCGCTCGTCGCCACCCTCTCCACCGACGACCACGCGACGTACGAGCGGCTGGCACCCCAGATCCGGGCGTTCAAGGTCGGCCACGGCACACCCCGCTCGCGCGGTGACCGCGAGGAGCTCTTCGGCGGCTTCGGCGCGTCCTGGCGGGGCGCCTTCGTCGGCGGTGAGCTGCTCGTCAGGGCCGTCACGCGCGGTCCGGCGGGGGAGCGGCTGCCGGGCAACTTCCCCGAGTACCACCTCATGCCGTCCGCGGCCTGACATGGCCGGATCGTGACCGTCCGATCACCTCCGGTGAGGTCGTGCGGGCCTGCTCGCCGAGGCCCGCACGACCCCGTCCGGGGCCTGAACAAGCAGGTGGATATGCAGGTGAAGGGCGCTCCGAAAGCTTGGTATTGTTGTCCATGTCGCCGCCGGGAACACCCCTGGCAAGGCGGCAGACACCTGGTCCGGGTGGCGGAATGGCAGACGCGCTAGCTTGAGGTGCTAGTGCCCTTTATCGGGCGTGGGGGTTCAAGTCCCCCCTCGGACACACATCACATACATTGCATCGAATATCGACATCGACCCCATCGACCGGTTTCCGGGCGGTGGGGTTTTTCGTCGTACGAGGCTGTCGTACGGGAACGCGGTGCTGAAAATGCGGTGCGCCCGCCCCTCCGCCCTCCCTAGACTCACCCCACCAAGTGACGAGAGAGGGGAGCCCGGCCGTGTGTGACCGTACCGCCGTCGTCGTTCCCCGTTCCCTGTACGAGGTGATCCTCGTGTCCTCGTCCGTCCGGTGCCCGCTGCGCGGCCGGTACCGGATGTCCGTGACGAACGTCTGACGTCGAACCCATGTGCCTGCGGGCGGAGTGACAGCTCCGGCCGCCCGCTCACCCTTGCCGTCCGCCGTCCCCGTGCGGGAATCGCGCTGCCCCGAAACAGCTCAGCTGAAAGGCCACGGGCCATGCGCAGCAACGTCACCAACCCTCAGACCGCCGTCCGCAACCTGGGCATCCTCGCCCACGTAGACGCCGGCAAGACCACCGTCACCGAGCGGTTCCTGTACGCCACCGGGACCACGCACAAGCGCGGCGAGGTCCACGACGGCACGACCGTCACCGACTTCGATCCGCAGGAGCGCGATCGCGGCATCACGATCTTCGCGGCGGCCGTGAGTTGTGCCTGGGACGGTCATCGGATCAACCTGATCGACACCCCGGGCCACGTCGACTTCGCCGACGAGGTGGAGCGCTCGCTCAGGGTGCTCGACGGTGCGATCGCGGTGTTCGACGCGGTCGCCGGGGTCGAGCCGCAGAGCGAGTCCGTGTGGCGGCAGGCCGACCGGCACGGCGTACCGCGCATCGCCTTCGTCAACAAGCTGGACCGCGCGGGCGCCGACCTCGACACGGCCGTCGAGTCGATCCGGCAGCGGCTCCATCCGGCGCCGCTGGTGGTGCAGTTGCCGATCGGTACGCAGGACGGGTTCGTCGGAGTGGTGGACCTGCTGCGTATGCGCGCCCTGGTCTGGGCGGACGGTGGCGACACGGCCGAGGAGGGGCCGGTGCCGGACGCCCTGCGGGACGAGGCGGAGCGACGCCGACGGCGCCTGGAGGAGGCGGTCGCGGAACTGCACCCCGTGGCGCTGGAGGAGTTCTGCGCCGAGTCCACGCTCTCCGCGCGGACGCTGGCCTCCGCGCTGCGCGACCTGACCCGCACGGGTGAGGGCGTGGTCGTGCTGTGCGGCTCGGCCTACCGCAACCGTGGCATCGAACCGCTGCTCGACGCGGTCGTGGCCTATCTGCCCTCGCCGCTGGACGTGCCGCCCGTACGCGGTACGCACGACGGTACGGAACAGGAGCGGGCCGTCGACGAACAGGCGCCGGTCACGGCCCTGGCGTTCAAGGTGAGCGCCACGGCCACGGGACGGCTGACCTACCTGAGGCTCTACTCGGGAACGATCCGGAAGGGGGACACCGTGCTGGACGCGGGGACGGGGCGCACCGAGCGGATCGGCCGGATCCTGCGGGTCCGGGCCGACCGGCACGCCGAACTGGACCGTGCGGTGGCCGGGGACATCGTCGCGGTGGTCGGGCTGAAGTCTGCCCGCGCGGGAACCACCCTGTGCGCGCCGACGGCGCCGCTGCTCCTCGAACCCCCGTCCGTCGCCGACCCGGTGGTGTCGGTGGCCGTCGAGGCACGCAAGAGCACCGACACCGACCGGCTCGCGACGGCCCTCGCACGCCTGGCCGAGGAGGACCCCTCACTGGTCGTACGGACCGACCCCGAGACCGGCCAGACCCTGCTGTCGGGCATGGGCGAACTGCATCTGGAGGTGGCGGTGGAGAAGATCCGGCAGAGCCAGGGGCTCGAAGTCGCCGTCGGCCGCCCCCGTGTCGCTTACCGCGAGACGGTCGTGCGCGGGGTGTCCGGTCTGGTCTTCCGGCACGTCAAACAGGACGGCGGGGCCGGGCAGTTCGCCCACGTCGTCCTCGACGTGGCACCGCTGGAGGCGGACGGCGACGGCGGTGGCGCCCCCACGGGCTTCGTCTTCCGCTCGACCGTCGTCGGCGGCCGGGTGCCGCAGGAGTACGTCCGCGCGGTCGAGACCGGCTGCCGTGACGCCCTCGCCGAGGGGCCGCTCGGCGGTCACCCGGTGACCGGGCTGAGCGTCACCCTGATCGACGGGGCGACCCACTCCAAGGACTCCTCGGAGATGGCGTTCCGCACGGCAGGGCGGTTCGCGCTCCGGGAGGCCATGCGGGTCGGTGTGATGGGCCTCCTCGAACCCGTCGTCGACGTCACGGTCACCGTGCCCGCGGATGCCGTGGGCGGGGTGCTCGGTGACCTCGCGGCGCGCCGGGGGCGGGTCTCGGACTCCGTGCCCCGGGCGGGCTCGGTGGTGATCACCGCGACCGTGCCGCTGGCGGAGTTGTTCGGGTACGCGACGCGGCTGCGCAGTCGCACGCAGGGGCGGGGGGTCTTTACGACCCGGCCGGCCGGCTACGCCTCGGCGCCGGGGGCGGTGTCGGTGCGATAGGGGGTGACGGGGTGGTGGGGTGGCGGGGAGTTTTCTCGCCCCCGCCGCCCCTTCCCGTCCCATACCTGGGGGCTGCCGCCCCCAGACCCCCGCTTTCGGCCTGAACGGCCTCGTCCTCAAACGCCGGACGGGCTGAAGAACAGCCCGCCCGGCGTTTGGCGGCTTCTCGGGAAGCGGGGCCGTCAGGCCCAGGGGCTCACCGCCCTGAAGGAGCTGTCGGCGCGGAAGGTGTCCGTCGCCTGGTACACGTCCAGGCGCAGCTCGTAGTTGTAGTGCCGGATGTAGCGGCCCGGGTAGTTGTACGACTCCAGGCGGACCGTGCCGGAAGCCGTGCCGGGTCGGGCGCAGTACGTGGCGTCCTTGTCGAAGACGGTCGTGCCGTCGTCCGTGGCGAAGCGGATCCGGTAGTCCCAGTGGCGCAGATAGCGGCCGGCGGAGTCGCGGAAGGAGTAGCAGTTGGCGTCCGCGAGGCCGGGCACGATCGTGAAGGTCGCGCTCTGCTTGACGGCGGTGGTGCTGGAGGAGGTCACCGGGTCGACGTAGCCGAGGCTGTCGGAGCGGACCACGGCGTAGCGGCCCGTGTAGTTGACGGACTGCAGGGACCGGGTGGTGTTGGTCGGCAGGGTGACACCGCCGGACACGGTCTCCTTGAGGACGGTCAGGTGGCGTACGAAGCCGGTGAGGCCGGGCAGCTCGGTCGGGGTCGACCAGGTGGCGAAGTTGTCGTAGCTGTCGCTGTACCAGTACTTCCCGGCGCCGTAGGCGTCGTAGTAGATCCGCCAGCCGCCGTTGTCGAGCTGGACGAGCGCCGGGCCCTCCATTCCGGAGCCGAAGCCCGCCCAGTTGCCCGTCTTCTGGATGGTGTACGGGCCGGTGAGGCTGGAGGCGGTGGCGTACTCGATGTACTTCGTCGTCTCGTTCTTGGTGAAGGCGTGGTAGGTGGAGCCGACCTTGACGACGAAGGTGTCGATGTAGTTCGGGCTGATGCCGGACAGCACGGTCGGTGCGGACCAGGCGGTGAGGGCGGAGTTGGTGGCCGTCAGCTTGTACGGCTTGAAGATCCACTCTCCGTCGGCCGCGATGGACGCGGACAGGATGATGTTGACGCTGCCGTTGGTGTCGACGAACCACTCGGGCGCCCAGGCGCGCTGCAGCCCGCTGATCGGGACCGTGTAGTCGTACAGGAAGGTCCAGTTGAGGCGGTCGGTGGAGCGGGCGAAGCCGATGGTGGTGGAGAGCGCCGACCAGGTGCGGGTGGTGTAGGTCAGGTAGTAGTAGCCGTCCGTGTGCTTGAAGATGCTGGGGTCACGGATCAGGCCGGAGGGCGGGGTGTACGCCGGGCCCTTCTGGAGGGTGAACCCGGTCGCGTCCGGCGAGTCGTAGACGTACATGTTCGACTCGCTGCTGTTGGTGAACGCGGTCATGGTGTACCGCGTCGCCTGTCCGGCCGCGGGGTGCGCGGCTCCGGCCGGGGCGGCGAGGGCGGTGGTGAGGCCCAACAGGGCGGCCACCGAGGTGAGGAGGGCGAGGACCGCCCTGAGGGTTCTGTTCAACGCTCGTCCCGTCTTTGCGTGAACTGCCCTGAGGCGTGGGATGTTGTTCGAAATGTCGGCTCTTGTGCGGAACTTCGATCAGAAGATAGGAGGGAGGCATGTTCGCGTCAATGGATGGAGCCAAGCTTTCTGCGAGACGGGATTCCGCTTTGAGCCGGCCGTGACTCCGCTGTGCCTCCCCCCGTGCTCCGGTGGACGACTCCGTGGGTTGCCTGCCGTCCCCAGCCGCCCCTGGTCACACCGTGTTTCCCGCTCGTACTCCCGGCGGGCAACAGGAAACCCGTCGACCCCGGGGCGCAGCAGGGCGAATCTGAGGTGGCAACACCGGGCCGGGCCCGGCGAGACCAGGCGGGAAGCCGGCGAGAACAGCTCCAGCGAGAACAGCCAGTGAGAACCAGCAAGGGGGAAACATGCGCAACATGATCCGTGGCGCCGCCGCGTTTCTGACCTCGGCGGCCGTGGTGGTGGCGCTCAGCGGCACGGCCGAGGCCAAGCCGGCGGACACGTGGGACGGCTGCCCGTACGGCGCGGTCTGCATCTACGGTCAGGGCGTCGAACCGCGCGACAACCCGCACCCGACCAACGTGTACTACAGCTACAACCCCCACAACCTGAGCAACCAGGTCGGGTACCACTGGGTCTACAACAACCAGTACGGCGGCGCCCTCGCGGACCTGTGCAAGCAGTACAACGGCGGGGACTGCATCGAGACCATCCCGGCGGGGCACGCCTTCTACCGCGACCTCACGCCCATCAACTCGATCGTCCTCCGTCCGTAGTGCCACGGAGAGCGTCCGCCTGACGACGTCCGGAACCGGCTGCCCGCGGTTCCGGACGTCGGTGTTTTCGCCACTCCGGGTGAAAGACTTGGCCGCCCCCACCGACCCGGCAGTAACCTGGGTTTCCGCCGTCTCACGGCCGCACTGCCTTGGGGGACACCTTGGGGGACCCGCAGCACGGACAGCAGACAGACCCTCACCACGGACGGGACCGGGACGCGCTGACCACGCTGTCCTTCCCGGCACAACTGCGACGGCTGCGGCAGGAACGCGGACTGTCGCTCACCGATCTCGCCCGGCGGACCCACTACAGCAAGGGCTACCTCAGCAAGATCGAGACCGGTGCGAAGCGCGCCACCGTCGATGTGGCCCGGCTGTGCGACCAAGTGCTGCGCGCTGACGGGGAGTTACTGCGGCTGGTGCAGCAGGCGCCGCCCCGTGACGGCGACCTGGGATCCGACGCCGACGCCGCCGAGCGGCAGTCCGCCGAGACCTGTCCCTACCGCGGCCTGTCGGCGTTCACCCCTGAGGACGGGGAGTGGTTCTTCGGCCGCGAGCACGCCACGGCCGCACTGGTGGAGCGGATCTTCGAACGGGTGGGCAGCGGACCGCTGATGCTCGTCGCCCCGTCGGGCGCGGGCAAGTCGTCGCTGCTCAACGCCGGTCTTGTCCCGGCGCTCAGGCGCGGCGACCTCCCCATGCCGGGCGCCGACCGCTGGCCGGTGGTCCAACTCACCCCCACCGCACACCCTCTGGACGAACTACTGGAACGCACCGCGAAAGCGCTGGGCAGCGACCTCGACGTCACTGTCGACGAGGTACGGGACAACCCGGGCGCCCTGCTCGGCGCCGTACGGGCCACATCGGGCGCCTCGCCACCGGCCCCCGGGGAGCGACGGCCCCCACCGGCCCGACCGGTCCTGATCGTCGACCAGTTCGAGGAACTGTTCACGCTCTGCACGGACGAGGACGAACGCCGCTCCTTCGCCCGCGTGCTCTGCGCCCTCGCCACCTCCCGGCCGGTGGAGGGTACGCACCCGCCCGCCGTCGTGGTGCTCGGCGTCCGCGCCGACTTCACCGGCAGCTGTCTGGGCCTGCCCGAACTGGCCCCCGTCTTCACCGACGGACTGTTCGTCCTGTCCCCGATGACCGTGGCAGAACTACGGGAGTCCATCACCCGCCCGGCGGAGCTCGCCGGACTCAGCCTCGAACCCGGCCTGGTTCCGCTGCTGTTGCGGGACGCGGGACTCCGCGACGACCCGGACACGGGCCCGCGGGGCTCCGCGATCGGCTCCGACGAGACACCCTCCGGCGCGCTCCCGCTGATCTCCCACGCACTGCTCGCCACCTGGCAGCGGCGCCGGGACTCCGCGCTGACCGTCGACGGGTACGAACGGGCGGGCGGCATCCAGAGGGCGGTCGCCCGCACCGCCGAGAACGTGTTCGCGCGGCTGTATCCCGTCGAGCAGAAGACGATCCGCCGCATCCTGTCCCGGCTGGTGCTCGTCATGGACGGAGCCGGGGCGACCCGCCGCCGGATGGGCCGGGACGCCCTGATGGCGCGGCTCGGCGACGCGGACGGGGCCGCCGCCGCGCTCGACGCCTTCGTCCGGGCCCGGCTCATCACGATGGACAGCGACACCGTCGAGATCACCCACGAGGCGCTGCTGCACGCCTGGCCCCGACTCCGCGGCTGGATCCATGACGACCGGGCGGGTCTCCTCCTCCATCAGCAACTTTCCCACGCGGCCGGCGAATGGGAGCGCGAGCGGCGCGATCCGTCCGCCCTCTACCGGGGCACCCGCCTGGACACCGTGCTGGCGTGGGCCGACGAGTCGGACGGCTGGAGCAGGCTCGGGCCCGACGAGGAGGCGTTCCTGAGGGCCGGTCAGGCCGAGGAGGACGGGCGCCGCAGACAGGCCAGACGGCAGGTACGGCTGCGGCAGTCCATGCTCGCCACGCTCGCCGTGCTGCTGGGCCTCGCCGTCACCGCCGGAGGGCTCGCCTACCAGCAGCGCGCGGGCGCCCTCGACCAGGAGCGCGTCGCCCGCTCCCAGGCCCTCGCCGCGCGCTCCGCGTCCCTCGCCGGGGGCCGGCCGGAGGCGTCGATGCTCCTCGCGGAGGAGGCCTACCGGACCGCGCCCACCGCCGAGGCCCGCGGCGCTCTGCTCAGTACCCAGTCACAGCCTTTCTCCGCCCGGCTCGACGGACACCGCGGCCCGGTCAACGCGGTCGCCTTCGCGCCCGACGGTCGCAGCCTCGCGACGGCCAGCTCCGACGGCACGGTCGTCCTGCGCGGCACGGCCGACGGCCACCGCGTCCTCGCCCGGTTCACCGTGCCGGGGCGCGTGCGCTCGGTCGCCTTCAGCGCCGACGGCCGTACGGTCGCGGTCACGTCCACCGACGGGCCCGTGACCCTGTGGAGCACCACCAGCCATCGGCGGACGGCGGTGCTCCCCGACGCCACGAAGGGCGCGCGGGCGGTCGCCTTCGACCCGCGCGGAGGGGCGCTCGCCGTCGCCGCCGCCGACGGGACCGTCCACCTGTGGGACACCGGACCCCGCCCCCGGCGCACCGCCACCCTCTCCGGACACAAGGGCGACGTCAACGCGCTGGCCTACGCCCCCGACGGGCGGATGCTCGCCTCCGCCGGCACCGACCGAGCCGTACGGCTCTGGGACACCGACCGAGCCCGGTTCGTCGATGCGCTCAAGGGGCACGCCGACGAGGTGCTGGGTGTCGCGTTCTCGCCGGACGGGAGCACGGTGGCCTCCGCCGGCGTCGATCGGACGGTACGACTGTGGGACGTCGACGGCAGGCGGCTGACCGACACGTTCACGGGAAGCAGTGACGACATCAACGACGTCGCCTTCACCCCGGACGGAGTGACGGTCGTCGGCGCGGTCGGCGACGGGACGACCCGGCTGTGGGACGTGCGCAGTGGCCGGCAGACCCTGGTCCTCGCCGGACACACCGACTACGTCCTGGGGGTGGCCGTCACCTCCGACGGCGCCCTGCTGGCCACGGCCGGTTTCGACCAGTCCGTCGTCCTGTGGGACCTGAGCGGGGCGGTCCTGACGTCGCGTCCGTTCACGGAGGTCTGGCAGACCGCCTACAGCCCCGACGGGAAACTGCTGGCCACCGCCGACGCCGACCACACCGTACGGCTGTGGGACGCGCGGACGCACACCCTCGTGGCAGCGCTGGAAGGGCACACCGAGACCGTGTTCTCGGTGGCCTTCTCGCCCGACGGGCGAACCCTGGCGTCGGCGGGTTCCGACGGCACGGTCCGGCTGTGGGACGTCGCGGAGCGCAAGCCGCTGAAGAAGCTGACCGGGCACATCGGACAGGTCTTCTCCGTCACCTTCTCGCCCGATGGCCGGACCCTCGCGTCGGCGGGCGCCGACCACACGGTGCGCCTGTGGGACGTGGCGAAGCGCCGGCAACTCGCCGTGCTCGGCGGCCACAAGGACTTCGTCAACGATGTCGCGTTCAGCCCCGACGGCCGCACCCTGGCAGGCGCCGGCGACGATCTGACCGTACGGCTGTGGGACGTCGCCGGACGCCGCGAACTCGCCGCGCTCACCGGCCACTCGGGCGCGGTGCGGGGCGTGGCCTTCAGCCCGGACGGCCGTACTCTCGCCAGCAGTGGCAACGACGGGACCGTACGCCTGTGGGACGTCCGGCACCGTCGCTTCGAGACCGCCCTGACCGGCCACTCGGGCGCGGTACGCGGTGTGGCCTTCAGCCCGGACGGCCGCACCCTCGCCAGCAGCGGCAACGACCGCACGGTACGCCTGTGGGACGTCGCAGGACGGCGGCCGTGGGCGACGCTCACCGGCCATACGAACGCGGTGTGGGGCGTCGACTTCGCCCCCGACGGGCGGACCGTGGCCAGCAGCAGCACCGACGGCACCGTACGGCTGTGGGACCTCGCCCCCGGCTCCCGGCTGGCGGACATCTGCCGGTTGCGCGCCGACATCAGCCCCGAGGAGCGCGCGACACTGCTGCCCGGGGTGCCCGTCCGGGCGGACTCGTCGGCCTGTGGGGGTCGCTGAACAGCACGCCGGGACGATTCCTTGCCGCTCGGCAACCGCCCTGCTCGGAGGGGGTTTCCCAGGTGTTTCCCGTTGCCCGGTGGGATGGGGCGACACCCGGATCTCGACGAGCGGGGTGGTGGTCGAGCAGGCTGCTGCCCGACCACCACCAGTTCATCGAGACCAACACCACCAGTTCATCGAGACCAACAGGAAACGGGGGTTCCGGCATGGTGAGCCGGACCAATGTCATCCGCACACTGATCGCTCTCATGGCCCTGCTCTTCTGGGCACCGTTGTCCACGGCCACGGCGGCCTCGGCCGCTCCCGCCGCCGACTGCGGCGTCCTCGCGCCGTTCTC
>NZ_LRTR01000539.1 GCF_001550375.1 Streptomyces europaeiscabiei | reverse complement strand
GTCGGGTACGGCGGGCGGCCGGGCCGGCCTGGGAGGCGCAGCGAGCGGCCGCAGGTGCTCCGGGATCTCGGGTCTGAGCCAGGGAGGCGTCGAGTCCGGCGCGAAGGGGAGATCGTCGCTCATGGTCGGTTCCTCTCGGTCGTCTCGGTTGTCTCGGTCGTCTCAGTCGCCGGCGCCGACGACGCGGCCCTCAAAGGGGGAGGGTGCGTGCGTGGCGGTGTTCAGGGACGCGATGAAGTTGCGGGCCTCCGCCTCGACGAAGTCGGCCGCCCAGTACTGCTGTTGCCAGTCGGTGAGTTCGGCGTGGGCACCCCTGAGCCGGTTGATGGCCTCCTCCTTGTGGCGTCCGAGCAGTTCGCGGGCCTGTTCCTGTGCGGTGCGGCCCGCTTCGGCGCGGTTGTGGAGGACGACGCCCCAGATCCCTCCGACGGCGATGGCCGCGAGAAAGGCGAACCCGACGTCGACCCCGAGGAAGATGATGAGGATCGCGGTGACCGTGGCACCGAGGAGGGCGAGTGGCGACCGGTAGTCGTAGGCGAGGGACTTGACGTACATCTCGACGTAGCTGTTCCAGTGGCGGGTCAGCGACGCCTCCAGGCCCGGCAGGTCGTCGGTGAGCGGCTTGGTCCAGGTCGTGAGCTTGAAGCGCTGGTCCCCGTGGCTGACGCCGTAGGTGTTGCGCAGGGAGATCTCGATCCTGGGGGGCATGGCGGCCCGGTAGTCGCGGCTGAACCCGGCGTGCGCCTGTGCGAACCACTCCTGGCACGACGCGACGGCCAGCCGTTGTGCCGCGGGCGAGGCGCCCACGGCCGTGGGGTCGAGGGCCGCGACCGACTGCACACTCAGGTAGTTGCGTGTCTCGTCCAGCGCCTCGGACCGCATGTCCGCTTCCTTCCGCGCGGCCTCCTCGTCCCCCTCGTGGCGCACGATGGCCTGGTTGAGCAGCAGTTCGCGCTGCAGGGGGAGTTCTTCCTCGTCCGAGTTGCGGACCAGGTTGTCGAGGATGTCGTCGACGGTGTCCTCCAGGTTGTGGGCCGGGAGGATCTCGCTCTCCATGAGGGTGCGGAACCGGTCCAGCAGCGCTTCGTGCGCGCGGGCGCGGGCGAGGACGTCGTCCAGTACCGGCCACTGCGGGCTCACGTCGGCCAGGCGCGGGAAGTCGGCGGTGGCGGACGGGGCACGCATGGAGTCGATCTCCTGACGCCAGCGCCCGGCCTGGGCCGCGCGTACGGCGTCGTCGTCCAGCAGGCGCTGGCGCCACTCCTCCAGGGTCCGGCCGAGCAGTTGACGTCCCTGGGGTCCGAAGGCGCCCTGGGAGACGCACTCCAGGATGACCTGGAACTCGCGGCCGAGCACGCGCGGGTCCTGACCCTCCAGATAGTGCCGCAACCAGCGTACGGAGGCCTCCTGCCGTCCCTGTCGGCGGAGGATCAGAGCGAAGAAGAGGGACGTCTTCGACGTCGAGCGCCGGAAGGCCTCCTCCACCGCCCGCGCGCACAGGGACTCGTCGTCACCCGCCCAGGCCGCCAGCCCGACGAGGGCGGGGGCCAGCCAGTAGCGCGGCGTCTGGATCATCAGCTCTTCACTGACCTGCCGGACCGTCTCCTCCTGGACGAGGCCGGTGTCGAACGCCTGGAGGATGCCGGTCGCGGTACGGCGGACCACCTTGTGGTGCCCGTACTTGTGCTCGACCTCGTCGTTGATCCGGACGATACGGGTCTCCGCGCGCTGGGCGGAGGCGATGCGTTCGGTCCTCCCGACGAACTCCAGGAATCTGTCGTAGAGCAGTTCCAGACGGTCCTTTGTCTGCGCCTGTACGGCTCTGACCTCGCGGACCTCACCGTCCACCTGCTCGATCTGACCGCCGAGCGAGCGGACGGAGCGTTGCAACTGGCGCTCCAGATTGTCGATGCTGCTGATGATCGGGCCGAGGTTGATCTCGCTCACGCGGGTCTCCGTTCCGTTCCGTGCCATGCCGTGCGGTGCCGTCAGTGCCGTGTCTGTCGTGGAGCGCGGTTCGCCGTCTCAGGGCCTGACGACACTGCCGTCGGGCAGCACGGGCAGGACCAGCCCGTCCGCGTAGACCTCGACGAACGCGTACGCGCCCGAGCGGGCCAGCATGCGGGCGGCGTCGAACGGCGGCGGCATCACGTCATGGGCCGCGCAGTGCCCCAGAATGCGCCCGTCGAGGCCGAGCCGGTGGTCCACGTAGGGGGAGCCGAGCAGGCACTGCGCGACGAAGCCCACGGGTACCGGCGCTCCCCGGCCGGCGTACTGCTCGTGCAGCCAGGAGGCGATGTCCTGCACGGCGGTGTCGTCCACCGCTGCGTCCAACCGGCGCAGCCGTCCCAGGAGTTCCTGCGTCCGGGTGGCGAACAGTTGCCGCGTGCCGACGGGTCCGGGCGCCTGTGGCGCGGCGATCCGTAGGCGATCGGGTTCGACGGATGTGCCCGGAGGCACGACGATGCGGCGAGGCCGCTCAACGGATCCCATGAATGCCCCCTGCCGAACATGGACCGCCATGCGTCTCGTCGGTGACGCGCGGTATCCGAAGGGTATTGACGCCCCATCAGCGGCGCCTAAGTTGAGCGACATCTATCGACAATGACCGTTTACTACCCGGATAAGTGCCGGATAACAACCGGGCTCCGCCCCGGTGCGGTGATCCGGCAGGACGCGCACGCCGCGTTCCACGGTGTACGCGTGGAGAGGGGTGAGGGCCGTGTCCGGGTCGGCGACGATTCGGTGACCTGGTGGGCCGCCCGACCATCGGGGCTGTCGGCTCGCTCTTCTCGTGGCTCATTGCCGAGTGCCTGGGAGGTCGGTGCGAGTACCTGGGGCGTCAGTCCTGGACGAGCTGATCGGCCAGCCGATGGGCCTGGGCCAGTAGCGTGCCGTAGGTGGCCAGCGCGTCGGGGTCGTCGGCGACGGCGTCCGGCAGCCGTCGCCGGAACTCGTCGAGCGTGCGGTGGAGTTCCCCGACGGCCTCGCGAAGCTCTTCCGCGGCGGAGTCGTCATGATCGCTCGGGGCGAAACGTGTCCGGTCGTACAGCTGAACAGCGCGTGCGGTGCGGCGCAGGAAGTCCGCGTAGGGCTGGGCGATCACCGCGGAGGGCCGGGCCGCCTTCCCGTCGCCGTCCGCGGTCTCCCACACCGTCCGGGTCACGCCCGCGGTGTGGACGGCGACATGGTCGAGCACGGCCAGCGCGTCGGCGTACGCCTCGCCGGGCGGGGCGACGGCGTGCCTGCGGCGGCCCCGCGGGTTGACGCGCATGCTCTCCCGGCTCCAGCCGATCGCCGCCCGCGCCTGGTCGACCAGGCGGCCAAGCCGCAGCGCGCGTTCGTGCCACTCCCCCGCCCGGTGTCCGTCCCACTCGCCGGTGGCCAGCCCGTCCGCCACCGAGTCCAGGATCTCCTCGGCCTCGCGGGCGGCGTCCCGCAACGCGGCGCGGGTGTCGCGCAGATACACCGGGGGCCGGATCAGCGCGTTGACCGCGACGCCCACCACCGCGCCGAAGACCGCCTCCGCGATGCGGGCGGCCGACGCGGCGACGGTGACCTCGCCGCCGGTCAGCACGAACAGCGCGCCGGTGGCGGCGTAGACGCCCTGACTGCCCAGCCGCTGCCACTGGCCCAGCAGCAGCACCGTAGGCAGGACCAGGGCCATCGTGACCATCGTGGTGTCCAGCACCAGCGCCACTCCTGTGGCCACCACCGTGCCCACCGCGATCGCCCCGAGCTGCTGCAGCCCGTGCGCGAACGACCGGTACACCGTCGACTCCACCAGGACCACCGCCACCCACGGCGCCACGAACGCCATCGGGGCCGCGAGCCACCAGCCCGCGACCGCCCACGCCACCCAGGCGGCCAGCGCCGCCTTGCCGGCCTGCACCACCAGATCCCGTTCACGGCCCGGCCCGGCCCACGCCCACCGCAGCGTCTGTACGGCGGCCGCACCGCGCCGCCGGACCTCCCGTCCCGCCCTGCCCGTCCACTCCATGCCACACCAAGTGCCACGGCAGCGGCGTCACGTACCCACCGACGGCGACTTCCTGTGGCGGACGGACATCGATGCCACCATGGACGATCCCGACGTCACGATGGAACGGCCCCTCGGTCCGCCGAAGAAGCGGGGCTCGGCCGCCGCCGTGGTGGCCACGCGCCCCGTGGCGAGGTCATCGCGTGACCGGCGGATTCGTCGGCATCCGATGCCCTCTTCCCCTCGGCGAAGGGCTCCCCGCTGCGCGACAGCGGCGCGGGAATCGGCCACGGCCTGTGAAAGCGGCTGTCAGAGTCGCCTCATCGCAGGGCTCGCGTGCAAGGCTGGCACGAGAAATTTCCGGACGAGGACGGTCAGGACGCGGACTATCCGGATGAGGACTTTCCGGTCGTGGACGAAGCGGAGGACGGTGTGGACTGGGATCGGTTCGCACAGCAGATGGCGTCGATGGCCCGGGATCTCCTGGCACAGCATTCGGTGGCCTCCACACTGGAGCGGATCACCGCCTCGGCCACCGAGCTTGTGGAGGGCTGCGACGCGGCCGGCATTCTCGTGCTGCACGGCACGACGGTGGAGTCGCTGGCCCCCACCGACCAGCTGGTGGTCGCCAGCGACCGACTGCAGGAACGGCTGCGGGAAGGACCGTGCTTCGACGCCGCCCGCAGCTCGCTGGGAGAGAGGGTGTTCCGCATCCCCGACCTGTCCCGCGAGGAGCCGCGCTGGCCGGCCTACGCCCCGCAGTCCCGCCGTCTCGGCGTGGGCAGCATGATGGGGTTCCTGCTGTTCACCGAGGAGGAGGACCTCGGCGCCCTGAATCTCTACTCCCGGGCTCCCGGCGCGTTCACCGAGGTCAGCGAGCTGGCCGGCTGGCTGCTGGCCTCGCACGCGGCGGTCGCCTTCTCCAGCGCCCGCACGCACGCCCAGATGGAGCAGGCCGTCGCCACCCGACATGCGATCGGCGAGGCCATGGGCATCCTCATGGGCAGCCACCACCTCAGCGAGGAGAAGGCTTTCGACGTGCTGCGCCGCCACTCGCAGGAGCACAACATCAAGCTCCGTGAGGTCGCCCGCCGGATCTGCGAGCGGGGCGTTCTGTGACGATGCCGGGGTACGGACCGTCGAGGGACGGCTCCTCCGGCACGTAGTCAGAACCAGAGAAGCCTGGCAGGGCCGACCCCCAGGGGAACGCCGTCGAACCCGGCCTACACACCAAGTCCCCCGGCCTCGGCTCCCCACACCTCACAAGCCCGGCACCTGGCCGCGACGCGTCGTCCGTCGGCACGCTCATGCCCTTCGGCAGGCTCATGTCCGTGGGCAGGCTCATGTCCGTGGGCACGCTCATGTCCGTGGGCACGCTCATGTCCGTGGGCACGCTCATGTCCGTGGGCACGCTCATGTCCGTGGGCACGCTCATGTCCGTGGGCACGCTCATGTCCGTGGGCACGCTCATGTCCGTGGGCACGCTCATGTCCGCCGGGTCGGCCGTGCCGACCGGCTGCCCGCATGGCTCACAGACCGCTGACCGGCGCCCGGAGACGCGGTGAAGGCCCTGGTCAGCAACTACACGTCGCCGTCGCCGACGTCAGCGACGACACCCGGGACGATGGTCCGACCGACGGCACGGAGGACGGGCGGACCACCGCCCCAAGGCGGTGCCGCGGCTGCTGGAGCAGCCGTCTGTCACCACCGTTTACACCCTCGGTCGCTGGGAACCCGGTGGGCGCATACGAAGGAGCCGAAGAAGCTGTTACGGAAGCCGTCGGTGAAGCGGCTCGGGTCCGGAAAGAGGAGATGTCGTGAGCACGCACACCGTCGGGAAACTCGTCGTGCGCGAGAGCGGCTGGGCCAAGTCCCGGCGCCGGAGCGGGGAGCGTGTGCGTATGTGTCTTCCCGCCCTCACGGACGGCCTCGGCCCCCGCACGGCGGAGGCCGAGGCGGATGCGCACATCGTCAGGGGTGACGACTGACCGCTCGATCCGCGGGCAGGCCGCTGCGAAGGGGCCGGCCGGGACAGCCGGCCTCGGC
>NZ_LRTR01000538.1 GCF_001550375.1 Streptomyces europaeiscabiei | reverse complement strand
GGACAGCCGGCCTCGGCTGTCCCGGCCGGCCCCTTCGACCGTCCGAGACCGCTCCCGGTCGGCGGGTACGGCCACGGTTCAACGAGTAGCCCGCCCGGTACGAGGAGTCAGTCGTCCTTTCCCCGGCCGGTCAGCGCGTCGCGCATCCGGTCGACGAGACCCATGCCGGGGGCGAGCAGCTTGTTGGCCGGAGGAGTGTCCGGGGCCGCCGGGTGGGGCCGCGTCGGGGCCGCCTTCTTGGCCTTGCGGACCTTCTCACCGAGGCTGTTCAGGGCGTCGGCCGAACAGGACGCGCGCAGCCGGGGGAAGAGGTTGTCCTCCTCGTCCTGGATGTGGGACCTGATCTCGTTCATCAGCTGGGCGATCAGCAGGTCGAAGTCCGGGTCGTCGGCCTCGCACCGTTCCAGTGCCTTCATGGTGCGCTCGGCCTCGGCGTGGTCCTCCAGTTCCCGGTCGGCGATCGCGTCACCTTCCGGGATGTGCTCCCGGACCGCCGGGTAGAGGTACGCCTCCTCGGCGACCGAGTGACGCACCAGCTCGATGGTGACCTTGTCCACGCATTCCTTGCGCCGGGGGTCCCCGGAGGGCAGCGCCTCGATCTCGCCGAACATCTCCTCCACTTCCCCGTGGTCCGTGGTCAGTTCCGCGATGACGTCTCCACCGTGTCCCATGTCCTTCGCTCCTCTCCTGACTGCAACGCTTCCGCTTCCGCTTCCGCATCCGTACCCGTCGGCCCGGCCGGCCTTTCGGCGCGCTCCCGAGTACCCGCGAACGGCCCAGCCACGCGGCCCCTCCGTCCTGGTTGACCTCCAGGTCCTGGGGCAGGAGGGGCACGGGGTGGGGGCGCTCAGTGCGGCGCGACGTCCACGACGTCGTGCCCCTGCGGAGCGATCGACGCCTACGACCGCGCGGGCTGGTCGGCGATCAGAAGGGTGCAGCCGACGGGACGGAAGCCCAGGCGGGTGTAGATGCGGGCGACGGTGTCGTCCGCATAGGCGAGGAAGAGGGTGCGCACGCCGTGGTCGCGGGCGTGGTCGACCAGGGCGGCCGTGACGGCGGCGGCCAGGCCCCGGCGGCGGGCCGTGGGAAGGGTGCCGATGCCGCCGATCTCGGTGGTGCCGTCCACCGGGTGGTAGTGGCCGACGGCCAGCGGCGTACCGTCCGGGCCGACGGCGGCGACGAGCGCCTTGTGCCCGGCACGGACAGTGGGGCGGACCGCCGCCACGGTGCCGTCCCCGGTCAGCGCCTCGGCCACCGCCGACAGTTCCGCCCGCCCCGCCGCACCCACCGCGACGCCCTCGTCGGCGAAGGCCAGCCGCGGCAGAGCGAGGGCGGCGGGCAGGGCGGGGTCGTCGGCTGTCAGCGCACGGACCGTCACACCGTCCGGCAGCGGCCGCGGGTCGACCGGATGATGCGGATCCAGTGCCATCAACGGGCGTTCGAGGACCGTCAGACCGCAGGCCTCGATCCCGGTTCGCAGTGTCGGCGCCGACTCGGCCAGCCACTCGAACGCTCCCGGCACACCCAGTTCGCGCTGCCGGGCCCGCACGCGCTCGATGTCGGCGGCCGTGACCGTCGAGCCCCTCCCCGCAGCAGGTTGAGCATGGCCCGGCCCGCCGTAGTAGGGGGCGCCCGGCTCCTTCCGCACGAACAGGCGCAGCGGGCCGAACTCCTCGACGTCGGCGAACAGCAGCGGCACGGTGGCGTAGTACCGCTCGATACGGGCCCGCAGTGTCTCGCTCATGCGACGCATCCCACCACGGGGCGGTGCCGCGCACCGACGAATTCGGCCTCCGGCCGCGCTCCGGGTGGCGGCAGGCGGTCGACCGGCTTCGGTGTGGCCCTGCTAGCCTCCGGGCGCACCCCGGACTCGGCCGGACGATCACCGGCACCGCACCGCCCGCGCTCTCAAAGGACTTCTTCACCGCGATGCTCCACGGCACCCGTTCGACGACGGCGCCCACCGGCTGGAACGACCGTCTGCGCCTGTTCGGGTACGCCGGGCGCCCCCGGAGCGACATCCGTGAACGCCTGGTCCCGCCCTTCCCGGAGCCGGGGACCGGGCTCTGGGAGCGGGTGGGGTTCGGCCCGGTGGCGGCGTACCGTCTCGTGAAGGCGATGGACTGGCTGGGGCCGCTGCTCGTCGCCCTGCTGGCCGGAACGATTCGCTTCTGGCGCCTCGACCGGCCGCACGAACTCGCCTTCGACGAGACCTACTACGCCAAGGACGCCTGGTCCCTGCTGCGGCTCGGCTACGAGGGCACCTGGCCGGACCGCAAGGTCGCCGACCCGCAGGTCCTGGCCGACCCCCAGGTGATCCCGCTCTCCGACACCGGGAGCTTCGTCGCGCATCCTCCGACGGGCAAGTGGGTGATCGCCGTCGGTGAGTGGATGTTCGGCCTCGACCCGTTCGGCTGGCGCTTCATGACGGCCGTCCTGGGCACGCTGTCGGTGCTGATGCTGTGCCGCATCGGACGGCGTCTGTTCCGTTCGACGTTCCTCGGCTGTCTGGCCGGCGCACTGCTGGCGGTGGACGGCCTGCACTACGTGATGAGCCGCACCGCTCTGCTCGACCTGGTCGTCATGTTCTTCGTACTGGCGGCCTTCGGGTGCCTGCTGATCGACCGTGACCACGCGCGGGGGCGGCTCGCGGCGGCGTTGCCGGTGGGCGGGCACGGTCACGTCGGCCCGGACCGGGACACCGGCGACCGCGCCGGGACGGGATGGCGTCCCTGGCGGCTCGCGGCCGGCGTCTGTCTGGGTCTGGCCGCCTCGACCAAGTGGAACGGCCTGTACTTCCTGGCCTTCTTCATGGTCCTGACCGTGCTGTGGGACGTCGGTGCCCGCCGCGTCGCGGGGGCACGCCACCCGTACCGGGCGGTGCTCCGCAAGGACCTCGCCCCGTCGGTGCTGTCCCTCTTCCCGGTCGCCGTGGTGACCTATGTGACGACGTGGACGGGCTGGTTCCTGTCCGACGACGGCTACGGGCGGCACTGGGCGGACGGCCGTGGTGGCGCCTGGTCGTGGATACCGGCACCGCTGCGCAGTCTGTGGCACTACGAGTACGGCGTGTACCAGTTCAACGTGGGACTGGACACGTTCCACAAGTACGAGTCCAACCCGTGGAGTTGGCTGGTTCTCGGCCGTCCCGTGCTGTTCTCCTACCAGTCGCCCGAACCCGGGGAGGCCGGCTGCCACGCGATCACCGGCTGCTCGCAGGCGATCCTCGCCCTGGGCACGCCGATGCTGTGGTGGTCGGCGTGCTGCGCCCTGGTCTATCTGCTCTTCCGGTGGGCCCTGCGCCGCGACTGGCGTGCGGGCGCCGTGCTGTGCGCCGTTGGCGCGGGGTATCTGCCGTGGTTCCTGTACCAGGACCGCACGACCTTCTCCTTCTACGCCGTCGTCTTCGTGCCGTACCTGTGTCTGGCCGTGGCGATGACGCTGGGCGCGCTGCTGGGCCCGCCGGGTGCGAGCGCCGAACGCCGCACCCGGGGAGCGGTGGCGGCGGGCACACTCGTCCTGCTCATCGCCTGGAACTTCATCCACTTCTTCCCCATCTACACGGGGGACACGATCCCGTATCCCGACTGGCAGATCCGCATGTGGCTCGACACCTGGATCTGAACCGCCACGGATGAACCGTTACGGATGAACCGTTACGGATGAACCGCTACCGTCTCGGGCCCGCGAGAGCGTAGGCCGTCGTGCCAGCGACCGCGAGGATCAGGGCCGTCCAGGTGGCCGTCGGGGTGCCGGGCGGCATGAGCATCCAGGTCACCGCCCGCATCGGCACACTCGTCGGGGGCGGGGCGAAGACCGAGAAGGACAGCCAGGCGATCGGCAGGGTCCACGCGTACTGCGCCCCGCACACCACCGCCCCGAGGGCGACGAGGCCCGTCAGCCCCGCGCTGTCGCGGACGACGAACGCTGTGGTGGCCAGGTCCTCGCCCCCCACCGTCTGCACCGCGAGGAGTACGGCGCATGCCACCGCGCCGATGAGCAACACATGTGCCGCCCTGCGGGGCCGCCAGCTGATCGAGGCCGTGCGGTCCAGCGCGTGGTCCTGCCCGCCGAGCCCGATCGATGCCGCCGTCACTCCCGCGACGAGGACGAACACGGGCAGCTTCGGATCGCCCGGTCCCCCGCCGCCGTCCCGGGCGGCGAGTGCCCACACCGTCACCGTGCTGATCACCACCGCGGCGAGCGACGCGGGTACCTGCCGGGAGCGCGCGTACAGGGTCAGCCATCTCACCGGGCCGTACCGCCGTCCAGTATGTCGAGCGTGTCGCCTTCGCAGGTGGCGGCGGCGGTGTGGGCCGCCTTGACGCGCGCCACCTGGTCGGACCATGGCAGTGCCTTGAGTTCCGTCCACACCGGGCGGGCCATGTCGAGCTGGTCGCTCGATGCGTGCAGGGCCCCACCGAACGGCTTGAGGTCTCCGAGGACCCAGCCCGCCACGACGCTCTGCGCGGCGATCTCGCCGAGCGTGCCGCTCTCGTTGGCGCTGCGGGCGAAGCAGACCGGCGCCATGCCCTGGGCGAGCAGGGCCCGGGTCAGTTCCTCGCCCTTCGCGTCGGCGATCACGCTGTCGTCGAAGTCGACGAGCACGGCCGTGCGGGACCGCTCCGGCGGGTCGAAGACCTCCCGTGGGACGGTGCTCTCCCGGACGGACGTCGGCGCTTCGCCGCCGAGGACGTTCCGCAGGAGGCCGAGCGCCTTCTTTCCGGGGCCCGCGAGGCCCGAGAGGCGCTCCTGGTGCGCTTTCGCCACGCACACCGGGCCGTCGCACACCTGGGCCGCGGCGGCCTCGTCGACGACGTACGCCCGGCGCGGGTCGGCGGGAAGGAGGAGCAGGGCGATCGCCGCGCCCGCCAGGACGGGGGCCAGGGCGAGCAGGCGGGCGCGCGGGGACACGGCGGCCAGCAGCGCGAAGCCGGTCACGGCCATGCCGAGCAGCCAGACCGTCTGGCCCAGGTGCACGGGGGCGGAGAGCGTGAGGAACACGTCCCGTACCTCGTCCACCACCGGTGACAGCAGCGCGACCTGGGTCGGCACCCCGGACGTCGGCGCTCCCGAGTCCGTCGACAGCCGCAGGAGGTTGACGAAGACGAAGGCGGCCACGGCCAGCACGGGCGGGGTCAGCGGGGAGGGGAGGTTCCGCCCGATCCCCATGCCGAGGAGGGCGCCCGCGACGAGGGCGAATCCGCCGACGAGCGAGATCGGCAGCCAGCCGAGGTGCCTGTACTCGGCGCCGCCGAGTACCTGGACCGCGCCCAGGAGGACGAGGAACGCGAAGGCCGAGGCCAGCGAGACGGCCGTCGCGCCCGCGGTCGTGGCCGCTCGATGCAGGGCGGGTCGCGGTGTGCTCGTCAGCAGCTCGGCCATCTTCGAACGGTGGTCACGCAGCCCCTGGAGGGCTCCGAGCGCCATGGCGAGCGGCCACATGAAGACCAGCAGGAACCGGGTCCACAGGGCCATGGACGTCCACTGGGTCGTCCACAGCGCGGTGCCCTTCCACCACGGGCCGCTCAGCAGGTACAGGAACGTCAGGGCGGTCGTCAGGACCACGGCGCCGGCCCACGGGGCGACGGAACGTCTCAACTCGATGCGCAGGACACGGGCGTTCACCAGGTGCCCCTTTCCTGCCGGGGGTCGAGCAGCAGCGCCGAGTAGCCACGCTCCAGCGGGCTGTCGCCCACGTGTTCGGGTCCGCCCGCCGCGGCCAGTTCGTCCGGGGTGCCCTGGAAGACCAGCCGGCCCTCGGCGAAGAGCACCACGTCGGTGCAGGCGGCGGCGACGTCCTCCACCAGATGGGTCGAGACGACCACACAGGTGTCCGTGCCCAGCTCCTGCAACAGCTGGCGCAAGCGCAGCCGTTGGGCGGGGTCCAGGCCGACCGTCGGCTCGTCGAGGAGCAGGATCGCCGGGTCGTTGACGATGGCCTGGGCGATGCCGACGCGTCGCACCATGCCGCCGGACAGGGTCTTCATCCGGTCGTCGGCGCGGTCGGCGAGGCCGACCCGCTCGACCGCCCGCTGCACCGCCGCGGGGATGTCCGTCCTGGGAACCTCCTTCAGCCACGCCATGTACTCGACGAACTCACGCACCGTGAAGCGCTTGTAGTAGCCGAACTCCTGCGGCAGATAGCCGATCCGGCGGCGCAGCGCCCGGTGTTCGCCCAGGCCGCCCGCGGACTCGCCGAGCAGGTCCAGGGTGCCCTCGGCGGGGCGCAGCACGGTGGCCAGCGCCCGGATGAGGGTGGTCTTGCCGGCTCCGTTGGGTCCGAGCAGGCCGTGCACGCCGGTGCCGAGCGACAGGTCGAGCCCGTCGACGGCCATTCGTTTCCGGCCTACCCGCACCTTCAGCCCCGTGGCCCGGATCTCCCAGGCGTAGGGCGTGGGTGCGAGGTCGGCCGCGCTCACCGCGGACATCACTTGGTGTTCCTTCCGGTTGGTCATCGATGGGCTCCCAGCACGGCGAAGGCGCCCCTGCGGGCGATCACGACACCGATACCGAGGGTGAGGATCAGGCCCCAGACGGGCAGTCCGTCCGTCTGCAGGGCGACGGGCGTACGGCTGGTGGCCAGGGCCGGCGCCACGACCACTGCGGCCCACACCGCGATCAGCGCGAGGGCGGCACGGGTCACGCCGACGACGCCGCCGAGCGCCAGGGTCGTCGAGGTGAACGCCAGACAGGGCAGCAGCCACTGCGCGGCCGTCACCCCCGTCACCCAGCCGCCCGCCAGCAGCGCGGGCACGACGACGGCCAGCACGGACGCGGTGCGCCGCAGCACCAGGGGAAGCCCGGCCCTGGGCACGGAGGCCGTCAGCTCGTACGCCGGGTCCAGGCCGCGCGACCACGACACCGCGACGCCGAGCACGGGCAGGACGGGGGCGAGCAGCAGCACCAGCGACACCTCGCCGGAACCGGAGCCGAAGCCATAGCCCGTGCCGGTGTCGGCCAGGTCGAGCAGCAGCGCGAGCAGCGTGACACTCATGACCATGGCCACCCACGGCACCATCGTGGGCGTCAGCCACCTCGACAGCCGTGCCGACCAGCGCCGGTGGCGGGGCATCGTGGGGGTGGCGGCCAGCCGGGGTGCGAGGTCCGACCAGACGGCGCCGACCAGTGCCGTCACCGCGGGCGCGTCGGCCGTGGCGGCGGCCGACAGCCGGTCCCGGCAGACCCGGCACACCTCCAGATGGGCTTCCAGGGCCCACACCTCGTCGGCGCCGATGTCCGTGTCGCCGCGCGCGTAACCGTCGATGATCCGCGTCGACGCGTGTTCCACGCTCATGCCAGGGCCCTCCGCATCTCGGTCCGGGCCCGGCGGGCGCGGGTCTTGACCGTGCCCTCGGGCACGCCGAGCAGGACCGCGGTCTCCCGGACGGACAGCCCGTCGAGCACCATGGCCTGCAGTACCTGTCTGAGTTCGGGCGCGAGGCGCCGCAGCGCGTCCCCGACGTCACCGCCGACGGTGGCCGCGAGCGCCTCCTCCTCGGCGGCCGGCG
>NZ_LRTR01000537.1 GCF_001550375.1 Streptomyces europaeiscabiei | reverse complement strand
GCGGGTGCTGGCGGCCGTCCGCTCGGTCGCCGAGGCCGCCCAGCACGCGCTGCTCCAGCCGGTACCGGCGACCGTCGGCCCGTTCCAGGTGGCCGTCCGTTACAGCGCCGCGGCCGCCGAGGCCCGTATCGGCGGGGACCTCTACGCCCTCGTGCCCACCCCGTACGGGGTTCGGCTGATCGTCGGCGATGTGCGCGGCAAGGGGCTGCCCGCGGTCGGGATAGCCGCTCTGGTGCTCGGGGTCTTCCGCGAGGCGGCGTACGAGGAGCCCGATCTCCTGGCCGTCGTCGACCGGATCGAGCGGAGTCTGGCCCGCAACCTCCGCGGCGACGACTTCGTCACCGCCGTGGTCGCCGGACACCCCCGGCCGGGCTGTCTGGAACTGGTCAACTGCGGTCACGCGCCCCCGCTGCTGGTGCGCGGCTCCGCGGTCGTGGCGGTGGAGCCCGCCTGCCCGTCCCCGCCGCTGGGGCTGCGCGCCCTCACGGGCGAGGCCCCCAGTCTGCAGACACTGCCCTTCGCCGACGAGGATCAGTTGCTGCTCTACACCGACGGCGTCACGGAGGCCCGCGACCGCGACCGCGAGTTCTACCCGCTCGCCGAGCGGCTGGCGCACCACATGTCCGACGAGCCGGCCCACACCCTCACAGCCCTCCACGACGAGCTGCTCACGCATGTGGGAGGCCGGCTCCATGACGACGCGGCCCTGCTCCTGCTCCGCAAGCCGACCGCTCCCGAGGCAGCCGTGGTCGCGGCTTGATGACTCCCCGTCCCGCGGGTGCGCCCTCCTCCCCGCGCCCGAGCGGTCATTCGTTCTCCGTCAAGGTCCGGTACGCCTCGTGGCGGACGTCGGCGTCGGCGTGCCGGCGCAGCAGGCGCAGCAGCGACCGCCACTCCTCGGGCCAGCCGAGAGCGCCGCCCGTTCCCTTCACCAGGCCGACCGCCAGCAGGCCCGTCGCGGTGCCGCCGTCGCGGACGAAACGGTCGGCCGCGGTCAGCAGGGCTTCGGCACGCCGGGGATGAGCGCCATATGCCGAGGACGGCCGCAACCGGTCGGACGTGTGTACCGCGACAGTCACCCCGGCACCCTCGAAGGCGTCCGCCAGGTCCCGCAGTCGTTCGAGCAGCGCGGCCGGCTCCACGGTGAGGTCGATCAACTGACCCAGCAGGTAGGCGCGTTCGGCCGCCAGCAGCGGTTCCGGCGCGAGCTGTTCCGCGACCGCTTCGAGCAACTCGGGGCGCACTCCGTCGACGTAGCCGAACGACGTCAGGTTCCGGAGCCGTTGCAGCGCCGGCAGGTCCCGGCCGTCCAGGGCGTCACTGCCGCCCTCCGTCGTGTGCGTGGCGGCCAGCAACTCGGCCACCGCACCGTGGAACGCACTGCCCGGGGCGGCACCGCCCACGGGGTGCGGCAGCTCGGAGACGGCCAGATCGCGCAGCACCCACCCGGCGGACTGCCAGTGCCTACGCTCACCGAAGTCGCAGACGATACGGGAGATACGGACGGCCAGCTCGGGTGCGTAGCGGCACCAGACCCCCATGGCGCGCAGCAGGGCATAGCCACTCCCGAAGCCCTCGGTGGGCGGGAGGGACGTCTCGTAGGCCGCGACGACGACGGCGGCGTACGCGCGGCGATGCGTTTCGGCCAACTCCCAGGGCGTGACGGCCAGGAAGGCTTCGTGCACGGCCTGGGTGTCGTCGCGTGCGACGTCGTCGAGCAGTTGCCAGGCCTCCGGCTCGCCGAGCAGCGGCGGCAGGGCGCGGACGACGGCGGCCCGCACGTCCGGGTGGCGGTCGGGGGCGTGGAAGGTGCTCGCCAGCAGGGACACCGCCCGCCGGGGCGGCAGGAAGCGCGCGGCGAGCCGTACGGCCTCCTTGCGGGAGGTCACCTTCGTGGGCCGCTCCCCGGTGAGCAACGCACCGAGTCCCAGGGCGAGTTCGGACGGGGCGGTGAAGCGTGCGGCACGTGCCGCGGCGTACACGGCGACCCTGGCCCGGTCACTGCCCGCCTGCTCCAGCAGCGCCGGCAGGGTGGCGTGGGGCCGGTCGGTCCAGGGCAGCGCGCCGAGGGCGGCCTCGGCGACGATCACTTGCGTGTCGTCCTTGTGCGCGAGCGCCAGGGCACGCCCGAAGCCGGGCACGGGGGCGACGGCCCGGATCAGGGCGGCCCGTTCATCGAGCGGAAGCGAATCGTCCGCGACCGCCCGCGCGGCCAGCCGGACCGCCGCCGCCTGCTGGCGGGGCAGCCAGCGGTCGCCGGCGCCGAGGTCCGGCAGCGGGCGCCTGGCCCCGTCCACCAGGAAGCGGCCGTAGGGCGGCGTCTCGTCGAGCAGGGTGTCCAGCAGATCGGTGCGCCGCCGGCTCAGCACCCGCCCTACGGCCGGGAGGACGACCGACGACGGTTCGAGCGCGACGATCCTGGCGATCCGTTCGTCACGGGTCGCCGGCGCGGCCGTCCACAGTTCGGCCGCCGCCCGGAACGTGTCGTCGTCGCCGCGTTCCAGGGCCGTGGCCAGCCTGTCCTGCAGCTCGGGCAGCCGCCGGGCGCGCGGTCCCAGTGCGGCGGCCAGGCCCAGCAGCAGCCGGAAGTCGGCCCGCCCGGCCCCGGAGTCGAGCCAGGGGCGCAGGGCCTCGAACACCTGGTGCTCCTGACCCCGCCGCAGGACGCGGTGGAGCGGGCCGAGGTCGGGTACGCCCACCCGGCTCGTGATGCGCTCCAGGGTGCGCAGCGCCCAGTTCCGCAGGGCCGTCTCCTCGTCCGTGGCGTGCTCGACGAGCAGCCGTACGGCGAGAGTGCGCAGTGCCGACATCGTGTCGGCCGAACTGTCCCGCGCCTCCAGGGCGTCGGTGGCGATCGTGTCCAGCAGCGGGGCGTGGTCGGGGCCGAAGAGCCGCGGGTGCGCTTCGGCGAGTGCGCCGAGCGCGGCGGCGCGTACCGGGTCCCGGTCGTTGCGCAGGCGGCGGCCCGCCGTGGTCAGCAGTTCGGTGATCGCCTCCCGGCTGCCCTCGCGGGCGGCGCAGGCCACGAACAGTGGCCAGACGCCGGCCCGGTCGTCGGCGTCGGACCGCCCGATCGCGGCAAGCAGTTCGGGACGTGCCTCGTCGATCGGGCCGTGGGCGAGGGTGTCGAGGTCGTCCCACCAGTGGTTGGTGCCGTCGAACTCCACCGCGGCCCGCCGGACTTCCGCCCAGCGGCGCTCGCGGGGCAGCAGGCCGAGGACGCTCAGCGCCAGGTTCCACTGTGTCCCTCCGTCGGCGACCGCGTCCACGAACGCGGGGCGCTTGCCCGGTGGGACGGCTTTCACCAACGCTGCGAGGTGGACCTCGCGGTTCAGCCAGTGACGGCCCAGCGCGGTCAGCGACGCGGGCTCTGCCCGCACGAGCCTGTGCAGCACTCCGGGCGGCGGTACCGGCTCGTGGCGCTGTTCCCGGCGGTCGGGGGAGGTGATCCAGCGGATCACGCGTTCGGCGTCGGCGGTGGCCAGGGGGCCGAGCCCGTTGTTGAGCGCGGGCGGCAGACTGCCGGGGCCGTACCGCTCCAGCAGAGTGAGTACCCGATCGGGACGCAGGGGCGCGAGTGCCGCGACCGTGGTGGCGTGCACGCGCCACCAGTCGTCCCGCTGCTGTCCGCCTGCCCGGTCGGCCAGGGTCTGCTCGGCGTGCTCCAGCACCGGGTCCGGATGCCGGGACGCGAGCCTCGTCCAGCCGTCGACGGCGTGGGCCAGCCGCGGCAACTCCCGTGCCACGAAAGCGGTGGAGCAGGCCGGCAGCAGTCGCGCGGCCTCGGCGTCGCCCCACTCCGCGCGCAGTCGCGTCACCAGCCGCTCGGCCAGTTCGGTACGGCCTCCCGCGGCGAGCAGACGGGCCAGCCGCTGCCGCAGCACGGCCGGCGCGTCGTCGTACGCCGCCTCCACGGCCCGGTCCGGTACGGGCAGGTCGCGTGCGGCGCGCCGTGCGTACCCGGCGACGACCGGGTCCGGGTCGGCCAGCCGCTCCGCGAGGAACCCCGCGTCCCCTCCGACGAGGGCCGCGAGCGCCGCGATCCGCCGCTCGTACGGTCCGCGTCCGTCCAGGTCGGCCAGGACCGGGGCGAGCGTCCCGTCGTCCGCGAGCCCTCGGGCGGTCCGCGCCGTCAGGGTGAGGCGTGCGGGGAACGGCAGCGGTTCGAGGGCGGAGAGCAGTTGCTCCGCGGCGGTCGGCATGCGCCGATTGTGCCCGGCAAGATCCGTTCAGGCGATCGAATAAGTGAGGGTGGGCGCGGAATCGGGCGGCAGCCGCGTGCGGTTACCGCCGGCTCCGTACCAGCAGATGGAGGAAGTACGGCGTGCCGATCACCGCCGTCATCAGGCCGGCGCCCAGTTGGGCCGGGGCGATCACCGTACGGCCGAGGAGGTCGGCCGCGCAGACGAGACAGGCGCCGAGGAGGACGGCGACCGGGACCACCCGTACGTGCCGCCGGCCCACGAGGGCGCGCGCCGCGTGCGGTGCCACGAGTCCCACGAAGCCGATGGTGCCGGCCGAGGCGACGGCGGTCGCGCTGAGCAGGACGCCCACCACCAGGAACCCGAGTCTGGCCCGGGACAGCCGCAGGCCCAGGAGCCGAGGGGTGTGTTCGTCCAGGGAGACGAGGTCCAGCTCGGTGCGGCGGGCCACCGCGACGACGAGGCCCAGCACCAGCACGCACGCGACGGGCAGGACGTCCGGCATGGTCCGGCCGTACGTCGAACCGGACAGCCAGGTCAGCGCCCTGGTGGCGTTGAACGGGTCGGTGAGCACGATGAGCAGGCTGATCAGCGCGGTGGTGCCGGCGGCCACTCCGATGCCGACGAGGACCAGTCGGTTCTGCTGGTAGCCGCCCCGGGCCGCCAGCCCGAAGACGACCGCGGAGGTGAGGGCGGCGCCCGCGAACGCGGCTCCCGCGACGCTCCAGCCACCGGCGAGGGGCACGGTGGTGACGAGCAGGACGGCGCCCAGCGCGGCTCCCCCCGAGACGCCGAGGATGCCCGGTTCCGCGAGCGGGTTGCGGGTCACGGCCTGCACCAGCGTTCCGGCCAGGGCGAGCGCCGCGCCCGCGCACAGCGCCGCGAGGACGCGGGGCACCCGGGTGTCGAGGACGAAGGACACGGTCCGGCCCGCCCGCCCCTGTGCCCAGTTCGCGACATCGCCGAGCAGGAGTTCGGTGTCGCCCAGCAGGACGCCCGCGACGGTGACGCCGACGGCCACGGCGACGAGGACGGCCACCGTGATCAGGAACGCCGTGCGGCTGGGGATGCGCAGCCGGTCGGGCACCTCGGCCCCGGCCGTGTCCCGCAGCCGTAGGGCCATCACCACCAGGAAAACGGCGCCGACCAGGCTCGTGACGACGCCGGTGGGCACGGCGACCGCCGTGTCGGAGGGGACGACCGCGCGCAGCAGTACGTCCGATCCGAGCACCAGCCCGGCGCCGACCAGACCGGTCACGGGCAGGGCCCCCCGGGCGCGGGCCAGACCCCGGAAGCGGCGGGCGAGGGGGCGCACCAGAGCGGGCGCGCACAGGCCGACGAAGCCGATGGGCCCGGCGAGTGTGACGGCCGCCGCGGACAGCAGCGTCGCCAGGACGACGACCGTCACCCGGGTGGCGCGGACGGGCACGCCCAGCCCGCGCGCGGCGTCGTCGCCGAGGGCGAGGGCATCGACCCGTCGGGTGGTCAGCGAGAGGCCGACGAGCCCGACCGCCACGACGGGCAGCATCTGCAGGACGCCGTCGAAGCCGTTCTGGCCGATGCTGCCCTGGTTCCACTGGTAGAGGCCGTCGGTCTGCTGGGGGAACAGCAGGAGCAGGCCTTCCGTCACGGAGTTCAGGCCCAGCATCAGGGCGGTGCCGGCGAGGACGAGCCGTACGGTGCCCGTGCCGAGGCCGGAGAGGGTGAGCACGACGGCCGCCGCGAGCAGCCCGCCGACGAAGGCGATGCCGGAGGAGGCGAGCAGGGGCAGCGAGACGCCGGTGACACCGACGATGCCGAGCGCCAGGTAGGCACCGGCGTTGACGGCGAGGGTGTCGGGCGAGGCGAGCACATTGCGGCTGACGGCCTGCAGCACGGCGCCCGCCACGCCGAGGACGACGCCGACGAGGACGCCCGCGGTCATGCGCGGCAGCCGGGAGGCGATCACCACGGACGCGTCGCCCGGATCCGCCTGCCCGGTCAGGGCCTTGAGCACCTCAAAGGGTCCGACGGCGGCTGTGCCCTGGGTGACGTCGACGACGGCGAGGGCGGCGACCAGGAGGACGAGGCCGGCCGCCACCGCGGCCG
>NZ_LRTR01000536.1 GCF_001550375.1 Streptomyces europaeiscabiei | reverse complement strand
CGGGCCGCCGGGCCCGGAACGGACACGACCAGGACGGGCGGCGGCCGGGCGGTCCGGCGGTCTGAGGCCTCCTGCCGTTGCGCGGTGCCGAACGCGAGTGGAAGGCTGGTGGTGGGCACTGATTCGGGGGACGCCCGTGAACCGCCCGGTTCGCGGGGTTCGGGCCGTCGCCCAGCGGTCCGCGCGCCCACCGTCGCCGAGCGGTGGCACCGGGCCCGCCCCACCACTGGAGGTACCCGTGGACAGAGCCGGCGGCTGGGGAGACGACGTCTACCAGCCAGACGGATCCGAGATCCAGGACGACGCGGGGCTGCTGGACGCCGAGGACACCCTGGTCACCGACGGTGTGGCCGACCCCCTCGACCGGGGCTGGTCCCCACCTGAGCGGCCCTGGGCGGTGGAGCACACCGGTGTGACCGCGGCGGAGCGGCTGCGCGGCGAGACCCTGGAGCAACGCCTCGCCGAGGAGCTTCCGGACATCGCCTACCCCGACGGGGACGGCATCGGCGACTCCCAGGACACCGACGGCGAGCCCCTGGACAACGAGGTGGGCGACCTCCGCTCCGGCCGTCTCGTCGCTCCCGACGAGGGCGCGCACGAGGACGAGGAGAGCGGGTTGATCGCCAGCGATGTGGGCATCGACGGGGCCGCCGCCTCCGCCGAGGAGGCGGCGATGCACATCGTGGACGAGGGTTCCCCGTCCGGCTGACCCGGTCTCGAAGGGCTCGGCCAGGGCCGAGCGGCGCGTCAGATGAAGTTCAGCGCCGCCGCCGCGCCCACTCCCCCGAGCACCATGAACACCGGCATCAGCACCCGCAGCTCCACCCAGCTGCCGGCCCGGAACCGCATGGCCTTCGGCGGGCCGATGGGGTACCAGCGCTTGCGCCCGATCGGTATGGGCCACAGGACCGGGCAGCCCGACACGGTCAGCGAGTCCCCGATGTCGTGCACCAGCGCGCCGAGCACGATCGGCAGCCCGAGCCACAGATACTCCTGGCCCGGCTGTGTGAACAGCCAGTCCGCCCCGTTGCCCGGCTTGTCCAGGACACCCGCGAGGATCCAGGCACTGGTCGCGGCCAGCAGCCACACCAGCACATCGCTGCTCGAGCCCCGGGCCGCCCGCCACAGCAGACCCTCGATGGCCAGCACCATGTGCACGAAGAGGATGGCCAGCACCGCCCAGCGCCCGCCCGTGATGGCGATGAGGGAGGCACCGGCGCCGAGCAGTGCCGCCCACAGCCAGGTGTGCGTGAGCGTGCGATGCCCGCCCGAGCGGCGCGGGTCGCCCTGCTTCTTCGTCGCCTTGTAGACGGCGTACGAGAGCTTGTCGACGATCTCGCACACCCAGCGTGACAGCGGACCGAAGGAACGCGAGATCGTGGCCGCCTTGTGGTCCAGGTCCGGGGCGAGCGCGGCACCCGCGCAGATCAGCGCCCCGACCAGGAGGACCGGCCAGGGCATGGTGTGCCCGACGGCGGCCGCTGCCGCCCCTACGCCGAGCCAGGCCGCGGCTCCCGACAGTGAGTGTGCTGGTCCCATCATGGCCCTGCCCCGTCCCGTTCCGTTCGTGCCGCTGTCCAGGCGCCTTGTGCCGCTGTCCAGTTGTCCAGGTGCGCTGACGTTCCGTCGGCGCCACAGCGTAGCGTTCGCGATCTTCGGTCCGGCATCCGATTCCCCCATCGGCCGCGCGGGCAGGCAAGATGGGGGCGTGACCCTCATCGATCAGCTGCCGCGGACCGCCGACCCCGACGCCCTCTACGAAGCCTTCGAGTCGTGGGCCCAGGAACGCGGTCTCACCCTCTACCCGCATCAGGAGGAGGCGCTCATCGAGGTGGTCTCCGGCGCGAACGTGATCGTGTCGACGCCCACCGGCTCCGGGAAGAGCATGATCGCGGCGGGTGCGCACTTCGCGGCCCTCGCCCGGGACGAGGTCACCTTCTACACGGCCCCGATCAAGGCTCTGGTCTCGGAGAAGTTCTTCGAGCTGTGCAAGATCTTCGGTACCGAGAACGTCGGCATGCTCACCGGCGACGCCTCCGTGAACTCCGACGCCCCCGTCATCTGCTGCACCGCCGAGGTGCTGGCGTCCATCGCGCTGCGCGACGGCAAGCACGCCGACGTCGGCCAGGTCGTGATGGACGAGTTCCACTTCTACGCGGAGGCCGACCGCGGCTGGGCCTGGCAGATCCCGATCCTGGAGCTGCCGCAGGCCCAGTTCATCCTGATGTCGGCGACGCTCGGCGACGTCGCGATGTTCGAGAAGGACCTCACCCGGCGCACCGGCCGCCCCACCTCCGTGGTCCGCTCGGCGACCCGCCCGGTGCCCCTCTCCTACGAGTACGTGCTGACCCCGCTGACGGAGACGATCACGGAGCTGCTCTCCACCAAGCAGGCTCCCGTCTACATCGTGCATTTCACCCAGGCGCAGGCCGTGGAGCGGGCACAGGCGCTGATGAGCATCAACATGTGCACACGGGAGGAGAAGGACCGGATCGCCGAGCTGATCGGCAACTTCCGTTTCACCACCAAGTTCGGCCGCAACCTCTCGCGTTACGTGCGGCACGGCATCGGTGTGCACCACGCAGGCATGCTGCCCAAGTACCGGAGGCTGGTGGAGAAGCTGGCCCAGGCCGGTCTGTTGAAGGTCATCTGCGGCACGGACACGCTCGGGGTCGGTGTCAACGTCCCCATTCGCACCGTGCTGTTCACCGCCCTGACCAAGTACGACGGCAACCGGGTGCGGACGCTGCGCGCCCGTGAGTTCCACCAGATCGCGGGCCGCGCCGGGCGGGCCGGCTTCGACACGGCGGGTTACGTGGTGGGTCAGGCGCCCGAGCACGTCGTCGAGAACGAGAAGGCGCTCGCCAAGGCCGGCGACGACCCGAAGAAGCGCCGCAAGGTGGTCCGCAAGAAGGCGCCCGAGGGGTTCGTCGGCTGGACCGACAACACCTTCGAGAAGCTCATCGCCGCCGACCCGGAACCGCTCACCTCCCGCTTCCGTGTCACCCACACGATGCTGCTGTCGGTGATCGCCCGGCCGGGCAACGCCTTCGACGCGATGCGCCATCTGCTGGAGGACAACCACGAACCGCGCAAGCAGCAGCTGCGGCACATCCGCCGGGCGATCGCGATCTACCGGTCGCTCCTCGACGGCGGCGTCGTCGAGAAACTCGACGAGCCGGACGCCGAGGGCCGCATCGTCCGCTTGACGGTCGATCTCCAGCAGGACTTCGCGCTCAACCAGCCGCTGTCCACCTTCGCGCTGGCCGCGTTCGAACTGCTGGACCCGGAGTCCCCGTCGTACGCACTCGACATGGTCTCCGTCGTCGAGTCGACGCTTGACGATCCGCGGCAGATCCTCGCCGCCCAGCAGAACAAGGCGCGCGGTGAGGCCGTCGCCGCGATGAAGGCGGACGGGGTCGAGTACGAGGACCGCATGGAGCGGCTCCAGGACGTCAGCTACCCCAAGCCCCTGGAGGAGTTGCTCTTCCACGCGTACAACACGTACCGCAAGAGTCACCCCTGGGTCGGTGACCATCCGCTGTCGCCGAAGTCGGTGATCCGCGACATGTACGAACGGGCCATGTCCTTCACGGAGTTGACGTCCCACTACGAGCTGGCGCGTACCGAGGGCATCGTGCTGCGCTACCTCGCCGGCGCCTTCAAGGCCCTCGACCACACCGTCCCCGACGACCTCAAGTCGGACGACCTGGAGGACCTGATCGCCTGGCTCGGCGAGATGGTGCGCCAGGTGGACTCCAGCCTCCTCGACGAGTGGGAAAAGCTGGCCAACCCCGAGGAGATGACGGCCGAGGAGGCCCAGGAGAAGGCCGACCAGGTCAAGCCGGTCACCGCCAACGCACGCGCGTTCCGGGTCCTCGTCCGCAACGCCATGTTCCGCCGTGTCGAACTCGCCGCCCTCGATCATGTGGGCGAGCTGGGTGAGATGGACGCCGAGTCCGGCTGGGACGTCGAGCGGTGGGGCGAGGCGATGGACAAGTACTGGGACGAGTACGAAGAGCTCGGCACGGGCCCCGACGCCCGTGGCCCCCGGCTGTTGATGATCGAGGAGGAGCCGCAGAACGGGCTGTGGCGCGTCCGGCAGACCTTCGCCGACCCGAACGGCGACCATGACTGGGGCATCAGCGCGGAGATCGACCTCGCGGCCTCCGACGCAGAGGGACGCGCCGTCGTCAAGGTCACCGACGTCGGTCAGCTGTGAGCACAGGAGAGGCCCGTACATGACCACCAACCCCGCCGAGAGGCTCGTCGACCTGCTCGACCTGGAGCAGATCGAGGTCAACATCTTCCGTGGGCGCAGCCCGCAGGAGTCCCTGCAGCGGGTCTTCGGCGGCCAGGTCGCCGGCCAGGCGCTGGTCGCCGCCGGACGCACCACGGAGGGCGACCGGCCGGTGCACTCGCTGCACGCGTACTTTCTGCGCCCGGGGCGTCCGGGGGTGCCGATCGTGTACCAGGTCGAGCGGGTCCGCGACGGGCGGTCGTTCACCACGCGCCGGGTCACCGCCGTGCAGCAGGGCCGCACGATCTTCAATCTGACCGCCTCCTTCCACAAGCCTGAAGAGGGGAGCTTCGAGCACCAGCTGCCGCCGGCCCGGAAGGTTCCGGACCCCGAGTCACTGCCGACGGTGTCGCAGGAGATCACCGAGCATCTGGGCGCGCTCCCCGAGCAGTTGGAGCGCATGGCCCGGCGCCAGCCCTTCGACATCCGGTATGTCGACCGGCTGCGCTGGACCCCCGAGGAGGTCGAGAACGCCGAGCCGCGCAGCGCGGTGTGGATGCGGGCCGTGGGACCTCTGGGGGACGACCCTCTGGTCCACACCTGCGCGCTGACATACGCCAGCGACATGACCCTTCTGGATGCCGTCCGTATCCCGGTCGAGCCCCTCTGGGGGCCCCGTGGCTTCGACATGGCGTCGCTGGACCACGCCATGTGGTTCCACCGGCCGTTCCGCGCGGACGAGTGGTTCCTGTACGACCAGGAGTCGCCGATCGCGGTGGGTGGCCGCGGGCTGGCCCGTGGCCGCATCTACGACCTGGAGGGACGTCTGCTGGTGTCGGTCGTCCAGGAAGGGCTGTTCCGCAAGCTCGGTGCCTGACCGGTTCAGGTCAATGGTGTCTGCGCATGAGCCAGCCCAACAGGCCGCGTCGCCCCTCGGGAGCCGTGCCGGCCGTCGGCTGCGGGTTTCCTGGACGCCGCCGGCCCTGGGGTGAGTGCGGCGCCGGTCCCGCTGCCGCCACCGGAGTCTCGTGCCGGGCGGCGGCGGTCGACGCCGGCACCTTCCGGCGGGGCCTCGGTGCCAGTCGGTGGGCGCGGGCCTCGGCGAGGGACTGCCGGAGGTCCGTTTGCAGCCATTCGATCTCATCGGGGTCGTCGGCCGTCATGATCCGCGCGGTGATCTGCGCGGCGGGCGAGTCGGGCGGGCCGTGGTCGGCCCGTGCGGGCCGGTGGCTGTTCAGGTGGGCCCGCTCGTAGGGGTCCCGGACGATCTCCGCGACCTGGATCGGATCGAGCAGGGCGGCAGGAGCTGCGGCACGCCTCCAGGGGTCGTCGGCCTGCCGCAGCAGGAATCCGAGTTGCCGACCTCGCCAGTTCCGGGGGCGCAGGTCCAGCCCCGCGTCCAGCTGACGCCTCTGGTCCTCCGGCATACGACCTGTCAGCCATCGGGCGTTCTCCCCGTCGGCCGCGAACCGTCGCAGTTCGGCCGCCAGATAGAGCCAGACCACGGCACGGTAGCGGTTCATGGAGAACGTGACCGGCGTGACCAAGCCCAGCCGTGCGAGGCGCATGAACCGAGAAAGCGGCACACCCAGGATCTCGGCGGCCGTGTGGGAACCCACGGCGTCGACCCGTTCCCGCAGGGCCTCCGGGAAGCCCTTCTCGGCACGGAGCCGGTCAGTCTCCGCCCGCGTGATCCGGCGGCCTCCGCCTCCGTCATCGACTACTGTCCGCAGGCATCCCATTTGTACGGCGAGGTCCAGTTCGCTTCGTTTCAGGCCCAGTTCGCGGGCGGCGCGGCTCAGTGCGAGGGTCCGGCCGGTCGATCCGGCCGCGGCGACGCTCGGCGTGGCGAGCGCGGCGGGCTCGGTGATCGTGGCGGGTGTGGCGGATCGCGTGACGGTGTCGCCGGGCATGACGGTTCTCCCCCGTGTGGTGCGGTGCTCGCGCCGGTCTCGCGCTCGCCTCGGGAAAACCGTAGACCGTTCGCCGAAGGTCGTGGCGGGCCTGTGGATAACTCTGCCCGCAACCATGAAACCACCAGGTCAGCGGTCTATCGCGGCCGAGCTTTCGGGCTGGCGGGCATCCACTCGGAGGTGTTCGCCCACGCGATTCACCAGCAGCGTCATCTCGTAGGCGATCTGCCCGATGTCCGCCTCCGCGGCGCTGAGCACGCACAGGCAGCTACCCGGTCCGGCCGCGGTCACGAGGAGCACCGCGTCGTCGAACTCGATCATCGTCTGCCGCACGTCACCGGCTCCGAAGTGGCGGCCCGAGCCCTTGGCGAGGCTGTGCAGTCCCGACGAGACCGCGGCGAGGTGTTCGGAGTCCTCGCGCCGCAGGCCGGTGCTCGCCGCGGTGACGAGTCCGTCGTTGGACAGCACCAAGGCGTGCCGTATGGGTTCCACGCGCTCGGTCAGGTCGTCCAGCAGCCAACCGAGTCCCGCGTTCTGCACCATCGTTCCTACTCCCCGTTTCGTCGTTCCCCCTGGCAAGGAGATTCCGACGATTCAGCCTTCCCCACTGCCGCCGTCGGAGCAAGCACAAGGGGGACATGGCAAGGAAGATGACCGACAAGGAATGGCGGCTCTTCTTCCCGAACGGCGACAACAGGTGCTTCCCCAACCGAAACAGCGGTGTCAAGGGACGGAAACCGGCCAGGAACGGGCGTGTTGACGCCGGTTCAGCCCACGGAGTCGAGCAGCCGGGCTGTGTGCATCCGTCCGGCGTATTCGACGAGCCGAATCAGCACTTCCTTCCCCGAGTCTCGGTCCCGGGCGTCGCAGAGGACCACGGGGGTGCCCTGGTCGAGGTCTAGGGCGCGGGAGACGTCGGGGGCGTCGTACGCGCGGGCTCCCGAGAAGCAGTTGACGGCGACCACGAACGGAATGTGGCGGTGCTCGAAGTAGTCCACGGCCGGGAAACAGTCCTGCAGTCGCCTCGTGTCCGCGAGGACGACGGCACCCAACGCTCCTTGGGCCAACTCGTCCCACAGGAACCAGAACCGGTCCTGGCCCGGTGTGCCGAACAGGTAGAGCGCGAGCCCGGACCTGATGGTGATGCGCCCGAAGTCCATGGCGACGGTGGTGGTGACCTTCTGGTCCACCCCGTCGGTGTCGTCCACCGACTGGCCCACCTCGCTCAGGAGTTCCTCGGTGCGCAGAGGCCTGATCTCGCTGACCGCGCCGACCAGGGTGGTCTTGCCCACGCCGAATCCACCGGCGACGAGGATCTTCAATGCCAGGGCGCCCGTGTCGCCCTGTGTCTCATCGGAGTGTTCGGAGACCATCGATCACTTCTCTCGGGAGTGTCGGCCGTGGTCGACATCGGTACGGCTGCGTCCGTACGGCTGTGAGGAGTCAGCATCATGGCAACTGCCACTCCTTCGCGTGGCGTTGGACCGGTTTTTCGTGCCATCGACCGTATTGTTCGTGTTCGGTACCGGGTGGAGGCACAAGTCGGTACGTGTTGGACCCGACTGCTCGTTCATCTACAGCGCCTTCAACCCCTCGATCACCTCGCGCAGGATCCGTTCGTCCGGCAACTGCGCGGGTGGTACGGGGCGGCTGACGGTGACGCGGCCCAGCTCCAGGAGGTCGCCGAGGAGTACCCGCACCACGCCGACGGGCAGATCGGCGCCCGCGGCGAGTTCGGCGACCGACTGGGTCTCGGTGCGGCACAGTTCGGCGAGTGTGCGGTGTTCCGGGCCGAGCGAGGTGTCATCGTCGGCACCGGGTGCGCCGGTGTCGAGCGAGACCAGTGCGATCAGGTCGAAGCGGGCCCCGTTCGGGCCGGGGCTGGTACGGCCGCCCGTCATGGCGTAGGGGCGGACGAGGGGCCCGGCCTCGTTGTCGTACCACCGGCTGCCCGGCGGCTCGTGCGAAGCGCCTGTGCTGCCTTCGGTCATGAGCACGGCCCGTCCCTGGTTCATCCGGCCGCGGGCGGGCGCGCGCCGGAGCGGGTCGGTGTGCAGAGGTGCTCCCCGACGCGTTTCACCAGCCGCGCCATCTCGTAGGCGACCAACCCGATGTCGGCCGTGACCGAGGTGAGGACGGCGAGGCAGGAACCGTCGCCGGCGGCGGCCACGAAGAGGAAGCCGTCGTCCATCTCCACCATGGTCTGGCGTACGCCGCCGGCACCGAAGTGACGGCCCGTGCCCTTGGCGAGACTGTGGAAGCCGGAGGCGACGGCGGCCAGGTGCTCGGCGTCCTCGCGCTTGAGGTCGCTGGAGGCGCCGACCGCAAGCCCGTCGTTGGACAGCACCACGGCGTGCCGTACGTCGCGTACGCGCAGTACCAAGTCGTCCAGCAGCCAGTCCAGTTCACCGGACCGTTCGGTGGCCCTGGTGCTCGGGTCCTGGATCATGCGGGGTCTCCTTCGCTGCTGTCGCTGCCCGTCGCGGGGCCGTGGGTGACGCCTGAGCCGGGTGCTCTGCCGCCGCCTCGTACCCAGCCGTCGCGGTAGGCCGCCATGCGGTCCCGTACGAGTTCCGGAGTGCGTTCGTCGTCGGACCGGGAGGATGCCGTCGACGTGGGTCGACCGGTGCGCTGTTCGCGCAGCTGGGGTGCGAGGTGCGCCTGGCGTACGCGCCGCGGCAGTTCGTCGGTGCGTTCCGGTTCCGGCGGGTGGCGGTGCGGCCGGAGGGTGGTGACGCCGGGCGGCGG